>NZ_JBFBBS010000009.1:0-43828 GCF_040682835.1 Streptomyces sp. NPDC051104 | reverse complement strand
GCTGCCGACGATATCGGCCAGCACCGCCGCGAAGCGTTGTTCGCATTTGGCGAGAGTGGTCCGATCGTCAGCCGGATCAGCGGTCAAGACGTCGTTGGCGAGGGCGGCTGCAAGTCTTCGAATCGTCGGGTGCTTGTAGACGTCCGGCATCGACACGGAGGGCAGGTCGGCCTGCTTGCGCGCCCGGGCGCAGAAACGGGCCATCGTCATCGAGTCGGCACCGAGGTCATCGAAGAAGTGGCTGTCAACTGACACGTGCTCGCTGCCGACGATATCGGCCAGCACCGCCGCGAAGCGTTGTTCGCATTTGGCGAGAGTGGTCCGATCGTCAGCCGGATCAGCGGTCAAGACGTCGTGAGAGTTCCCCATCAGCTGGGTCCCTTGAAAAATCAGAGTGTCGATGCAGGCGCGCTGAACTACATGATCGAAATTCACGCACTTGCCTGGACTGCTATGGGAGCTGGGGCCGGAACACAGCTGAATGATCGCCCACCTTGACCGTGGCGGTTTTGGCTGGCCCTACTCAACGGTCTGATCCGGCCGACTAGATCGACAACATTGCTTACGCGCAACGCCTCCCTCGACCGCAGCGGAAAGGGGCTGGCCGATGGATCTTCCGTCCCTATCAGCAACCGCCGCTGCCGTTCATCCAGGCGTGGAAAGATCTCACCGGACTTCGCGGCCAGTCCCGCCTCGATCCCCTGCCCGTCCCCTTAGCGCAATCCTGGTCTCCTGAACAGTGGCAGTGGCCGCCAGAACAGAAAACCACGCGTCTTTTCTCAGAGTACGACTGTGTGCGCAAGGGGGCGAGCTGACGGCCGCCGAGCAGGAGAGGCGGGAGCCAGGGCCCCGGCATTCAGGCGGGTTGTTCCGGTTCACGGTGATCGGCGGGCGGGAGAGCGGGAAGCAAGCAGACACGGCCCCTTACGGATCATGGAGGTGTTGAAGCTTCACGATCTGCAAGGATGCCGTGTCCGTTCCTCCATCATCTCCCACGTCCGCTGCCGTGCTGGCAGCGGCCCCGCCTCCGGAGCCACGCCGTGCACAGGGCGGGGAAGTCGCCGCGCTGCTGGCCGAGTTCGCCCGCATCCCCGACGCCGGCCAGGTTCGCCGCCACCACACCCCCGCCGTCCTGCCTGTCCTGCGCGACCTGATCCGTTCCGTCCTCAAGCTCGTCGGCTGGGCCAACATCGCCGCCGCCCGACGCGCCCACGCCGACCGGCACCGCGTCCTCGCGCTCCACGTACTCACATGATCACAACCCGGACATCCGACCTGAACGCCGGGGCCCTGGACCGGCACGGCCTGTGACCCTGCCGAAAAATCGGTGGCGCCCGAATGCGGGCGCCTCTAAGGTGAAGTCCGCTTCACGCGGTGGCCGTTGGCCGCTGCTGTCGGCCGAGTGAGAAACGGGAGGTGTGACCGATGGCTGTCTCTGTGATGGGCGCTGCCCGCAACCAGAAGTTCATCCACTCCACCTCCGTCGTCTCCGGCTGATCTTTCCTGTTTCTTCGCGCCTGTGAGTGCGCGCGGCCGGGGCCGCCCTGTGAAGGGTTCCCCTTGAATCTCTCTTCTCTTTCGACTTCTTCGGCTTCGTTGCACCCTCTGGCCCCGTACGGCTGGGACGGGCGATGGGAAGCGGAGTTCGCTCCGTATGCCGAGCAGGGCCTCCTGCCCGGCCGTGTCGCGCGTGTCGACCGTGGCCTGTGCGACGTGATCAGCCCGGTCGGCATCATCCGTGCCGACACCGAGTTCGTCGTCCCCCGCGATCCGATGAAGGTCGTGTGCACGGGGGACTGGGTCGCCGTCGACCCGGAAGGCAGCGATCCGCGGTACGTGCGGACGCTGCTGCCGCGCCGCACCGCTTTTGTGCGCTCCACGTCCTCCAAGCGTTCCGAGGGCCAGGTGCTGGCCACTAACATCGATCACGTCGTCATCTGTGTGTCGCTCGCGGCCGAACTGGACCTCGGGCGCATCGAGCGGTTCCTGGCGCTGGCCATGTCCTGTTCGAGTGGTGAGGCACTGCTGCATAAGTCGGCACTCTCCTGGGAGTCCGGGGCGCAGCCGGTCGTGGTACTCACCAAGGCCGACGTGGTGCCGGACGTGACGACGCTCTCGTACTTCGTCCAGGACGTGGAGACCACCGCGCCCGGCGTGCCGGTGCTGCCGGTCAGCGCGCGGCAGGGCGAAGGGCTCGACGTGCTGACCGCGATCCTGTCCGGCGGTACGTCCGTGCTGCTCGGGCAGTCCGGCGCGGGCAAGTCCACCCTGGCCAACGCACTCCTCGGCGAGGACGTCATGCACGTCCAGGCCACGCGGGAGGTGGACGAGAAGGGCCGCCATACGACGACCACGCGCAACCTGCTCGCGCTGCCGGGCGGGGGAGTGCTGATCGACACGCCGGGGCTGCGCGGGGTCGGTCTCTGGGACGCCGAGAGCGGGGTCGGGCAGGTCTTCTCCGAGATCGAGGAACTGGCCGACCGGTGCCGCTTCCACGACTGCGCGCACGCGGCGGAGCCGGGCTGCGCGGTGCTGGCGGCGGTCGAGGCGGGGGAGTTGCCGGAGCGGCGCCTGGAGAGCTACCGGAAGCTGCTGCGGGAGAACCAGTGGATCGTGGCGAAGACGGACGCGCGCGTACGGGCGGAGCTGCGGCGGGACTGGAAGAGGAAGGGGGCACAGGGCAGGGCGGCGATGGAGGCCAAGCGGGGGCGCTGGTCGTCCTAGCCGCGGCAATCGTGCCTCCCCCCAGAGCCTTGACGGCCTGGAGGGAGGGACGACCCCCACGCAGGTGACCGGCCGTCAGGCCGGCAGGCCCCAGCGAGGAGCGGTTCCGTTCGGCGTGACGGGTGCGATCGTCAGGTCCGGGCGGTCGCCCTTCGCGGTGATCAGCGCCGACTCGCCCTTGGGCAGCGGGATACGGATCGTGCCGTCGTCCACCGTCTCGTACCGCAGCGGGTGCCCCCGGCCGTCCCGCACCTCGATCGCGCCCGGCAGACCGTGCCGTACGACGCAGGGCGCGCCCGCCTCGCTGACCAGCCGCACCCAGCGCGTCACTCCGCCCCTGCGCACGGCGGACAGCAGGAAGGCGCCCTGCGTACGGAAGTCGTGCACAGTGAGATCCGCCCAGGCGGCCGGCAGCGCGGGGAACACGCGGACGACCCCGCCCCAGGACTGGCACGCCATGTCGTGCAGGGACTGGGCAGCCGACAGGGGCGTCTCGATGACCGGGCCCGACTCCTTGTACATGGTGTTGGCCTGGATGAAGCGGGCCATGAGCTCACCGAGGTACTTCAGCGCGTCCTCGCCCTTGCCGAGCAGCGCGGACATCGAGGCGGCCCCCGTGAAGGTGTAGCCCTGGAGGGCGCCCTCGAAGCCGACCCAGTGCGCCAGCGACTTCTCGATGAGGGCGTGTTCCTCGGGCGTGCGGCCGGTCAGCTCGTACAGCGGGTAGATCGCCAGCAGGTGCGAGTAGTGGCGGTGCGACTTCGCGAACGGGATGTCCGCACCGATCATGAAACCGTTGTCGTCGGTGGGATACGGCACCCGCCGGGCCGGCACCTCCTGCCAGCGGGGCGCCAACTCGTCGTCGATGCCGAGGAGTTCGGCCGACTCGAGCAGCGTGCGGCAGCCCCAGGTGAGCAGCATGAGGTCGTAGTTGCAGTCTCGGCCGTTGCCGCCGTACTCCGGTGAGAAGGTGGCCGGCAGGTGCAGCTTGCCGTCCGGGCCCGGCTGAAGGAAGTGCAGGTAGTAGTTGATCGCCTTGCGCAGCAGGGGATGGAGGACGTCCCGCAGGACGGACTCGTCCATGGTGTGGCGGTAGCTCAGCCAGACGTTGTGCAGGGCCCAGGTGAGGTTGCCGACCTCGGGCGTCGGCGGGTCCTGGCCCGGGATGCCGACGCCGTAGCCGGTGAGGGTGCCCGCCGCGCCGTTCACCAGGTGCGGGTCCGTGGTGCGCGGGATGCCGAGCGAGTCCGAGCGGTACGGGGCCGCCACCTCCTTGGCCAGGTTGTCGCGGAACTCGCCGAGGGCCCGCGTCACGGCGTCGAATCCCAGGTGGTTGGAGCCGTGGATCAGCCAGTACTCCAGCTGGACATTGAGGTTCCACCAGGTGTTGGGCCAAGGGCGTGGGCTCCAGCCAGGGGCCGCTCGTCGCCATCACGGGCGCGTCGCGGCGGGCCGCCGAGGCGACCTTGTAGAGCTGGATCCAGTAGAAGCGCTGGATACGCGCGTCGGGCAGGGACAGGAAACTCTTGCGGTAGTAGGCGTGCCACCACGCGCGATGGGTCACCGCGAGGGCGTCGTACGGCAGCGGGGACCCGTCGCGGACCGCCCGCAGCGCCGTGCTCAGAGCCGTGGTCCGCGGGTAGGAGTGCGCGACGTACGCGTACAGCGTGCGCCGCCCGCCCCTTTCCGTCTCCCGCCAGGCCGTCACATGCTGACCGCCCGACAGCAGCGGCTGTACGGAGGTGTGGACACCGTCGTGTTCGCCGACCTCCGCGGGCGGGTTGCCCTGGTAACCGTCCGGCAGGGGCTTGAAGGCGGCGCGCGGACTGATCGCGTCCGCCGGGTGGAAGACCCAGCGGAAGCCGCGTTCGCCCGCGCTCGGCGTGACCTCCACGGCGAGCAGCGAGCGGGAGGTGTGCACCAGAACCCGCAGGGTGAGCGTGCCCCGGTCGGTGGTGAGGGTGCCGGTCAGTTCGGCGTCGTGCAGCCCGAGCCGCCAGTCCACGGCGGTGATCGTGCCCACCGGCTCCAGCGTGAAGTACCCGATCGGCAGCCGCGCAAGGCCGAACAGCGAGCCGAACTCGGGGCGGTGGTCCTGCACCTGGGAGTGCTGGACGTTGAAGCGGACGGCCCGTGTCTCGCCGCCGGGCTCGGCGTAGATGCCCGAGCCGAGGAAGCCGTTGCCCAGGAATGGGCCCTCGTACCAGGTCGCCGGCATCCGCTGCCAGACGAGGTCGGCGTCGTCCAGGACGGTGCGCCAGGGGTCGGTGGTGCCGCCCGTGCCGCCCGAGCGGTCGGCTGCTGTCGCCTGCGCGGGCAGGCCCCCGGCGAACAGCGCACCGCCGAGGGCGGATCCGGTGGCCAGGACGGTACGTCTGGACGGACTGGGCACGGTTGCCTCCCGGCGGCTCGGCAGTCATCGGATCTGTCCCGCGTGAAAACGTAAAGAGGAGGCGTCGGAGGGTCAATAGGAAGGAAGAGATCCGATGTGTCGGCTCAGCTCCGGGCCACCCAGCCCCGCTCGTACGCCTGCCAGCCCAGTTGCAGACGGGTCGTCACCCCGGTCAGTTCCATCAGCCGTTTCACCCGGCGCTGTACCGTCCTCAGGCCCAGGTCGAGCTGTTTGGCGACGCTCGCGTCGGTCAGGCCCGCCAGCAGCAGGGACAGCACCTCCAGATCGGTGCCGTCGGGACCGTCCGGGCCCTGCTCGGTGACGCCGGACGCGCCGAGCCTGAGCGGCAGCGCGTCCCGCCACACCGACTCGAACAGCCCGGACAGCAGCTCCAGCAGCCCGCTGGCATGGACGACGAGCGCGGCCGGCTCCGACGTGTGCGAGGTGAGCGGCACCATGGCCAGCGACCGGTCGGCGACCACCAGCTTGGTCGGCACCGTCTCGACGACCCGCACCTGCTCGTCGCGGCCGAGCGCGGAGGTCAGCTCGCTGATGCCGTCGGGCCGGTCGAGCACCGCCCGCTCCACCACCACCCGGTAACGGACCCCGCGTTCGGCCGCCTGCTCCTCCGCGTCGTTCTCCGTGCCGGTCACGGCGACCGGGTTGCCGGTGACCAGGGCGCACACCTCCTCGGCCGCGCCGAGCTGGAGCTGCAGGAACCGCTGGGTGACCGCGGACGCGCCGATCACCACCTCGACCAGGTCGTGCACCGCGGGCTCGGAGGCCGCCGCCCGGTACTCCTCGGCCAGCAGCGCGGCAGCGAGTTCGGCCTGCTCCAGCTCGTGCCGCTGCTGGGCGAGCAGCGCGCCCAGCGCCACGCCGGGCGGTGCCGCGACCCAGCGGCCGGGCCGCCCCGACGACTGGGCGGCGAGTCCCCGCCGCTCCAGTCCGCGCAGGGCGCGCTCGGTGTCCTGCTCACCGAGCATCAGCCGCCGCGCCAGATCGGGCACGTCCGCGGCCCCCACGGACACCAGTGCCCGGTACGCGGACTCGTGCGTCTCGTCCAGGCCTATCGCTGCCAGCATCAACCGTCCGTCCCTCCCCGACGACAAGTCCGGCGGCGAGCGCCGTGGCGGGTAACGGCCACGGCGCAAACCCGCCTGCCGACATCATCGCGGCAGCCCCCGCCCCTCTGCCAAGGTGACGTCGGTGCAGCCCACAAGACGTGACGGGGCTCCGGAGGCGTGCCGGCCCGTCACCGTGGTGCCGCCGGACGGTTCCCCTGTGGGGGGTGGGACCGTCCGGCGGCGACCTTCGTTCCCGGCCGGTCCGTATCACCGTTCGAGGCGTCGTCCGACACGCCGAGCACGGGACGGTCGCCCGGCCGGAATTTCCTGATGCCCCGTTTTCAACCGCCTCCGGCGGTGGACAATTGGCGGCATGAGTCAGCAGGGGGACAGGTCCACCGGCCACCAGGACGACTGGTGGGGGCAGTTGTACGACGACTCCACCGGGGACACGGGACCGGCTCCCGCGCCCGACAGCCTCGACGACCGCTTCGCCTCCGCCGCGGGGACGGTGGGGCAGGATGCGGCGCGGGGAAGCGGCCCCCAGGAGAAGGACGCCCCCGGCCCCAGTGCCCGGCCCGAGGCCCGCGCACCCTGGGAGCACCCGTCCACCCTCCCACCGGGCCCGGTCACCTTCCCGTCCACCCCGAAGCCACCGGCCGACCCGCCGAAGCCACCGGCCGACCCCCTGAAGCCACCGGCCGACCCGCCGAGGACACCGGCCGACCCGCCGAAGCCACCGGCCGACACCCCGCAGCCCGCGTCCGGCGTGACCGCGCCGAAACCGTCGCGCCCTGACGCGCCGTCGGACGCCCCGCCTCCGCCGCCCCTCCCGCGCACCCCGCCCCCGGTGGACTACATCGGCTCCGGCCCGCCCACCTACGACCCGGAGCCCAACGCCCTCCCGCCGGCCGACCCCGACCATCTCGCCGACCTGGTCCCCGACACCGCGCTGGACGGGGCCCGGTTCGGGTCCTGCACCCTGCGGGCGGTCTCCGCGCGCGGGGACTCGGCCCGCTTTCGGGGCGAGCCGCGACGCGACTGCCTGCTCACCGCCCGCTTCGGTACGGGGGACCAGGCCCTCGTGCTCGTCGCCGTGGCCACCGGCCGACGCGGCACGCCCGGCGCCCACCGTGCAGCCGCCGAGGCGTGTCACTGGATCGGCCGTGCCGTCGGGCGCAGTCACCTCCGCCTCGGCGAGGACATCCGGTCCGCCCGGCGCGGCGAACTGAAGTCAGGCCTGCAACGGCTCACCGACCGAAGCCTCGGCAAACTCCGCGCCGGCGCCGCCGCCCAGGGCGCCGACCCGGACGAGTACACCGCCGACCTGCGCTGTCTGCTGCTGCCCGCCGACCCCGTCTGCCGTATCCGCGTCTTCTTCGGTGTCGGCGCCGGCGGACTGTTCCGGCTGCGGGACGGCGAGTGGCAGGACATCGAACCGTGCGCCGCCGACACCGCCGGCGAGCCGGTGGTCGGCTTCGGCTCCCTGCCCTCCGCCCCCGAGGGCGACCGGCTCACCATGGACCTCGGCATCACCACACCCCCGAGCCCGTACGAACCGGCCCTCGAGCCGCCCCGTTCACCCTTTCTGTTCCGTGCCTCCGTCGCCCAGCCGGGGGACACGCTCCTGCTGTGCTCCGGCGGCCTCGCCGACCCGCTGCGCGACGAACCCGAACTCGCCGAACACCTGACGGCCCGCTGGTCCACGGGCGAGGCGCCGGGTCTGACGGCCTTCCTCGCCGACACGCTGGTGAGGGTGAAGGGCTACGCCGATGACCGTACGGCGGTCGCCGTCTGGGAGGCGTGATCGCGGTCCGTGTGGATACATGGATCCAGGGACAGCGAAGGGGTGCGTGGATTCATGGCCAAGCAGAACGTCGCGGACCAGTTCGTCGACATCCTCGTGCGGGCGGGGGTCAAACGCCTGTACGGGGTGGTCGGCGACAGCCTCAACCCGATCGTGGACGCCGTGCGCCGCAACTCCGCGATCGACTGGGTGCACGTACGGCACGAGGAGACCGCCGCCTTCGCGGCCGGCGCCGAGGCCCAGATATCCGGCGGGCTGACCGCCTGCGCCGGCTCCTGCGGGCCCGGCAACCTCCACCTCATCAACGGCCTGTACGACGCCCACCGCTCGATGGCCCCGGTGCTCGCCCTCGCCTCGCACATACCCTCCAGCGAGATCGGCCTCGGGTACTTCCAGGAGACCCACCCCGACCAGCTGTTCCGCGAGTGCTCCCACTACAGCGAGCTGATATCCAACCCCCAGCAGATGCCCCGCCTGCTGCAGACGGCCATCCAGCACGCGATCGGCCGCAGCGGCGTGAGCGTCGTCTCGCTCCCCGGCGACATCGCCGCCCAGCCCGCCCCCGACCGGTCCGCCGAGACCGCCCTCGTCACCTCCCGGCCCAGCGTCCGCCCGGGTGACGCCGAGATCGACCGGCTCGTGGCGATGATCGACGAGGCGGAGAAGGTCACCCTCTTCTGCGGCAGCGGCACCCGGGGTGCGCACGCCGAGGTGATGGAGTTCGCCGGGAAGATCAAGTCCCCGGTGGGGCACGCCTTGCGCGGCAAGGAGTGGATCCAGTACGACAACCCGTACGACGTCGGCATGAGCGGCCTGCTCGGCTACGGCGCCGCCTACGAGGCCACCCACGAGTGCGATCTGCTGATCCTGCTGGGCACCGACTTCCCGTACAACGCCTTCCTGCCGAAGGACGTGAAGATCGCCCAGATCGACGTCCGTCCGGAGAACCTGGGCCGCCGCTCCAAGCTGGATCTCGCGGTGTGGGGCGATGCCAAGGAGACCCTGCGCTGTCTCATCCCGCGCGTGCGGACCAAGGAGAACCGGCGCTTCCTCGACAAGATGCTCAAGAAGCACGCCGACGCGCTGGAAGGCGTCGTCAAGGCGTACACGCGCAAGGTCGACAAGCACGTTCCGATCCACCCGGAGTACGTGGCCTCAGTCCTGGACGAAGTGGCCGATGACGACGCCGTGTTCACGATCGACACCGGGATGTGCAACGTGTGGGGCGCCCGCTACATCTCGCCCAACGGCCGCCGCCGCATCATCGGTTCGTTCTCCCACGGCTCGATGGCGAACGCACTGCCGATGGCGATCGGGGCCCAGTTCACCGACCGGCGCCGGCAGGTGGTGTCGATGTCCGGTGACGGCGGGTTCTCCATGCTGATGGGCGACTTCCTCACCCTGGTGCAGTACGATCTGCCGGTGAAGGTGGTCGTGTTCAACAACTCCTCGCTCAGCATGGTGGAGTTGGAGATGATGGTCTCCGGACTGCCCTCGTACGGCACCGCCACCAAGAACCCCGACTTCGCGGCCGTGGCGCGCGCGTGCGGCGCGTACGGCATACGGGTGGAGAAGCCCAAGCAGCTCGCGGGCGCCCTGAAGGACGCCTTCAGGCACAAGGGTCCGGCGCTGGTCGATGTCGTCACCGATCCGCACGCCCTGTCCATCCCGCCGAAGATCAGCGCCGAGATGGTGACGGGCTTCGCCCTGTCCGCCTCGAAGATCGTGCTGGAGGGCGGTGTCGGCCGCATGGTGCAGATGGCTCGCTCCAACCTGCGCAACGTGCCACGGCCCTGACGCGGCGCGCCTCGCTGTGCGAGGCTCCGAGACCGGAACCCCGGCCCGATTCCGGCGGGCCGGGGTTCTCGTTGTGTGTCATGCGGACGGTTTCGGTCAGTCGCGTTCGCCGCGGTCGCCCTTGTCGTGGTCCTCGTGGTGGTGACGGATCACGCGGAAGCTGCCCACGACGCCGTGCTTGACCTTCACGCCGCCCCTGACGTGACGGGGGTGCACCCCGTCGCTCTGGCTCCAGGGGCCGACGACGGCGATGGGAGCGCCGTTGTCGCAGGTGGCCCCGGAGAAGACCTCGACGGTCTTCTTGCTGTCATTGCGGATGTTGAGGCTCTTGGAGCCGAGACCGCTGACGATCGTGACGCAGCCGTCCGGGATGGCCGGGTACTCACGCTCGTTGATGCGGACCTTGCCGTAGTACTCGTGCTCGAAGCCGCGGTCGCGGTCGCGGTCGCGGTCGCGGTCGCGGTCGCGGTCGCGGTTGCGGTCCTCATCCTCGCCCCGGTCGTGGTCCTCACGGCCCTCGTTGCCCTTGCTGTTGTTGTTGTCGCCGTTGCCGCCCTGCGGGAGGGCGGGGGCGGCAGCGGGGGCCGCGGCGACCGGGGCGACGGGGGCCGCCTGGGCCGGCTCGGAAGCCGCGTTGGCGTAGGTGATGCCGGTGGCCGCCAGGGCCGCGGCAGCCGCGATCGCGGCGGTTACAACGGTGGAACGCGTTGCCATGACACTTCTCCTGTCTGAGAGACGTCGGCTGAAAGCCGATGCGTGATTGAACGTACAGACCATCCTGATCTGTGTCATATCCGACATACCGACAATATGAATAATAATTCGTTTGGAGTAATGGCGACTGATACGGCGTCACCCAGGGACGTCCCCGTGTCCGGAAGTCGAGGAGAAACGCCGTCACCATGACTGCCGATCCGGAGGCGGGGCATGCATGTCCGTGGAGGTGTTCGAGTAGAGGGGAACCGGCATCCACCTACGGGGCGGGGGTCATGAAGAGGCGAGCACGAGGGGGCGGTCCCGTGGTGATCGGGGCCTCCTCGGCGAAGACGACGGAGGAAGCGACCGACACGCTGACGGACCGGTCGGCGGCCGCCCAGCTCAGGCGCCGGCTGGGGCGGGCGGACTTACGGGCGGTACCCGAAGTGCGCAGAGCGCTCAGGGAGTTGCTGCGGCACTGGGGAAGGCCGGGACGCTCGGAGATAGCCGAACTGCTCACGAGTGAGCTGGTGACCAACGCGCTCATCCACACCGACCGCGACGCGGTCCTCACCGCGACCGTCTCGTCCCGCGGACTCCACGTGGAGGTGAGGGACTTCGTGGGACGCAGGCCGAGGCTGCACGCACCGAGCGGCGACGACGGTACGCACGGCAGGGGACTGGTCCTCGTGCAGTCACTGGCGGACGCGTGGGGCGTGCGGGCGCACGGCGTGGGAAAAGCGGTGTGGTTCGACCTCGGTGCGGACGCCGCCTGAGGCGGCGCCGGCAGGGCGCGCGCCGAAGGGAAGAGGTCAACAACGGGAAGGGGGCGCGGCATTGAGCCGCGCCCCCTTCCCGGGATGGTGTCCGGTCTCAGCCGAACTGCTGTTCAAGATCCTTGAGTTTGCGCTCCAGGGAGTCGAGCCGCGGCAGGGCCATGGTGTCGTCCTCGGCGGTGAGGTCGACCGTGATCGGGTCAGCGGCGGAGTTCCGGACGGGCTGGAGCGAGGGGCGGGTACGTGAGGGCAGTTCCCCCGCGGGTATGGCAGGCTCCGAGGAGACCGGTGCGGGGGCCCGCTCGACGGTCTGCACCTCGACCTGACGTCCGCCGTTGCCGCCGGTCAGCGCGCGGTGGCCGCGGCTGAGCGCCTTCAACTGCGCGCGCTCGGCCCGCTGCTGCTCGCGGCGGCGCGCCTTGTTCAGCTCCTTCTGGCGCCGGTCCTCGCGGACCTCCTCGACGGCCTCGTCCAGGCTGCGCACACCCTCGAGGAGCATCAGCGACCAGGCCCTGTACGTCTCACGGGGCGCCCGCAGCCAGCGGACGATACGGATCTGCGGCAGCGGACGCGGCACCAGGCCCTGCTCGCGCAGTGCGGCGCGGCGGGTCTGCTTCAGTGCGCGGTCGAACAGCACAGCGGCGGACAGCGACATGCCGGCGAAGAACTGCGGGGCGCCCGCGTGGTCGACGCCCCTGGGCGCGTGCACCCAGTTGAACCAGGCGGACGCCGCCGCGAACGTCCACACCAGGATCCGGGAGCCGAGCGCCGCGTCGCCGTGGCTGGCCTCGCGGACGGCGAGCACGGAGCAGAACATGGCCGCACCGTCCAGGCCGAACGGGACCAGGTACTCCCAGCCGTCGGTCAGGCCGAGGTTCTGCTGGCCGAAGCCGACCAGGCCGTGGAAGGAGAGCGCCGCGGCGACGGCCGCACAGCAGAAGAGGAGTGCATAGGAGGCGGTGGCGTAGATGGTCTCCTTGCGCCTGCGGCGCTCCTCGGCGCGTTCCCACGAGTCGTCCGCGCTCGCGTTCCCCCCGGAGGAGCGCTTGCCACGCGCGAGCACCGCCACCGCCACCAGCGTGCCCAGGAGCAGTACGGCGCCCGGAAGCAGCCAGTTCAGCGATATGTCGGTCAGTCTCATCTGGGGTCCCTTGCATTGGGATAGGGCGTAACGCCCGCCATAGTGGCCCAATTCCGCCGCCCCTCAGGGGGTTTCGGGGCAAGAGGCCGCCAAGGATGTGCAAGGGAATGCCCTGGACGGCGTTCTGCTCGAACTGCCGCTTGAGGGGCGGGAGTTGAGTTCGAACAAGACTACCCGTACCGGTGGTTCCACGGAAAGTTCCTGCGACAAGTGAGGAACGTGTGAAACGCGTGTGGGTCGCGCGGGGCCTCATCCGTGGCTGGATCTTACGGTACTGCGACCGTAGTTGGTCGCCAGGGTCCCCTGAAGCCCGCTCTAGTGACCGCGATGCGGGTCGGCTTGGTGACGTGGTCGGCGTCACAGGCGTGCGGATGCCTCCGGGGAGCCTGACGGCAGGGATGTCGGGCCGCCACCTTCGGGAGCCGTCTCGCTCGGGCCGAGTTCGGTGACCGTCAGCCCCCGGGAACGCCTCGCTGGACCAGGTGTACGAAGGAGGCTCTCCTTATCGGAGGTGGTCTGTGGGGGAACCGGAGCGTAAGGTGCCTAACGTGCTTTACGAGCGGTAAACAACCGTCGTGAACGAATCGCAGAGGGCAGGACGCCGCAAGACCGGAGGAGGAGCCCGTGGAGCAGGCCCGTTCCCGCCGCGCGGAGGGCTCTACCGAGACGGGGGGAGCGGCACCCCGTACGCAGGCCGCACGGGTGCCGCACCAGCTGCGGCCGGGGGACGAGGTCCGCGAGCGGGCCGCCGCCACGGGCGCCACGCGCGGTGAGCACACCCACAGCGAGCCGCCGATCCCGCGTCCGCGCGTACGGGAGGACGTGGCCGCCGGGTGGCCCGTGGAGGACGGGCGTCCCGTCGTCCAGCGGGCCTCCGTCCGCGGGCAGATACTCGACGCCCTGCGCACCGTGCTGGTCAGGGGCGAGCTCACTCCCGGTGAGGTCTACTCGGCGCCCGCGCTCGCCGAACGGTTCGGGGTGTCCGCCACACCGGTGCGCGAGGCGATGCAGCAGCTGGCCCTGGAGGGCGCGGTCGAGGTCGTGCCCAACCGGGGCTTCCGTGTCGTCGTGCGCAGCGCCCGTGAACTGGCCGAACTCGCCGAGATCCGGGCCCTGATCGAGGTCCCGGTGATGCTGCGGCTCGCCCGCACGGTCCCCGCCGAGCGCTGGGCGGAGCTGCGCCCGCTGGCCGAGGCCACCGTCCGCGCGGCGTCCTCCGGGTGCCGGGCGACCTACGCCGAGTCGGACCGCGCCTTCCACCGCGCGGTCCTCGCCCTCGCCGGCAACGAGCAACTCCTGCGGATCGCCGACGACCTGCACCGCCGCGCCCAGTGGCCCCTGATCGAAGCCCCCTCCTTCCGCGGCCGCGCCGACCTGCTCGCCGACGCCGCCGAGCACACGGCCCTGCTCGACGCGCTGGCCGCCCAGGACCTGACAGTGGTGCAGTCACTCGTACGGGAGCACTTCACGGGGTCCTCCTGACGGGGGCCTCCTTGCGGTCGCAGGATGAGGGAACCGCTCCGGCGTTCCCCTGCGTGTCGGCCGGAGAGGGGGCGACCGTCCCACGGGGGTGACCGATGGTGATGTTCGAAACAGGGCAGCGGGCCGGGCGGCGGTACCGGGACCGGCCGGGCCGGCGGGCCGGGCCGGCCTCGGCGGGCGGGCGGCGTTCGTCGCCCCCGCCGCCGCCGTCGTCCTCCTCGCCGCCGTCGTCCTCCTCGCCGCCGTCGTCCTCCTGGCCCGCGACCCCGCGTTCCACGACGCCCTGTGGACGTTCGTCCGGAGCCTGTGAGCGGCTGATCTCAGTCCCCGTGACCGGTGGCGGTCTTCGAGAAGGCGTCGTGCCAGGCCGCCTTCGCGCCGGAGTCGCCTATGCGGTACACGTCGACCACCGCGCCCACGGCCACGACCAGGGACAGCACGGCCGCGGCCATCCGGACGACCGCGCCGCCGCGAGGCCCGGCCGTGCCGCCCTGCGGCGCCGGCGTCCGGCGGGCGGTCCACCACACGGCCGTCGCCAGCAGGAACAGGCCCAGGGCCCACGGCAGCAGACCGTCCCCGAGCTCGGCGTGCTTGCGCACCAGAGGGTCGCTGTCGACGTGCCGCTCCAGCCACTCACCCGCGTGGGAGGTCAGAGGAACGGTCACCAGTGTGACGAAGGCGAGCACGGGCAGGATCAGCCCCAGCCGCCGCGCGGCCTTCGGCCACAGTGCGCTGACGACGAGCGCCAGTGCGCTCAGCGGGACGAGGACGACGACGAAGTGGACGAACAACACGTGCGCGGGCAAGCCGTTGACGACGGTCATCGGGGTGCTCCTCCAGGGGGTGGCCAAGGGGTCGGCGCGCCAGCCTGGCACAGCAATTTCTCAGCTTCTTCTGAGGACAGAACGGGACGGAAGTGGGCAAACCCCTACGGTGTGGCCGGGTTCATCGGCGTCAGCTGCCGCGCCAGCCACGTCGGCACGCCCCCCAGCAGCCGGAACAGCCTCCCGGCCTCCGCGCGCAGTCGGGACGCCTCCGGTTCGGACTCCGCGTCCGCGAGCGACGCCAGCGCCGGTGCCGTACCGACGAGGTACCCGAGCTCCTCGCGGATCCGCAGCGACTCGGCGAAGCCGTGCCGCGCCTCCGCCACCTCGCCGTCCCGCAGGGCGAGCCCCGCCAGGTGCCGCCAGGTGAAGGAGAGCAGCAGCGCGTCGCCGTACGCGGCGGCGCCCGCGTGGGCGCGCCGGTAGGCCGCACGAGCCGCCTGCGGGGAGCGGGCCAGGTTCTCGGAGAGCAGTCCGCGCCGGAAGTCCAGCAGCGCCCGTCCCGGCGCACCCGGCGGCAGCAGCGCGGCGGCCCGGCCCAGCGCCGCCCGCGCCTCGTCCGCACGGTCCCGCACACCGTGCAGCGTGGCCGCGTACGCAAGCTGCCCGCGTTCACAAGCGGCCGCGCCCCGTTCCTCGTCGCTGTGGGCCTGTGCCTCGGCCGTGCGCAGCGCGTCCTCGGCCTCCTCCCAGCCCTGCTCCGTGTACAGGCACCGCTCGACCAGCAGCGCGGCCCGCTGGAGGGACGCCTCGGCCGTCTCCGGGTGGAGGAGGGCCGCCGCGTCGGCCCAGCAGGCGCGCGAGCGCAGCCGCCATACCGCGGTCTGGAGTGGATCGTCTGCTGCGGTCGTTCCGGTACCAGACATGGCGGTATGCGCCACGTTGCCCTCCCGAGCACGCCATCGAGCTTTAGGTGGTGGCGGCATTCCAGCACCAACTGCGGCACGGGGCCAAGAGGGTGGGTGAAGGATTTCACAAAGTCGTGGGCACCGGCGGGCGGTGGGGCCACCGGTGCACCACCGCCCTGACCTCAGCTCATGCGCAACGCGAGGAAGAAATCGAGCTTGTCCTCCAGGCGCGAGAGGTCCCGGCTCGTCAACTGCTCGATACGCCCTACCCGGTATCGCAGCGTGTTGACGTGCAGGTGGAGCCGGGTCGCGCAACGGGTCCAGGAGCCGTCGCACTCCAGGAACGCCTCCAGGGTGGGGATCAGCTCGGCGCGGTGCCGGCGGTCGTAGTCGCGCAACGGATCCAGCAGACGGGCCGTGAAGGCCCGGCGCACGTCGTCCGGGACGAACGGCAGCAGCAGCACGTGCGAAGCCAGCTCCTGGTGGCCGGCCGCGCACACCCGGCCCGGGCGGGCGGCGGCGACCCGGCGGGCGTGCCGCGCCTCCTCCAGGGCGCCGCGCAGCCCCTCCGCCGAGTGCACCGCGGCGCTGACGCCCAGCGTGAGCCGGCCGTCGTCGGCGAGGCCCGCGGACAGCGGCTCCCGTACGGCCTGAAGCAGGGCGTCGGCCAGGACGCCCTGCTCGGAACCGTCCTGCTCGGAGGACACGGACGGAAGCGGCACGAGCGCGATCGCCTCGTCCCCGGTGTGGGCCACCGCGATGCGGTCGGAGTGCTCCGGGCCGGTGGACCCGAGGTACCCCTTGTTCGAAGAGCCGGGGAGGGCGTCGACGAGGATCTCCTCCAGCAGTGCCTGGGCGACCGGCCCGCTCTCGACCTCCCCGCCGTCCCACTCGACCCGGGCCACCACGACCTGCCAGTGGGGCGCCGACCCCAGCCCCGGCAGCAGCACGGGCGCGGCGACCCGCAGCCGGGCCGCTATCTCGGCGGGCGCGGCTCCCGTCTGCACCAGCTCCAGGACCTCCTGCGCGAGCCGCCGCCGCACGGTGCGCGCCGCGTCGCGCCGGTCCCGTTCGACCGCGATCAGCTGGGTGACGCCGTGCAGCAGGTCGAGCCGCTCCTCGGCCCAGTCCCCGGCGTCCGCCTCGACCGCGAGCAGCCAGTCGGACAGCACCGTCTCGCGCACGTCCCGCGAGGCGCCGCCGGTCCGGCCGCTGCCGCTGCCGCGGATCGGGAAGAGGGAGTACGTCGTCGCGCCCAGCGTCACCCGGTGCGGTCCCCGGCGCCCGGTGCGCGTCGCCGCCAGATGCTCGGCCGCCAGCCTGGCGCACACGTCCGCGGCGAGACCGGGCGTCGGCCCGGCGATGGTCAGGCCGGTGGGGGAGAGCACCCAGGCCCGCAGGTCCAGGTCGGAGTGGAGCAGGTCCAGGACGACGTCCGGGCCGCCGCCCGCCGGGCCGGGGGTCATCATCCGCCGGTGCCGGTCCACCACGGCCGCCAGGTCCCCGGCCCGCTCGCCGGACACCTGCCGTACGACGTGCTCGGTGATCGTGGCGAACGCCACCGACTCATGGACGGCGAACAGCGGCAGCCGGTGCCGGGCGCAGGCCACGATCAGGTCGTCCGGGACGTCGCCCAGCTCCGCCTCGCCCGCGGCGAGCGCGGCCACGCCGGCGCTCGTCAGGATGCGCACGAAGGGCTCGGAGTCGGCGGGGTCGTGCCGCCACGCCAGGCCCGTGAGGACCAGTTCACCGCCGGAGAGGTACCGGCTGGGGTCCTTCAGGTCCGTGGTCATCACACCGCGCACGGTACGGTCGAGCTCGTCCTCGCCGCCGAGCAGCCGCAGCCCCAGCGCGTCGGTGTTCAGCAGTGCGCGCAGCCGCATGTGTCGTTGCCGCCGTTCTTGTCCGGAAATCCATGGTCGGTCGGCCAGGGCGTTGGCCTGGGCTTTTCGGAAGCCGTGCTCACGGTTGCCGCCGCCGGTGCGTCGTGTTTCCAGGGGAAACCGGAGAGGTTACGGATGGCCTCCGTTCATATGAATCTACAAGATGGTCGCCCTCACCAGCCAACTCCTTCATGTTTTCGGTGACTGACCCCGTTGGAGTACCCGGCGGTGTACTGACTCCACTCCCCGTGAAAAAACAGCACTTGAACGAGCCGGGCCCGCCGCACCGGATATGGCTCGATCCGTACCGCCCACGAGACGAAGAAGAGAGCCGGTCATGGACTTCCTTCGCCCCGCAAGCTGGGACGAGGCGCTCGCCGCCAAGGCCGAGCACCCCAGCGCCGTACCGATTGCGGGTGGCACCGATGTGATGGTCGAGATCAACTTCGACCACCGCCGGCCCGAGCATCTGATGGACCTCACTCGCATCGGCGATCTCTACGAGTGGGAGGTCGGTGAGGACAGCGTGCGCCTCGGCGCCTCGGTCCCCTACACCAAGATCATGGAGGACCTGCGGGCCGAACTGCCGGGCCTGGCCCTCGCCTCCCACACGGTGGCCTCCCCGCAGATCCGCAACCGCGGCGGCGTCGGCGGCAACCTCGGCACGGCCTCCCCGGCCGGCGACGCCCACCCGGCCCTGCTCGCGGCGGGCGCCGAGGTCGAGGTGGAGTCCGCGGCCCGCGGCACCCGCCTCATCCCGATCGACGCCTTCTACACCGGCGTCAAGCGCAACGCGCTCGCCCCCGACGAGCTGATCCGCGCCGTCCACATCAAGAAGGCCGACGGCCCCCAGCAGTACTCGAAGGTCGGCACCCGCAACGCCATGGTGATCGCGGTGTGCGCCTTCGGGCTCGCCCTGCACCCCGAGTCCCGCACGGTCCGCACCGGCATCGGCTCCGCCGCGCCCACGCCCGTGCGGGCCAAGGCCGCCGAGGAGTTCCTGAACGCGGCCCTGGAGGAGGGCGGCTTCTGGGACAACGGCAGCATCATCACCCCTTCCGTCACCCAGCAGTTCGCGCAGCTGTGCGCCGCCGCCTGCAACCCGATCGACGACGTCCGGGGCACCGCCGGCTACCGCCGCCACGCGGTCGGGGTCATGGCGCGCCGCACGCTGACCTGGACCTGGGAGTCGTACCGCGGCACCCGCCGCACCTCGAAGGGAGCTGCGTGATGCGCGTCAACTTCACGGTCAACGGACGCCCGCAGGAGGCCGACGACGTCTGGGAGGGCGAGTCCCTGCTGTACGTGCTGCGCGAACGGCTGGGCCTGCCGGGCTCCAAGAACGCCTGCGAACAGGGCGAGTGCGGCTCGTGCACGGTCCGTCTGGACGGCGTGCCGGTGTGTTCGTGTCTGGTCGCGGCCGGGCAGGTGGAGGGCCGCGAGGTGGTCACGGTCGAGGGGCTCGCGGACCACGCCGAGCAGCGGTCCTGCGGGACCGGGGCGTGCGGCACGTCTCTGGACGAGGCCAAACGGTGGCAGGCCAAGGGCACCGACCCGCAGACCGGCGAGGGAACCGGCTCGTCCCCGCGCGCAGCGCTCTCTCCCGTCCAGCAGGCGTTCATCGACGCCGGCGCAGTCCAGTGCGGCTTCTGCACGCCCGGCCTGCTGGTCGCCGCCGACGAGATGCTGGAGCGCAACCCGAACCCGACCGACGCGGACATCCGCGAGGCCCTGTCCGGCAACCTGTGCCGCTGCACCGGCTACGAGAAGATCATGGACGCGGTCCGCCTGGCGGCCGCCCGGCAGTCCGAGGGGGCCTGACCATGGCGGCCATCGGCGTTCCCACGAAGATCACGCAGGGCTCGCGGACCAAGGGCGGCATCGGCGAGTCCACGCTCCGCCCGGACGGTACGCTCAAGGTCACCGGCGAGTTCGCGTACTCGTCCGACATGTGGCACGAGGACATGCTCTGGGGCCACATCCTGCGCTCCACGGTCGCTCACGCCGAGATCGTGTCGATCGACACGAGCGAGGCCCTGGCCACACCCGGCGTCCACGCCGTCATGACCTACGACGACCTGCCGACCGATGTGAGGAACTACGGCCTGGAGATCCAGGACACCCCGGTCCTCGCCCACGGCAAGGTACGTCACCACGGCGAGCCCGTCGCGATCGTCGCCGCCGACCACCCGGAGACCGCCCGTCGCGCCGCCGCCAAGATCAAGGTGGAGTACCGCGAACTCCCGGTCATCACGGACGAGGCGTCCGCGCTCGCCCCGGACGCGATCCTCGTCCACGACAACCGCACGGATCTCCCCCAAGGACCTACGACAGGCTCCGGTCCAGGGGGGACCCCCATCGCCGCCCACGTCCCGCACCCGAACATCGTCCACCGCCAGCCCATCGTCCGCGGCGACGTGGCGACGGCACGCGAGCGGGCCGACGTCATCGTCGAGGGCGAATACCACTTCGGCATGCAGGACCAGGCCTTCCTCGGCCCCGAGTCCGGTCTCGCCGTCCCCGCCGAGGACGGCGGCGTGGACCTCTACATCGCCACCCAGTGGCTGCACGCCGACCTCCGCCAGATCGCACCCGTCCTCGGCCTGCCCGAGGACAAGGTCCGGATGACCCTGGCCGGTGTCGGCGGCGCCTTCGGCGGTCGCGAGGACCTGTCGATGCAGATCCACGCCTGTCTGCTCGCCCTGCGCACCGGGAAGCCGGTCAAGATCGTCTACAACCGGTTCGAGTCCTTCTTCGGGCACGTCCACCGCCACCCGGCGAAGCTGTACTACGAGCACGGAGCGACGAAGGACGGCAAGCTCACCCATGTGAAGTGCCGGATCGTCCTCGACGGCGGCGCCTACGCGTCCTCCTCCCCGGCGGTGGTCGGCAACGCCTCCTCGCTCGGGGTCGGCCCCTACGTCGTCGACGACGTCGACATCGAGGCCATCGCCCTCTACACCAACAACCCGCCCTGTGGCGCCATGCGCGGCTTCGGCGCGGTCCAGGCGTGCTTCGCCTACGAGGCGCAGATGGACGAGCTCGCCAAGAGGCTCGGCATGGACCCGGTGGAGTTCCGGCAGCGCAACGCGATGTCCCAGGGCGCGGTCATGCCCACCGGCCAGGTGGTCGACTCCCCGGCGCCGGTCGCCGAACTCCTGCGCCGCGTCAAGGCGATGCCCCTGCCGCCGGAGCGCCAGTGGGAGAGCTCCGAGGGCGTGGACGTACGGCAACTGCCCGGCGGCCTGTCCAACACCACGCACGGCGAAGGCGTCGTACGCGGTGTGGGCTACGCGGTCGGCATCAAGAACGTCGGCTTCTCCGAGGGCTTCGACGACTACTCCACCGCCAGGGTCCGCATGGAGGTCATCGCGGGGGAACCCGTCGCCACCGTGCACACGGCGATGGCGGAGGTCGGCCAGGGCGGCGTCACCGTCCACGCGCAGATCGCCCGGACCGAGCTGGGCATCGCCCAGGTGACGATCAACCCGGCGGACACGCAGGTCGGGTCGGCCGGTTCGACGTCCGCGTCCCGGCAGACGTACGTCACCGGGGGCGCCGTGAAGAACGCCTGCGAGCTGGTCCGCGAGAAGGTCCTGGAGATCGGGCGCCGCAAGTTCGGCTCGTACCACCCGGCTTGGGCGACGGCGGAGCTGCTGCTGGAGGGCGGCAAGGTCGTCACCGACGGGGGAGAGGTGCTCGCCGACCTGGTGGACGTCCTGGGCGACGAGGTCGTGGAGATCGAGCGCGAGTGGCGGCACCGCCCGACCGAGCCCTTCGACCTGCGCACCGGCCAGGGCAACGGCCACGTCCAGTACTCCTTCGCCGCGCACCGCGCCGTGGTGGAGGTCGACACCGAGCTGGGCCTGGTCAAGGTCATCGAACTGGCCTGCGCCCAGGACGTCGGCAAGGCGCTCAACCCGCTGTCCGTGACCGGTCAGATCCAGGGCGGTACGACCCAGGGACTGGGCATCGCGGTCATGGAGGAGATCGTCGTCGACCCGAAGACGGCGAAGGTGAAGAACCCGTCGTTCACGGACTACCTGATCCCCACGATCCTGGACACGCCGACGATCCCGGTGGACGTCCTCGAACTGGCCGACGACCACGCCCCGTACGGCCTGCGCGGCGTGGGCGAGGCCCCGACGCTGTCATCAACTCCGGCCGTGCTCGCGGCGATCCGCAACGCGACGGGGTTGGAGCTGAACAGGACGCCGGTACGTCCCGAACACCTCACGGGCACGGCGTAATCCGTCCCCCCGCCGCCGTGGCGGGCAGTCGTGCCGCACGACGGCGCGGGTGGGCGCTGGGGTCCCCCCTGCTGGAAGAGCTTGGGGGAGGCACCCCGGCGCCGGGCAACAGCTCAACCAACGGCCACCCCGGCGCCGGTCGCACCACCGCAACACCCCCGTTCGTCTCGGGCCGTCCCCCGCGTCGTGCACATCCCAACCCCCTATGAAACTTGGGAGACGGCCCCATGACCCACCCCTCAGTCGAGCCCAGGTCCACAGCCGAAGACGCCGGCACGGAACCCCCCGTCCCGGTCGGCAGCGGGCCCTGGCTCGATCGGTACTTCCACATATCCACGCGGGGATCCACGCTCGCCCGCGAGGTCCGCGGCGGCATCACCACCTTCATGGCGATGGCGTACATCCTCCTGCTCAACCCGCTCGTCCTGTCCGGCAAGGACGCCGCGGGGGACACCCTCGGGCAGAAGGCCGTGATCACCGCGACCGCGTTCGCGGCGGCCCTCACCACGCTGCTGATGGGTCTCGTCGGCAAGGTGCCGCTCGCCCTCGCCGCCGGCCTCTCCGTCTCCGGTGTCCTCTCCTCCCAGGTCGCCCCGCAGATGACCTGGCCGCAGGCCATGGGCATGTGCGTGACCTACGGCGTGGTCATCATGCTCCTGGTCGTCACCGGCCTGCGGGAGATGATCATGAACGCGATCCCGCCGGCGCTGAAGCACGGGATCACGATGGGGATCGGCCTGTTCATCGCCCTGATCGGCTTCTACAAGTCCGGCTTCGTGCACCAGGGCAAGGCCACCCCGGTCACCCTCGGCCCGGCGGGCCAGCTGACCGGCTGGCCGGTCCTGCTGTTCGCCGGCACCCTCCTCCTCGTCTTCATGCTCCAGGCCCGGGGCGTCCCGGGCGCCATCCTCATCGGCATCGTCGGCGGCACCGTCGTGGCGGCCGTGCTGAACGCGGCGGGCGTCATCAAGGCCGACGCCTGGGCGAGCGGAGCGCCCGAACTGCACGGCGGCGCGGTCTCGATACCCGACTTCTCGCTCTTCGGGCACGTGGAGTTCGGCGGCTGGGACAAGGTCGGCGCCATGACGGTCGGGATGATCGTCTTCACCCTCGTGCTGGCCGGTTTCTTCGACGCGATGGCCACCATCATCGGCGTCGGCACCCAGGCCGGGCTCGCCGACGACAGGGGCCGGATGCCGGGCCTGTCCAAGGCGCTGTTCATCGACGGCGCGGGCGGTGCGATCGGCGGCGTGGCGGGCGGCTCGGGCCAGACCGTGTTCATCGAGTCCGCCACGGGCGTGGGCGAGGGCGCCCGCACGGGCCTCGCCTCCGTCGTCACCGGCCTGCTCTTCGCGGCGTGCCTGTTCTTCACCCCGCTGACGGCGATCGTCCCCCAGGAGGTGGCCTCCGCCGCCCTGGTGGTGATCGGCGCGATGATGCTGATGAACGCCCGCCATGTGGACTGGGCCGACCGCGCCACCGCCATCCCGGTCTTCCTGACCGTGGTCCTGATGCCGTTCACGTACACCATCACCACCGGTGTCGCCGCGGGTGTCGTCTCGTACGTCGCCATCAAGGCCGCCCAGGGCAGGGCGCGGGAGATCGGCGCCTTCATGTGGGGCCTGACGGTGGTGTTCTTGATCTACTTCGCCCTCCATCCGATCGAGGGCTGGCTGGGCGTGCGCTAGCCGCTTCCCCGAGGGACCCTTTTCGCAACCACTGCCAAGGAGACCGAGAGATGTTGGACATCGCCGAGGAGCTGACCCGGTGGGTCGAGCAGGGCCGCGACTTCGCCGTGGCCACCGTGGTGGCGGTCGGCGGCAGCGCCCCCCGGCAGCCGGGCGCGGCCCTCGCGGTGGACGCCGATGGCACGGCGATCGGCTCGGTCTCCGGCGGTTGCGTGGAGGGCGCGGTGTACGAGCTGTGCCGACAGGCGCTCGAGGACGGCGGAACCGTTCTGGAGCGCTTCGGATACAGCGACGAGGACGCCTTCGCCGTGGGCCTGACCTGCGGCGGCGTCATCGACGTCCTGGTCACCCCCCTCCGGGCGGCCGACCCCGCCCGCCCGGTGCTCGCCGCCGCGCTGGCCGCCGCGGCGCAGGGGCGGGCGGCGGCGGTGGCACGGATCGCGTCGGGCCCGGCGGAACTGCTCGGCAAGGCGCTGCTCGTCCACCCCGACGGCAGGTACGAGGGCGGCTTCGACGCCCACCCGGAGCTGGACCGCGCGGTGGCGGCCGAGGCGGGCGCCTTCCTGGAGGCCGGACGCACCGGCACCCTGGAGATCGGAGAGCGGGGGTCACGCTGTGGAGCGCCGCTCACGGTCCTGGTGGAGTCGTCCGTTCCGCCGCCCCGGATGATCGTGTTCGGAGCGATCGACTTCGCCTCCGCACTGGTCCGCATCGGAAAGTTCCTCGGCTACCGGGTCACCGTGTGCGACGCCCGGCCCGTGTTCGCCACCCGCACCCGCTTCCCCGAGGCCGACGAGATCGTCGTCGAGTGGCCGCACCGGTACCTGGAGCGCACGGAGGTCGACGCCCGCACGGTCCTGTGCGTCCTGACCCACGACGCCAAGTTCGACGTACCGCTGCTGAAGCTGGCACTGCGCCTCCCGGTCGCGTACGTCGGCGCGATGGGCTCCCGCCGCACCCATCTGGACCGCAACAAGCGCCTGCGCGCGGTCGGCGTCACCGAACTGGAGCTGGCGCGTCTGAGATCCCCCATAGGCCTGGACCTCGGCGCCCGCACACCCGAGGAGACGGCCCTGTCGATCGCGGCGGAGATCGTCGCGAACCGGCGGGGCGGCAGCGGTGTCTCCCTCACCGGCGCCCACACACCGATCCACCACGACACGGCACCGGCGCCGACCGGGTGGGTCGGGTCGGTGGCCTGACCGGCCGCGCGTCCCTGGTCATCAGCCGCAGGGCGCGCACCGTGCGGTGAGCACGGGCTGGTAGTACCCGCTGAGGGCCGGGGTGTGCCAGGTGACGCCGGTGAAGCCGGCTTCGGCGGCGAACTCCGTGAGCTGTGCGCGGGTCAGCGCCCAGTAGGTGGTCCGGCGGACTCGGACGTCCCAGGTGCTCCCTTCGGGGACCAGCTGGAAGTGCTCCAGGTCGTAGCGCTCGCCGTCCTCGTGCCAGTGCCAGAGCTGAAAGGTGATCACCTGGCCGTCGGGGGTCTTTGTGACGCGGGCCGGTGTCGCCGTGGGTCTGTCCCCGCGGGCCTCGTCGTAGTCCCGGACCATGATCACCAACAGCCCGTCGTCCCGGAGCACCCGTCGCATGCGGAGGAGCGCGGCCTCGACGTCCTCAGCGGTGAGCAGGTGCGGGAGCGAGTTGTCGGCGCAGACGACGACGTCGAAGACCGACGGCCGGAAGGGCAACAGACGCATGTCCGCGGCAGCCGCCGCGAGACCGGCACCACGGGTGGCCGCCTCGGTGGCCGCGCGTGCGGCGGCGACGGGGCTCAGGTCGCTGCCGACGACCCGGTGCCCGGCCAGGGCCAGCCCGATCGCCTGGGTCCCGATCCCGCAGGAGCAGTCCAGGACCCGGTACGGCCCCGCTCCGAGGTGCCGGCGGAGCAGCCCGTCCAGTGCCTCGGCCTGGTGTGCCATGCTCGTGTCCCAGTCCGCGAAGACCAGGTGGTAGTCGGGGGCAGCCGGTCGTAGAAGTCCCGCACGGAGAAGTCGGACATGTTCCCGACCTTCCCGTTACCCGGCGCTCTTACGGGCGAGGAGGTACCCCTGCGGGGACTTCTCCCAGCCTTCGGCGGCGCGTACGAGCCGGGCGATCTCCTCGAAACCGGTGTCGGTCAGCAGTTCGGAGACGTGCTCGGGCCGGAAGTGGTAGACGTCGAGGGACAGGTCGTGCCCGTACGCGTGGTCCAGGTGCCTGCGTTCGTCGCCGACCTTGAAGGCCATCAGGAGGTGGCCACCGGGAGCCAGCACCCGGTGGAACTCCCGGAACACCGCAGGCAGCTCCCGGGGTGGTGTGTGCACCGTGGAGTACCAGGCGAGAGCGCCCGCGAGTGTGCCGTCCGGGAGGTCGAGGCCGGTCATCGATCCCACCTCGAACCGTAGTGCGGGGTGGGCGCGCCGGGCCACGGCGACCATCCCGGGGGACAGGTCGACCCCGAAGGCGTCGAGCCCGAGCTTGTCCAGATAGGTCGTCACCCGACCCGGCCCGCACCCCAGGTCCCCGACGGGCCCGCCACCGGCGGCCAGCACCCGCTCGGCGAACACGCCCAGCATGGCCCGGTCGAACGGGCTTTCGTCCAGGGCGTTCCTGAGCAGTCGGTCGTAGTCCGCGGCGACGGTGTCGTACGACGCCCGGGTGGTCTCCAGGTGCGTGGCATCGGTCATGACGGGGGACTGTAGACGCCGCCACCGGCACCGGGGTCCGGATCCGGCCGGAGCAGGCCGTCCACCGCACGCCCGAACATCCGTCGGGCCAGCCACCCGAGCGGCGGGTCGAAGAGCCCCGGCAGGCGGCGTACGGCGATCTCCTCCCGCCACACCACGTGCGATCCCGTGTCCCCGTGCGGACGCACCTCGAACTCCGCCCAGCCGGTGACGACGCCACCCCGCTTGACCATGCGGCACCGGGTCGGCGGCCGCCAGTCGACCACTTCCATCGGGTCGTCGAAGGCCAGTGGTCCGACGCCCGAGCGGGCCACGAACACCGTGCCCACGCCCGTCGGTCCGGGTGTCAGCACCGTGACGCGGGTCAGCGGCACCACGCCGGCGTGGCGCGGCCAGTCCGTCAGCCGGAGCCACGCCTGCTCGACCGGGAGCGGGGTGAGGCGTTCGAGCCGGAAGAGGACCACCGGGAGATCGTACGGGCGCGGGTCCGTGACCGCCGGGCGACGCGTCGGGGCCCTACCGTGTAACCGCCGCCGTACGCAACCCGGCCGCACGTTTGTTCACCTTCCCCGTCGAAGGCATGGACGGTCGGGGATTCGGCTCGGATTTCGGCTCAGACGTCAAGCAACTCCCGTGCGCGTACGGCAGTCCGGTCTCGAACGACCGGTTCGCGGCCAGCCCCGTCACCAGGGAGCGCGCCCCGTCCGTGGCGTCCGCCGCCCGCCCCAGCGGGTCCTCGGCGCGCTCGCCGAACAGCTCCGTCAGCATCCGCACGTCCCCACCGCCGTGCCCGCCCTCGCCGGTCGCCACCTCCACCTGGGCGCGGCCGCTCCCAGAACCGGCGCAGCAGCAGCTCGGTCCGCCCCGCCCGCGCGTCGGTCTCGGCTCCGTGCAGCACCGGGCCGGTGGCGCCGTCCCGCGTCCGGCGCGGTGACCACGTGGACTCCTCGACCAGCAGCTCCAGCCGCCCCTCGCTGCCGTTGAAGGCGATGCGGTAGCCCTCCCAGGGCGCGTACGCGGTGAGGTGGTACGTCAGGGTCGCGCCGGACGCGTACCGCACCACCGTGGGTGCTCGGCGCGACCGTGCTCACCCTGCTCCCGATGGCCGTCTCGCTCTACCTCTCCTTCACCGACTACGACCTGTTCAACCCGCCGCACTGGGTGGGGCTGCGCAACCACACGCAGATGTTCACCGAGGACCCGCGCTATTGGCGCTCGGTCGTCGCCACGCTGACGTACGTCGTCATCGCCGTCCCCCTGCAACTCGGGCTCGCCCTCGTCGTCGCCCTCGCGCTGAAGTCCCTGCGCCGCGCCAAGGGCTTCTACCGCTCCGCCTTCTACGGCGCTGCGCACGGCGGCGCGCACCGCCGCCCGGGACGCGGCGGGCAGCGCCCTGATCCTGCTCGCCCTGGCGACGGCGGCGCTGTGCGCGTGGATGCTGCTGCCCCTGGCGTTCCTGGCTCCCGGCCCGCTGGTGATGGCCGGGACAGCTGTGGACGGGAGGGGCCGGGAGGCGGGAGAGGCAGCCGTGCTGAACTGAGGGCGCCTGCGGGTGCTGCGGCGGGCAGAGGGGGCCGCGGGCCGGGACGACGGACGACGCTCGGGCGCCAGGGACGGCGCCGAGGAATGGTGCCGGGGAAGTCCTTGTTCCCACCTGTGGAACCGATCGCCGTGAGGAGAGTGTGATCGGCATGGAGACCATCGCCGACACCCGCGGTCTCCCTCCCACCTGGATTCTGGCCCACCGCCCCGAGGCCGCCGGAGAAGCGCGGAAGATGACCGAACGGACCCTGGCGCGCTGGCAGGTGGCGCCGGAGATCGCCGATCCGGTGCTGCTGGTGGTGTCCGAGCTCGTGACCAACGCCGTGGAGCACGCCCGGCCGCCGCTCACCCTCCGGCTGAGCCGGGATCCCGGCACCGGACGGGTGCGGGTGGAGGTCACCGACGGAGGGCCCGCCGCCACGGAAGGGGAGTGGGCGGCCAGTTGCGGCGACGAGGAGCACGGGCGCGGCCTGGATATCGTCGACCGCGTCGCCGCCGCGCACGGCGACCGTCTGGAGACGGGTCGCGCCATCCACTGGGCCGACCTGACCACCGCGGTCTGACCCCGATTGCGCGGATGGCTCAACCCTCGCGGCGGGGTGCGCCGGTCAGCCAGGTCACGACACGGCTGATGTCGGCGAGCGTGACGATGCCGACCAGGCGCCCGTCGTCGAGCACGAGCGCCCTGCGCTCCCGGCTCTCCTGGAGGCGGGGCAGCAGATCCACGACCATGTCGCCGGGTGCGGCCGTCTCGATGTCCGGGAGCGGGCGCATCACCTCGCCGATCGTGGTGGTCGGCCGGGCGTGCGGCGGGACGTCGCGGACGGCGCCGGCGGTGACCAGCCCGGCCACGCCGCCGTCGGGCGCCAGGACCGGGAAGGCGGAGTGACGGAACCGGTCGAAGGGCGTGTCCGCGAGGAACTGGCCGATGGTCATCGCGGTGGGCACGGTGACCGGATCCCAGGTCATCACCCGGCTCACCGGGACGCCGTGCAGGGCGCTGCGCAGCTCCGCCTGGCGGGCCTCCGCGGTCGCCGTGCTGATCAGGAACCAGCCGATCAACGCCGACCACAGTCCCGACAGGTTGCCCGCGAAGAACACCGCCGCGAACCCGCCGGCCACCAGCAACCAGCCCAGAGCGCGGCCCGCGGCCGAGGCGCCCCGGGTCGCCCGCACCCGGTCACCGGTGCGGTGCCACAGGAACGACCGCAGCAGCCGTCCGCCGTCCAGCGGGGCCGCCGGCAGGGCGTTGAACACGGCCAGCACGATGTTGATGGCGGCGAGCCAGGCGACGGCCTCCACCACGAGACCCGAGACGTGCAGGGCGTCGAGCCCCTCGGCCAGACCGATGCACACCCCGCCCGCGACCAGACTGGTCAGCGGCCCCACCACGGCGATGCGCAGCTCCACACCGGGCGTCGGCGCCTCGCTGCGCAGCCGGGCGGCACCGCCCAGCATCCACAGTGTGATGCCCTCGACCTGCACGCCGTTGCGGCGTGCGACGAGCGCGTGGGCGAGTTCGTGGGCGAGCAGCGACGCCAGGAACACCAGTGAGGTCAGCAGCGCCGCCACCCAGTAGGCCCAGGCCGGGTGCCCGGGGTGGGCCGCGGGAAGCCGCCCGCGGGCCAGGCCGACGGCGACCAGCACGATGATGACCAGCACACTCCAGTGCAGGCCGACGCGCACGCCGACGATGCGCCCGAGAGACAGTGTCTCCTTCACCGAACGCCCCGCCTTCCCGGCGCCCGGCCCGTCGGCCGCGATCCCGCCCGGGCGGCCGCCGGGCGCGCGCCGCTCTCGTCACGACGCTCTCCAGCGGAGATGACTCCTCCGCACTCTCCATCGTCCGCCCGGTCCGCTGGAACGCCGAGCCGCACGGGGTTTCGCCCGTCCGCCGGCCTCGTGCCATCGTGACCCGTATGGGGACAGGACTGGACATGGCCGTGCTCGTCGGGCTGCAGGCGTCGGGGAAGTCCACCTTCTACACGCAGCACCTGTCCGGCCGGTACGCGCTGGTCAGCAAGGACCTGTTCCCCCGGCGCGCCCGCAACAAGCAGCAGCGGCAGATGCGGCGGGTGCAGGAGGCCCTCGCGGCGGGGCGACCGGTGGCGGTGGACAACACCAACCCCTCACCACAGGAGTGGGGCCCGCTGGTGGAAGCGGGCCACGCCCACGGCGCGACGGTCACGGCGTACTGGTTCCCGCCGGACCTGACCGGCTCGCTCCGCCGCAACGCCGCCCGCGAGGACCGCGCGCGCGTCCCGGACGTCGGCGTGTTCGCGACCCTGAAGCGGTTGCGCAGGCCGTCCCCGGCGGACGGGTTCGACGCGGTCCGGGAGGTGCGCTTCGACGGGCGTGGCGGCTTCGAGATCAGGCCCTAGGAGGCCAGAGCTCAGTGCGGCCGGCGTAGTCCTTCGACGAGGAGCTCGACCAGTCGGCGGGCGTCGTAGCGGGGGTCGTTGTCCGCGCCGATGCAGAGGTTGCCGACGCCGACCTGGCCCCGCACGAGAAGCACGACACTCCGCCCGCGCTCCTCGACCCGTCACTGCGGCGCCGCTGATCACCCGAGGGCGCGGGCGTCCGGCGAGAAGGTGCGACGCGCCTTGCTGTGTCGTCATCGTCAAGAGGTGATGCCGACCCGCCCGGACTCGTTCAGGGGGACGGCCTGGCGATAACCCATCGCGTCACCGTCTTGACAGGTGACGAGGCGGGATGTGAGTCTGACATCCGCAAGGCGAGAAGCCACCGACTGAGCGGAGGTTGGCCATGGAAAGCCAGAGCGCCCTGGACAGTGCTGCGGCAGCACGTCGGGCACGGTTCGGCACGTTGCCGGAGCGTATTCGCTTCGAGGACACGGTCGAAGAAAAGCAGGCGACGTCGAACGACCCGGCGAGGGACGCCTACGACCCCGAAGGATCGTGGATGTCCTTCTCCTGTCTGGCCGCCGACCTGGGTCTTTGAGCTGGGCCTCCGAGCTGGTCTTCGACTGAGTGTTTCTACTTGGCCCATCGAGGTCACCGAGCGTCGCCGGCCGCTCTCGCGAAGGGGAGGGCGACCGGCGGTGGTGCGGCTCAGGCGGAGATGCCGGATTCGGTCCGCTGCTCCGTGGGATCGAGGGTGGGTGCGGGAGACGTGGTCGCGGGTCGCCGCAGGGTGAGGGCGATACCGACGCCGAGGAGGGTGAGGGCGGCGGCGGTGAAGCCCGCGGTGCGCAGGCCGGGTACGAGGGCCGGACCGGTGGTGGTGTGGACGCCGGCGTTGGCGATGGCGACCAGGATCGCCAGGCCGACCGCGGAGCCGATCTGCTGGGTGGTGGAGGCCATGGCCGAGGCGATGCCCTGGTGCTGGGCGTCGGCTCCGGTTCCGGCCGCGGCGAACATCGCGGTCCAGGCGATGCCCTGGCCGAGGCTGAGCAGGATCACGCCGGGCAGCAGGGCCGGGTAAGCGCCGCCCGGGGACATCGCCAGTGCCAGGGCGGTCATCCCGACGGCGCCCAGGAGCAGGCCGGTGACGATGGTCGAGCGGGTACCGGCGATGCCGAGCAGTTTCTCGCTCGCCTTGGTGCCGACCATGCCCACCAGTGCCGAGGGCAGGAACGCCAGGCCGGTGGCCAGGGCGTCGAAGCCGCGGACGTTCTGCAGGTAGACGGTGAAGAAGTAGTACTGGGCGCCGAAGGTGCCCATGAAGACGAAGGTGATGCCCATCGCGGCGAGAAGGCTGCGGTTGCGGAAGAGGCGAAGCGGCATCAACGGGTGGGCGGTGCGGGCCTCGATCAGCAGGAACAGGCCGATGAACAGCACGCCGGCCGCGAGCGAGACGATGGTCCGGGCGGAGGTCCAGCCGGCTTCGGGGCCCTGCACGATGGCGAAGACGAGGGCGGTGAAGCCGATCGTGGCGGTGAGAGAACCCGCCAGGTCGAAGCTGCGGCCCCGCTCGCGCTGCGCGTCCTTGGGGATGATGGCGAAGGCTGCCGCGGCGGCGCCCAGGGTGAGGGGGACGTTGACGTAGAAGACGGCTTCCCAGCCGAAGTAGTTGGTCAGGATGCCGCCCAGCAGGGAGCCGAGCGCCAGGCCGACGGCCCCCGCGCCGCCCCAGATCGCCAGTGCCCGGTTGCGTGCGGCGCCCTCGGTGAAGGTGGTGGCGATCAGGGAGAGGGTGGCGGGCAGCAGGAGGGCGCCGCCCAGGCCCTGGACGCCACGGGCGGCCACGAGCAGCCCGGGGTCCGTGGCGAGGGCGCCGGCCAGCGAGGACAGGCCGTAGAGGGTCAGGGCGGTGGCGAACATGCGGCGCCGGCCGAGGATGTCGGCCGTCCGGCCGCCCAGCAGCAGGAAACCGCCGAAGGCGACCGCGTAGCCGCTGACGACCCACTGCAGGCTGTGCGCGTCGAAGCCGACCTCGCGGCCGATCTCCGGCAGTGCGACGTAGACGATGTTGTAGTCGATGGCGCTGATGAACTGGGCGAACGCCAGCAGGGCCAGCAGCGGCCCGGTCCCGCGGCGTGGGGAGGGGGACGGCATGAGGAATCAGCCTCTCGTTAGTATGCGGTTGACCGCTTACATGTTGGGCGAAAGAAACGGGCCGCCCGGAGCGGCCCGGTGGACGCCTGCCCTCAGCTGCGCAGCGTGCGCGCCCAGGGGGCGTCGACGGAGGCGGCGTCGATCGCCACCATGACATTGCTGAGCAGGCCGTCGGCGAAGTGGCGGCGGATCTGCTCGTCCGAGGCGCCGGAGGCGGCGCGGACGTACTCGACCTGCTTGGCGTAGCAGGTGCGCACCGCCTCGGCGATGACCGGCTCGCCCGTGCTGCACTGGGCGTGCATGAGGATCATGAGGACGTCCCGGTCGGCGATGACGTCGTCGTACGAGGCCGTCATCGCCTTCAGAACCGCTTCCGGATCGGTGCTGCGCACTGACGCCGCCGCCGATGCGGCAGCCTCCCGAAGCCGGTCGGAACAGTAGTCGACCAGGGCCGCGAACAGCGTCTCCTTGTCCTTGAACAGCCGGTACAGGTAACCCTGCGAGATGCCGGCGGCCTTGGCCACGTCCATCGTCGAGGTGCCGTAGTAACCGCGCTCGGCGAATGTCTTGATCGCCGTGCGCATGACGGTCGCCCGGCGCTCCTCGGCCGTGGAACGCTGCCGTGTCCTCGTTTCCATAGAAGTAATTAACCACTCACATCCGACAGTGTCAACCTGGCTTGCGCCGTGCCTGGGGGCGTACGACCGCTCAGTGGTGGGTGGGTGCCTCAGAATGCGTGGAACTCCTCGAAGGGCGGCTCGAACGAGGGATCAGGCAAGCGAAGGGCCTTGCAGCGAGTCCTCGGTTCGGACCGGGGGTCGGCGCCGACCGTCGTCACGGTTTCGCCGGGGAAGGCGTCCGGAACCACCGTCCATCCCAGGTTCCGCTCGTAGTAGCGCACGGCGGTTCGCACGGACGGCGCCCAGTCGTCGTCGATCACGATCAGCCCGCCGGGCCGAACGATCTTTCGCAGGAAGTAGAGATCGACGAAGACTTCATGGAACCGGTGACTGCCGTCCACGAACGCCGCGTCGGCGCGGAGACCTTCGGTGAGGAGTTGCGGGAGCGCGATCGATGAAGGGGTGGGCATGAGCGAGGCGATGGAATCCAGCCCGGCAGAGCACAGCAGATCCCAGCCGGCGTTGGACCAGTCGCGTTCTTGAAACGGGTCGATGATGATGTGCCGGGGGTGCGGCGGATTCACAGTGATCAGGGCCTCGCCGATCGCGAGCGCGGAACTGGCGTACGCGAGACCGATCTCGACAACCGTCTGCGCGCTCTCGGAGATCAGCAGGTCGCGCAGCTGGTCGCACTGACGTTCGGGCACCGTGACCGTCTCGAAGTCCGCCTCGCGGTCCCGCGTCCACGCAGGCCCCTCCTGTGCGAGCCGACGGCGTACCTCGCGGACCCGCGTCCTGTGTTCACGCATCGAACCAGTCCCTCCGCCCGGCGCCGATGCTCCGGCTTCGCAGCCTAGCCGCTTGCCCATGGATTGCTCGGAGCCGATCCCGCCGAGATGCGGGGCGGTTGCCGGTACCGGTGCGGCGGCGTCCGCGTGCGGCGGGCCGCCGCGAACGTCGCCTGGTCAGGATTCCCGGACCGCGTCGGCCGCACCCGGCAGGACGCCGCCGAGCTGCGCCGGTCCATCGGCTATGTCATCCAGCAGGCCGGTCTCTTCCCGTACCGCACGGTGCTCGACAACATCGCCACCGTCCCGCTGCTGCTCGGCTGGAACCGTCGGAAGGCACGGGCGCGCGCCGCCGAACTCCTGGAGACGGTCGGTCTCGCCGCCGACGCCGGCAAGCGCTACCCGCACCAGCTCTCCGGTGGCCAGCAGCAGCGGGTCGGCGTCGCCCGCGCGCTGGCCGCCGATCCGCCGGTGCTGCTGATGGACGAGCCGTTCGGAGCGGTCGACCCTGTCGTGCGCACTCAGCTCCAGGACGAACTGCTGAGGCTGCAGAAGGAGTTGAGCAAGACCATCGTCTTCGTCACCCACGACATCGACGAGGCCGTCCGCCTCGGCGACCAGATCGCGGTCTTCCGCACTGGCGGCCACCTCGTCCAGTGCGCCTCCCCCGCGGAACTGCTCGCCCGCCCCGCCGACGACTTCGTCGCCGACTTCCTCGGCGCCGAGCGCGGGCTGAAGCTGCTCTCGCTGAAGACCCTGGCGGACGTCCCGCAGGGCCCGGCCCCGGAGGGCGGCACCTGGACCCTGGCCCTGGACGCGGCCCTCAGGCCCCTGCACTGGGCCTCCAAGGACGCCGGGGGCGCCATACTTCCCGTCCGCCCGCTCAAGGACACCGACTCCCTGCTGTCGGCCCTCAACGAGTCGGTCGCCTCCCCCACCGGTCTGGTCGTCCGCGTCGACGCGGACGGCGTCCTCACCGGCGTCTCGTCACGGGACGACATCCACGCGCACGCGAGCCGTGCGCACGCCGAAGTGAGCGTGGCCGCATGACGACCGACTGGTCCTGGATATCCGGCCACACCGGCGACCTCGTGAGTCTCACCCTCTCCCACCTCCAGGCCGCCCTGACCGCCGTCTTCCTCGGCCTGCTGATCTCGCTGCCGCTCGCGGTGGTCGCCCACCGGATCCGCCCCCTGCGCGGTTTCCTCCTCGGCGTCTCCAACGTGCTGTTCACGATCCCATCGATCGCGATCTTCGTCCTGCTGCTGCCGGTGAGCGGACTGACCCGCACCACGACCGTGATCGGCCTGACGGTCTACACGCTGGTCGTGCTGCTGCGGAACACGGTCGAGGGCCTCGACTCGGTGCCCGCGAGGACGAAGGAGGCCGCGAAGGCGATGGGCACGCGCCCGCTGCTCACGGTCGAGTTCCCGCTCGCACTGCCCGTGATCATGGCGGGAGTCCGCATCGCGACGGTGATGTCGATCTCTCTGGTGTCCGTCGCGACCTACATCGGCGACGGCGGTCTCGGCCAGCTCTTCACCGACGGCTTCCAGCGCAACTTCCCGACCCCGGTGATCGTCGGAGTGGTCCTCACCCTCCTGCTCGCCGTCGTCGCGGACGCCCTGCTGGTCGCCCTTCAGTACGTCCTGACCCCGTGGCGGAGGCGGCGAGCCTGACATGTACGAACTCTTCAAGAACCTCGGCACCTGGCTGACCAGCGCCTCCCAGTGGTCCGGCCCCGACGGCATCGCCCACCGCCTCGCCGAGCACCTCCAGTACTCCCTGCTGGCCACGCTCATCGCGGCCGCCATCGGCCTCCCGCTCGGCCTGCTCATCGGCCACACCGGCAAGGGCGCGTTCATCGCCATCAACCTGGCGTCCTTCGGCCGGGCGCTCCCGACCGTCGGCCTGGTCGTCCTGGTGTTCCTGGCCGGCGGCCTGTCGATGCTGCCGGTGTACGGGGTGTTGGTCGCCCTCGCCGTCCCGGCGATCGTCACCAACACCTACGCCGGCATGACGGCCGTCGACGCGGACGTGAAGGACGCGGCGCGTGGGCAGGGCATGCGCGGCCACCAGGTGCTGTTCCAGGTGGAGGTGCCGCTCGCGCTCCCCCTGATCACGACGGGCCTGCGCCTGGCCCTGATCCAGGTCGTCGCCACGGCGACCATCGCCGCCTACGTCTCCTTCGGCGGCCTGGGCCGCTACGTCTTCGACGGACTCGCCCAGCGCGACCTCGTGCAGGTGCTCGGCGGCGCGGTGCTGGTCGCCGTGGTCGCCGTCGTCCTGGACATCGCCCTCGCCGGTCTCCAGCGTTTCCTCTTCCTCCCCCACTCTCGACCTCGCTCGAGCGGGGGGACCCCCACCCGCACTGCCTAGGAACCCGAACCATGAATCGTCGTGCTCTCCTCGGCGGCCTCTTCGCTGCTGCCTCCGTCCCCGCCCTCTCCGCGTGCGCCAGCGGCATCACGTCCCTCAACGGCCAGGGCAACTCCACCGCCGGCGGCGGCTCCAGCAAGGGCGGGGTCACCATCGGCACCGCCAACTTCACCGAGAACCAGGTGCTCGGCTACCTCTACGCGGCCGTCCTGGAGGCGGCCGGCGTCACGACCAAGGTCCGCCCCAACCTCGGCACGCGCGAGATCGTCATCCCCGCCCTGAAGGCCGGCGACATCGACCTGCTCCCCGAGTACCAGGGCGCCCTGCTCAACTACCTCGACCCGAAGGCCACGCCCACCGAGGAGGGCGCGATGCAGAACGCCCTCACCCTCGCCCTGCCGGCCGGCCTCCAGGTCCTGCCGTACGGCATGGCGGAGGACTCGGACGCCTTCGTCGTCACCCGCGAGACCGCCGACAAGTACGGCCTGGCCTCCCTCGCCGACCTGAAGAAGCAGAACGGCAAACTGGTCATCGGCGCCGCCCCCGAGGTGAAGAAGCGCCAGGTCGGCGCGGTCGGCCTGAAGGACGTGTACGGCGTGGAGTTCAAGGAGTTCAAGTCGCTGGACTCCGACGGCCCGCTGGTCAAGGGCGCCCTGAAGAAGGGCGACGTGGACGTGGCGAACCTCTTCACCACCGACACCGACATCAAGGCCAACGACTGGGTGGTGCTGTCCGACCCCCAGCATCTGATCCCCAGCCAGCACATCGTCCCGCTCATCGCCGACCGCAAGGCCGACGACACCGTTCGCAAGGCCCTCGCCAGGCTCGGCAACGTCCTGACCACCGCCGACCTCACCGAACTCAACAGTCTGGTCGACAACGACAAGAAGGACCCCGAGGACGTGGCGAACGCATACGCGAAGCGGCACGGACTGCTGAAATAGCCCGCCAGTAGCCCAGAAGCCGGCGCCGCGTGGCAGATGCCACGCAAGGACCTGGTCATCCGGTTCGCCTTCGGAGCGAGCGCGTCACTTCTCGCCGCCATCGTGTCCGCCGTGTTCGGTCCCTTCGCCGGCGGGGCCTACCACGCCTCATGACCACCCGGCTCAGGCCCAGGCGGGCGGGTGACCTCAGCTCGAGCCGGGCGGCGCCGTCTCGCTGCCGTCGTCGTCCGGTTCCGCACTCGCCGGGCGAAGCGATTTGTCGATCGCCTTCCGCCGAGGCGGCCGTGCCCCGGCAACCGAGTCGGCAGCACGAGCCAGCTCGGCCCTCAACTGGTCGAATGCCGGCGCCCCTGACAGATCCCGCAGCCTGCGACTTCTGCTCATGCAGCACCAACGCGCCACCGCACCGCCCGTAACCGAAATGCCACCGAATGGAGCACGTCTTGATCGGCGCCACGCTGCCCGCCTGGGTCAGTCCTCAGACGGCCTGTGCGCGCCGAGCTGCCCCTGCACAACGGTGAAGCCTGGGGTGGGCTCGGCGATGGACGGCCGCGCCCCGAGCTCCCGCCGGGAGTCCCGCACCGCCCAAAGCTGCTGGTGGCCGAGGAGGGGTGGCTCGACGAGTCCGCTCTGCGCGCCCACTTGCGGGAGGTGGCTGTCTGGCGGGCGCAGCTGCGGGATGCGGCTCTTTCACCGGAGGAGCCGGCGGTCGTGCTCGCCGAACGCAGGCTGGCGTAGCCGGAGCGGACGTACCATGCGAGAGCGGACGCAAGTTCGGCAGCGTGGGTTGCTTCACCCCCTCCGCTTTTTTACGTGAACCGTGCAACCATACGGGTCCTTTACCGACAGCGCCGTGCCGGACGGGGACGGAGGCTGCGCTGGAACCCGCGGCTATGACGACATTCGTGACGGCACTTCCGTCACCGTCTACGACGCCGCCGGAAGCGTCGTCGCCACTGGAGCGCTAAGCAACTCCAGCTACGACGAGGACACCTACAACTGCTCCTTCGATGTCGCCGTCCAGGACGTCCCCAACGGCGAGAAGTTCTACAAAGTGGAGGTCTCGCATCGGGGCACGCTGCAGCTTTCCGCCGAGGAAGCAGAGAACGGCCAGTTCGGCGGCACACTCGGCTAGTCGGGCACCAGAGGGCGCCGGCTGTTCCCGGACGGGGTCTTCGCCGGTGGAATGGCACAGGCAAGCGGAATGAGTAATTTCGGTAACAGCGTGGACACAACACCTCCACAAGGCCCGTGCGGACCTGCATGCTGCCGGTAGCACACCAACCCCCTGGGGGACGCGATGCCGAGCTACAGCGACGCGCAGAAGGCCGTGCGCGTGGAGAAGTTCAGGCTGTGGTTCGGCTGGCTGGCGGGGAACGTCATCATGGCGTTCTTCGCCAACACGACGAAGCACATCCCCATCGTCTCCGTGCTCACGCAGCTCCTGCTCCTCGTCGTGTTCGTGGCGCTGACGGTCGCGGTGTTTCGGATGACGAGCGCACTGAACAGGCGCGGGGACGCAGCGCGGCGTGAGGTGCTCGGCGACGACTACCCGGGCTGAGCCGGGACCAGAGCGGCCCCGCCAGAAGTTTCCGGGTGGGGCCGCCGTCATGCGATGCCGCACTCCGGGCACGGCGTCTGCCGCGCGCGTTCCGCCGCCCCGGCTGGGAGGTGCCGGATGGGGAGCGGAGCCCGCCGGCGTCAACGAACCCTCTTGAGCAGCCAGACCTGGTCCGCGTGGAACACCGTCCGGTACGTGGCGTGCCGATAGTTGCCGGTCACCGCGGAGGGCTCCACCTGCCACTGCCACCAGGTGCCCTTCGCCTGGTCCAGAAGGATCCACTGAGGTGCTGCCGGGCATTGGTTCCAGCACACGTCGTTCCGGGCACCCAGCGACGCCAACTGGCCCATGGTCGCGGCCACTGTCTGGCCCGACGGGATCATCCGCTCAGCCTGCGCCGCCGCTTCGATGTGCTGAGGAGTGCGGTAGGTGCCCGGCTGCCACAGCTCATGCAGGGGCGACTGGAACACCATGGCGGCGGCCACGGCCACCATCAGCGCCGGACCGTGCGCGCCAAGCCAGGGCGACAAGCTGCGCCGCGCCCACGACGGCCGGGCGCGCAAACGGTGGAGACCGTCGATGGCCGCGACGAACAGGATCGGCATGACGGTCGCGCTGTAATGCCAGCTGGTACCCCAGTAGGCCTGGTTGGAGGAGACGAGCCGCAGGGCCACGGCGGGCACGGCGGCGAGCGCCAGCGGCGAACGCAGAGCAAGACCGGCCGTAGGCAGCAGGAGCAGCGCGAGCAGCGGGCCCTTTGCCTCCCAGCTGGTCGCGAGGACACCAAGGTGGTGAGGGCTGTCCTTCCAGTACGGGTAGGTGCCGCTCGGGTTCATCGCTGGTACGAGCATGTAGGTGGCGAGCAGGGCCCAGCCGACTCCCCACGCGGCGAGCAGCCCTCCTGCGAGCCTCTGCCGGTGGAGCAGCGCCACGATCAGGCCGATCGTGGCGAGCGTCCAGCCCTGGTCCTCTTTGACCCACACCAGAGGGACGGCCCACCAGAAGGCTGCCCACGGAAGGCGGCGGGCCAGGGCGGACATCGAGCAGGCCAGCAGCGGCACGGCGAAGGCGATCTCGTGGAAGTCGTACCACACCATGTCGGCCAGGCCCCACGACAGGCCGTAGGTCGCGGCGATCAGCCGGGCTTCGTTCCGCGTCAGTAGTTGCTCAGCCGCCCGGTATACCGGCACCACGGAGGCGGCGGCCAGCGCGGCTTGGGCAACAAGCAGCGTCACCGCAGACGGGAACACGCGGAAGAACGGTGCGAGGACCATGAGGACGGGCGAGTAATGGTCGCCCCGCTGGTCCATGTCCTTGATCGCCACCATGGGCGCGTCGCCCTTGGCGTAGTGGGCCACGGCCTCGGTGAAGATTCCCAGGTCCCAGGAGGCCGGGTTGCCGGTCAGGTACCGGGCCACGGACAGCGTCGTGTACAGGCCGAACACCACGGTGACGATCGCCCACAGCACCGGATCGCCCGCCCGTATCCGGTGGAGGGGCGTGACTCGGTGGACGGCTGAGGGTCTGTCGGATATGACGGGCACCGCTACAGGATCACCGCTCTGCCCTCACAGCTCAACTGACCTCGCGTAACTTCACTTCGCACCAGCACCCTCCACCGCTCCCGCGCCACCGGGCCCGGGGGCTTTCGCACACCCGGGAGCCCCGTGCCCAGCGCAGCCCGCAAGTACGGCCGGCGCGCGCCGAAGGGCACCCCGGCCATCTCCTTCTCCCGGATCTTCACCGGCAAGGTCCCCGTGCGCCCCTCGGCGGCGGACCACCTCGCCCGCCTCAACGGCGGCCGGCAGATGCTCGGCAGCCCGACGTCGCCGGGTGGACCATGAAGATTCCCCAGCGGTCGGCACGATCGATGCCCTTGCCGGGTTCGGCTTGGAGGCTGGTGATCCAGGAGGCGATGCTGAGCCCTGTGGAGGCCATGCCTGCGAGGTAGGCGTGCTCGCTGCGGATGCCCCGGGGTGACTGCGGAAGGACGGGCGGGAGCATCGACGACGTGCTGCATCACCTCGGCGTGGACCCGGGCGTATCCCGTCTGTGTGCCGATTCGGTCGCTCGCCGGTAACTCACCGTGGATGCTCGGCCGGACCTCCACGATGATGTCCGCGTCCGCTTCGTCGCCCTCTTCGTCGCGCCAGAGGAAGACCCGTACGTGCCTCGCCCGAGGGAGGCCGAGCGCCTGCCACTCGGTCATCAGGTCGGCGACGACGAGGGAGACGGCGTATCGAGGGCCCTCGCTCAAGTCATCGGTGGTGATCATGCCCCGCCACCGCTCGGGGTCCCTGCCGTAGGGACGCCACCCCTCCGAGCCGTGCGGCTCGAACACCCGGTACACCCAGTCCGTCTCGGTGTCCATGCGTCGATCCTGTCACCACGGAGTACGACGCGCGGCATCCGATCCACCGTTGACCGCTCCTGCGACAACGGTGAGTAATGACCAAGATCACCCATTGGCCACGTTCGTGGCGGGATGCTCCGTCCGATGAGTCGATCTCAGTGTCTGCCGCCTTCGAGGGCGCGGAGGCGATCGCTGAGGCTCGTGATTACGCCCGGTCGTTCCTGCAGGATCTACCGGCCTTGCATTGGTTGCCCGTGTCAGTGCGGGGGATGGGCAATGTGCGGCTGGTGGTCAGCGAGCCGGTGACTTGGAGCACGACGGCGACTGCCACGCCTGTGCCCACGCCACCGCTCCGTGCGCGGATGGCACGCGGCTGCGGCGAGCATGGGTGGCGGTGCGCCGGTCATGAGCAACAAGGCGATGAGCGAGCCCGTTCACGTTCTGCCGCCGCCGGAGTGGCCGACCCCGCACCCCGGGTGCCAGGTGTGCCAGGCGCTCGCCGTCCAGCGCGACCAGGCGCAGGCGGCTGCGGACTACTCGAAGGTCTCGGACTGCAACGTCGAGATCCGCGAGCACACGGACGCACACCCGAGGAGGCGGCGCCGGTGAGAGCCCCAGCCGCAGATCACAACACGGACACAGCGTCACTCGAAGATCACTCAAAGTGCGCCTTCGGGTGCATGATTTCGGCCACCACTCGGCCTCCAAGGAGACCCATGCGCCGCCACACCATCTCCCTACTCGCCGCAGCCGTGCTCGTGCTGACCGGATGCTCCAACCTGGGCTCGGGCAGCGACAAATCCTCGGCGCCGAGCCCCTCCGCGACAGTCGGAGCGGCCGACGACGCCGCCCACGCGGAGCTGATCGCCACGTGCACCAAGGCGATCGTCGCCGCGAAGGACGACACCGCGGACAACGGCCTGCCCCAGTGCGCGAAACTGTCGCCGGACGACTACCTCAAGGCGATCGAGGGCGCGAAGAAGCAAGGAGGCGGCGCGCCGTAGAGGCGGATCGGCGACGCCTCGGCGTCCGCCGTCGCCCCGTAGCGGCAGGGCGCGGCCCCGCCGGAAGCCCGGTGGTGCGCCGCTCGGCCCTTGCGGACAGCGGATGTCCGCAAGCCCCGATACCGTCCTGGCATGACGAAGACGAGCCCAGCGGCGCGGAAGGCCGACCGGTCCACACCCACCGCTCCCGTCCTCCCTCCCCGCGCCCTCAACCGCGCCACCCTCGCCCGTCAGCTGCTGCTCCGCCGCTCGCCGCTGTCCGCGAAGGCGGCCGTCGCGCACCTGGTCGGCCTCCAGGCGCAGAACGTCAAGCCGCCGTACTACGCGCTCGCGGCACGACTGGAGGGCTTCGCGCCCGAGCGTCTGTCGCGGCTCATGGCCGACCGCGAGGTCGTCCGAATCGTGACCCTGCGGTCCACCATCCACACCCACACCGCCGACGACTGCCTCACCCTGCGGCCGCTCGTCCAGCCCGCCCGCGACCGGGAACTCACCGCCTTCCGCAAGGGTCTTGCCGGCGTCGACCTCGACCGGCTCGCCGCCCTCGCCCGCGACCTCGTGGAGACCGAACCGCGCACCATGACCCAACTGCGGGACGCGCTGCTCGTCGAGTGGCCGGACGCCGACCCGCAGGCCCTCGCACTCGCCGCCCGCTGCCGGCTGCCCCTCGTCCAGGTCACCCCACGCGGCCTGTGGGGCTTGAGCGGCCAGGTCGCTCTCACCACCGCCGGGCACTGGCTCGGGCGCCCCGCCGAGCCCGCCCCGGCACCCGACTCCGTCGTCCTGCGCTACCTCGCCGTCTTCGGCCCGGCCTCGGTGAAGGACATGCAGACCTGGGCGGGCCTCACGCGGCTGCGGGACGCCTTCGAGCGGCTGCGCCCGCGGCTCGTCACCTTCCGCGACGAGCACGGCGCCGAACTCTTCGATCTGCCCGACGCCCCCCGCCCCGACCCGGACACCCCGGCCCCGCCGCGCTTCCTGCCCGAGTACGACAACCTGCTCCTCTCCCACGCCGACCGCGCCCGCGTCGTGCCCCCGGGCCTCAAGGGCCGCAACGCGGCGGGCAACCAGGCCTACCGCACCCTGCTCGTCGACGGCTTCCTCGCGGGCGTGTGGAAGCTGGAGGAGGACTCGCTCGTCATCGAGCCGTTCCGCGGGATGACCAGGGCCGAGCGGGACGAGGTGGCCGAGGAAGGGGCGCGGATGCTGAAGGTGATGCACGAGGGCACGTCGTACGACGTCCGGTTCGGTACCGTCGTCCCCCCACGCCCCTGACGCCCGGTCCGCGTCGCGGTCCCGCGGCGCCTCAATCCGCCCGCCCGGTCACCGCCACCGTCAGCCCCAGCCCGATCATCGTGAACCCGCCCGCGCCGCCGATCAGGGACAAGCGGCGGTCCGAGCCGGCGAACCAGGTGCGGGCAGCGGACGCCGTCAGCCCCCACAGGGTGTCCGTGACCAGGCCGATCGCGATCGGGATCGGGACCAGGCCCAGCGGGAGCATCTGCAACGGCACATGACCCGCCGAGTGGTTCACGAACTGGGGGAGTACCGCGGCGAAGAACACCACCCCCTTGGGGTTGGTCGCGCCCACCAGGACTCCGTCCAGGACCGTACGGAGATCGCCGCGCGCCGGGCCCGTCGGCACGGTCCTGATCGCCGACGCCTTCAGCTCCTTCCGGTGCCGGAAGGCCTGCACACCCAGGAGGACCAGGTACGCCGCCCCCGCCAGCTTCACCGCCATGTAGAGGGCGACCGACCGCTCGACCAGCGAGCCGATGCCGACCGCGACCGCCACCACCAGCAGATACGAACCGAAGACGTTGCCGAGCGCGGTCGCCACGGCGGTGCGGCGGCCGTGCGCGAGCGCCCTGCCGATCACGAACAGCACGCTGGGACCGGGGATCACGATCACCAACAGGGACATCGCGGCGAAGGCCAGAAAGCGGTCTGTGGACACCATGCGCGACCCTCCCATCCGTCGCCCATTCAAACAGGCGGGTGAGGGCCGGGCCATGGAAGTGACGTGGAAAGGGGGCGTGGGGGGGGGGGGGGGGGGTGGGGGGGGGGGGGGGGGGG
>NZ_JBFBBS010000008.1:0-286913 GCF_040682835.1 Streptomyces sp. NPDC051104 | reverse complement strand
GCACTCCCCCAAGCTCTTCGAGCAGGGGGTACCCCCAGAGCACGCACCGGACGCCGCTCCTTGACGGGCGAACGTTGCCTGCCGGGGCACTAGGCAGTCCCGGGGCCCCGCTGTACGAGCATCATGGCCATGTCGTCGTTGAGCAGCCCGCCCGCGTAAGCCCGGAGGTCGGTGGTGATCTCCTTCAGGAGCGGCCCGGGGGCCTGGTCGGCCCACCGCACGACGCGTTCGGCAAGCGGGTAGAACGTGCCCTCGCTGTCGCGGGTCTCGGTGACGCCGTCGGTGTAGAGGAGGATCCTGTCCCCCTCGTGGAAGGGGAAGGTCGCCGCCGTGTACGTGCTGTCGGACATGGCGCCGAGGCCGAGCGGCGGGGCGGGTTCGGCCACATGGAGCGCGGTGGCGGTCCCGGTCGCCCGGCGCAGCAGCAGCGGCGGCGGATGGCCGCAGCTGATCATGTGGACCACCGGCTCGTCGTCCGGGATGTCGAGCACCACGGCGGTCACGAAGCGTTCGGCGGCGTCGGGCTCGCATTCCGAGAACTCCGCGAGGCCCCAGCGGACGGCGTCCTCGACGTAGGGGACCAGTTCCGTCAGCGGGATCTGCCGGTGGGCCGCGGCGCGGAAGGCGCCCAGCACGATCGCCGTGTCGCTGATGGACGCGAGGCCCTTGCCGCGCACGTCTCCCATGATCAGGCGGGTGGAGTCGGTGGTGCGGGCCGCGGCGTACAGGTCGCCGCCTATGTAGGTGTCGGCCTCGGCACTGTGGTACTCCGCGGCGAGGGACACCGGACCGGCCCGCTCCGGGAGCGGGCGCAGGACGACGCGCTGAGCGGTGTCCGAGACCGTGCGCGCCCTGACGAGTTCCCGTTGGTGCCGGTCCCGCAGGTGGGTGAAGGCGACCAGGAGGACGGAGAGCGCGGCGAGTGAGGCTAGTTCGACCAGCACACTCTCGGTGATCAGGGTCCGTCGCTCCGCCCCCGCGGCGATCAGCGCGAGTACCGCGAGGGCACCGATCAGGGCCGTGGGTCGCGGACCGGCACCGATGGCGGTCACCGCGGTGGCGACGACCAGGAGATGGGCGAGATGGATGTCCGGCGGCAGGAACGCGTCGGCCGCCGGGATGGAGATGATCAAGGCCAGGGGGATGACCAGGAAGAGCGGGTGCGGGGCTGCCCGGCGCCAGACCTGGAGGATCCTGGTCGCGGATGTAATGACGGTCGCAGCGCTCATTCCTGCTCCGGATGGTGGCGGCCTGGTGGGGGGTCACGGCACCGGGGGGAGCCGCGGTGGGGGGATCAGGTGCCGCCGACACCATGTCCCTCAGCGGTGTCAACGGATCGGTGCTGCGCTCTATGCCGCGCCGGGCGAGCAGGGCGTGTGCCGCTCACCGACAGCGACTCACAGACATCCGAGTGCCTGATACGTCGCGCGGGTCGTGGCGGCGATCTGCGACCAGGTGCGGTCACGGGCGACGAAGGCCCGTGCGGCGGCTCCCCGGTCGCGGCGCGTCCCCGGACTGCGCAGCAGCGCCTCGAGCGCGTCCGCCCAGGCGCGAGAGGATCCCGGCACCACCAGTTGCCCGTTCACGCCGGATTCGACCAGTTCCCTGATCGCGGGGAGATCACTGGCCGCCACGGGAAGACCGCTCGCCATCGCCTCGACCAGCGCCGGCGGGACCATCGGACGGCAGCCGGGCTCGTCGGTGCGCGGCGCCGCGAACACGTCGAGCACGGCGTGGTGGGCGCGCACCTGGCGGTGCGGCACCCGGCCGGTGAACAGCGCGGTGCCGTCGTCCAGTCCCAGCCGAGCGGCCAGCGTCCGCAGCGACCGGCGCTCGGGGCCGTCGCCCACCAGCAGCAGCCGCAGCGGGACGCCACGGCGACGCAGTTCGGCACCGGCTTCCAGCAGGGTGGCGAGGCCCCCGCGGCGAGTGAGGCCGCCGACCGTCCCGAGGACGTGTTCGTCCGCTCCGATGCCGAGCCGGGCGCGCAGAGCGCTGCCGTCGGGCAGGGGCTGGAGGAAGACGGGATCGACGGCGTCCGGCGCGACGCGCACCCGCTCCTCGGGCACCCCGCGCGCGACGATCTCGGCCTTCACCGCCTCGCTCGGCGCCAGCACGGCGTCGGCCTCGCGCAGGCAGTACGTCTCCGACGCACGCTGGGCGAGGTACGGATCGTCCTCGCCCGAACGCCCCGGGGCCCGCTCCGGCCAGTGCTGCGCCGGGAGCGCGCGCAACTCGTAGACCACGGGCAGCCCGTACGTCTCGCGCAGGGCGAGCGCCACCTGGCCGTTGCCGTGGTCGCTCGCCGCGTGCAGCACCGAGGGCCGCAGCCGTTCGACGAGCCGGGCGGTCAGCTCGGCGTCGCGCGCGAGGAGCGGTCCGCCGCCGTGGGGCAGCCACCGGGGCAGGAGCCGGTGCTGGGGCACTCCACCGAGCAGATCCAGCGACCGCGCGTCGAACACGCCAAGGGTGACCGGGAATCCGATGCGCGTCACCACGTGCGGATCGAGCCCCGCCTCCGACTGCGCCCGGGCGAGTGCCTGGGTGCGCAGGGTGTAGTCCGTGCGCTGGTGCGGCAGCCCGCTGGTGACCAGGTGCAGTACACGCCCGGGCACGGGCCGGACCGGACGCCCGGCCGGTGCCGGTACGGGTGCCGCGGGCGGCTCGAACGAGCGGCCCCGTGTCGCGAGGACGGACGCGGCCAGCATGAGGGCACGCACGGAACGACGGGACGGACGACGGGACATGCCGCCAGGCTAGTGCCGCAACAGGCAGGCGGCCGTCGCGGCCTTCCTCGGCTGGCCGGGCGGGGCGGGGACGGACACGACGGGCTCCTTCGAGGGACTCCACCGTGGAGGAACGTGCGGAGTGAGCGGATGGGGAGAGGCAAGAGGCGCCGGATGCGGCTAATTAACCCACTGGATAGTTAGTAGCGGTGGGTGGGATGTTGCGCCCGCGTTTCCCCGGTGTCAAGAGGTCGTGTCAGGACTGACCGCCGGTGCGGCGGTCAGTCCTCCGTGCGGTCCGCCGTCAGATACGCGATCACCATGTCCCCGAGCATCCGGCGGTAGTGTTCGCGCTGGTCGGCGGCCACCAGGTCCCGGCCGAAGAGGGCGCCGAAGGTGTGCCGGTTGGCGACCCGGAAGAAGCAGAACGAGCTGATCAGGGCGTGCAGGTCGACGGCGTCGACGTCGGCCGTGAACAGCCCGGACTTCCGGCCCGCCGCGAGGATGCGGCCGGTCACCTCCAGGGCCGGCGAGCCGATCGCGCCCAGCTCCTCGGAGGCGGCGATGTGCTCGGCGTCGTGGATGTTCTCGATGCTGACCAGGCGGATGAAGTCGGGGTGCTGCTCATGGTGGTCGAAGGTGACCTCGGCGAGCCGGCGGATGGCCGCGACCGGGTCCAGGTGCTCGACGTCCAGTTCCTGCTCGGCCTGGCGGATCACCCCGTACGCCCGCTCCAGGACGGCCGTGAACAGCTGTTCCTTGCCGCCGAAGTAGTAGTAGATCATCCGCTTGGTGGTACGGGTGCGGGCGGCGATCTCGTCGACCCGCGCCCCGTCGTACCCGGCGCGGGCGAACTCCTGGGTGGCCACGTCGAGGATCTCGGCCTTCGTGCGGGCGGCGTCGCGGATGCGGCCGTTCGGTCGTGCCGGTTCGTCGACGCTGGTCATGGGGTTCCTTGGTGCGAGGGAAGGGCTGTCTGACTCGTTCGCGTGCCCGCGATTGTAGAAGCCCGGCCGCCTTCCGTTCCCCGGAGGGCTTCCGCCGACCCGGCGGCTGCTGCTATGACGAACGTACTAGTTCGTACATTACTGCCAGGAGGACGCCGGTGTCCCAGGACTCGTATCTCGTCGGTCTCATCGGTTCGGGCATCGGTCCCTCGCTCAGCCCCGCCCTGCACGAGAGGGAGGCCGGCCGGCAGGGCCTGCGCTACCTGTACCGGCTGATCGACCTCGACCGGCTCGGAGCCGGTCCGGCAGCCGTGGGCGATCTCGTCCGGGCCGCCCGAGACCTGGGCTTCGACGGGCTCAACATCACCCACCCGTGCAAGCAGCTGGTCGTCCCACACCTCGACGCGCTCGCCCCGCAGGCCGAGGCACTCGGCGCCGTGAACACCGTCGTCTTGAAGGACGGCCGGGCCGTCGGCCACAACACGGACGTCACCGGCTTCGCCGCCTCCTTCGCCCGCGGGCTGCCCGACGCCCCGCTGGACCGCGTGGTGCAGCTCGGCGCGGGCGGCGCGGGCGCGGCCGTCGCGCACGCCCTGCTGACGCTCGGCGCCGGTCACGTCACCGTCGTCGACGCCCTGCCCGAGCGCGCCGCGGACCTCGCCGCCTCCCTGAGCCGGCACTTCGGCGCCGAGCGCGCGACCGGAGCCGGCCTCGACGCGCTGCCGGCGGTCCTGACGGGCGCCGACGGCCTCGTGCACGCGACCCCCACCGGCATGGCCGCCCACCCCGGGCTGCCGCTGCCGGCCCGGCTGCTGCACCCCGGGCTGTGGGTCGCCGAGGTGGTCTACCGCCCGCTGGAGACCGAACTGCTGCGCACCGCCCGCGCGCTCGGCTGCGCCACGCTCGACGGCGGCGGTATGGCCGTCTTCCAGGCGGCCGACGCGTTCCGCCTGTTCACCGGGCGGGAACCGGACAGCACGCGCATGCTCACGGACATCACCGAACTGGCCGGGGCCACGGCCGCCCGTCAGTAGGGAAGGACCCCTGGTGCGTACCTCCATCGCCACCGTCTCGATCGGCGGATCCCTCACCGAGAAGCTCACCGCCGCGGCCCGGGCCGGGTTCGACGGGATCGAGATCTTCGAGAACGACCTGCTCGCCAGCCCGCTGAGCCCCGAGGAGATCCGGGCCCGCTGCGCCGACCTCGGCCTGAGCATCGACCTCTACCAGCCCCTGCGGGACATCGAGGCCGTGCCGGCGGAGGAGTTCGAGCGCAATCTGCGCCGGGCCCGGCACAAGTTCCAGCTGATGAACCGCCTCGGCGCGGACACGGTCCTGGTCTGCTCCAGCGTCTCCCCGCACGCCGAGGACGACGACGCTCTCGCCGCCCGGCATCTGCGCCGACTCGCCGACCTCGTTCCAGGAGTTCGGGATCCGCGTCGCCTACGAGGCACTGGCCTGGGGCCGGCACGTGAGCACGTACGACCACGCGTGGAGCGTCGTCGAGGCCGCGGACCACCCGGCGCTCGGCGTCTGCCTGGACAGCTTCCACATCCTCGCCCGGGGCAGTGACCCGAAGGGCATCGAGGACATCCCCGGCGAGAAGATCTTCTTCCTGCAACTGGCCGACGCCCCGCTGATGGCGATGGACGTCCTGCAGTGGAGCCGCCACTACCGCTGCTTCCCCGGCCAGGGCGGCTTCGACCTCGCCGGGCTCCTCGCCCATGTGATGCGCGCCGGCTACACCGGCCCGCTGTCCCTGGAGGTCTTCAACGACGTCTTCCGGCAGGCCGAGGCCGCCCCCACCGCCGTGGACGCCCGCCGCTCGCTGCTCGTCCTCCAGGAGGCGACCGGACTCGCGGCCCCGCCCCCGCCCGTGGTGCCGACCGGTGTCGCCTTCGCGGAACTCGTCACCCCGGACGTCGACCCGGTCTCCGCGGTCCTCGGCGCGCTCGGCTTCGCCCGCGCGGCCCGGCACCGGACGAAACCCGTGGACCTGTGGGAGCAGGGCGCGGCCCGTGTCCTCGTCAACACCGGCCCGGCCGCACGCCGCGACGGCACCGCCCTCGCCGCCATCGGCCTGGAGTCCCCGGACCCGGAAGGAGCCGCCCGGCGCGCCGAGGCGCTGCTCGCCCCGGTCCTGCCACGCCGCCGCGCCCCGCAGGACGCGCCGCTGGAGGCGGTGTCCGCGCCCGACGGCACGGAGCTGTTCTTCTGCGCCACCGGACGATCCCGACTCCCCGACTGACGCGGGGACTTCGAGGACGTCCCGCACAAGGCCGCGGCCTCCGGCATCGACCGCGTCGACCATCTCGCCCTCACCCAGCCCTGGCACCAGTTCGACGAGGCGGCCCTCTTCCACCGCAGCGTGCTCGGGCTGCACGCCCAGGAAAGCGTCGACGTCGCCGACCCCTACGGACTGCACCGCAGCCGCGCGGTCACCAACGCCGACGGCAGCGTGCGCATCGCCCTGAGCATCGGGCCCACCCCGATCGACGACGGCGCCCGAGCCCAGCACATCGCGCTCGCCACCGAAGACGTGGTCGCGGCGGCCCGCCGCTTCCGCGAGGCGGGCGGCCGGCTCCTCGAGGTGCCCGCCAACTACTACGACGACCTGGCCGCCCAGTACGAGTTCACCGACGGCGAGCTGGAGACGTACCGCGACCTCGGCATCCTCTACGACCGCGACGCGGACGGCACCTTCCTGCACTGTTACACGCACACCGTAGGCCGCGTCTTCTTCGAACTGGTCCGGCGGGGCGGCGGCTACCGGGGGTACGGCGCCCGGAACGCACCGGTGCGGCTGGCGGCGCAGCACGCGAGCCGCACCGGTGCGTTGACGAAGGGCGTCACGGGGCTACGGGACTACAGGTCGAACTCGTGCGGCGGCAGGTCCAGTGCGAAGCACGCCTCCCGGACCACCGCCTGCTCGTCCTTGTCGAAGTCGCCGTCGGCGCCACCGATGACGATGCCGATCTGGATGACGGCCCGTGCCTCGGCCGGCTTCTTCTTCGCCTTGCCGATCTCCTGCAACACACTGACCTTGCCGAAGTCGAAGTCGGCGGTCAGCTTGTTCAGGTTCTCCTCGAAGCGGCGGCGGAGGTCGTCGGCCGGGAAGTTCTGCAGCACCTCATTGGTGGCGATGAGTTGCGCCACGCGCTGACGCTCCGACGGGTCCACGGTGCCGTCGGCCGCCGCGACGAGCGCGCACATCGCCATGCTCGCGTCGCGGAACGCGCCGCTCTTCAGGTCGTTCTTCTTCGCCACGAGCTGCGTCTGCATCGTCGACGCGGATTCCTTGATGCGGTCCCACAGAGCCATGCGGACTCCCTATGTCGTGGAGGAGGGCCCGCCCCCGGCGGGCAGGCCCTCGTCCCTGAAGATCTCTACAGCAACCGAGAAGAGAACTGACGGGGAGTCGCGGAAGTTCCGGTCGTGTTCCACTCCGCGACCACGGGCCGGCCGTGCTCGGTGGAGAGCCGGCTGAGCGTGCCCGTGGCGAGCTGGAACAGCCGCCCCTCGGCGGCCGAGAGGCCGAGGTGCCGCGCGGTGAGGACGCGCAGGAAGTGGGCGTGGGCCACGAGGACCACGTCGCCCTCGGCGAGGTCGGGCGCGATGCGGGCCAGTACCCGGTCCGCACGTGCGCCGACCTCGTCCGGCGACTCACCGGGGTGACCGGGCGGGCCCTGCGGGACGCCGTCGGTCCACAGGTTCCAGTCGGGGCGGGTGCGGTGGATCTCGACGGTGGTGATGCCCTCGTAGGCGCCGTAGTCCCACTCGTGCAGATCCGGGTCGGGGACGGCGCCGGAGAGTCCGGCGAGTTCGGCGGTGCGTATCGCGCGGCCGAGGGGGCTGGTGAGGATGCGCGCGAAGGTGCGTCCGGCGAGCAGCGGGGCGAGGGACTTGGCCTGTTCCTCGCCCCGCTGCGTGAGCGGGAGGTCGGTGAAGCTGGTGTGCTGCCCCGAGACGCTCCACTCGGTTTCGCCGTGGCGGACCAGCAGGAGGTCGCCCACGGCTCGTTACTCCTTCGCGGACTCGACCGCGTGACCGCCGAACTGGTTGCGCAGCGCCGCGATCATCTTCATCTGGGGGGAGTCGTCCTGCCGCGAGGCGAACCGGGCGAACAGGGACGCCGTGATCGCCGGGAGCGGGACGGCGTTGTCGATGGCGGCCTCCACCGTCCAGCGGCCCTCGCCGGAGTCCTCGGCGTAGCCGCGCAGCTTGTCCAGGTGCTCGTCCTCGTCCAGGGCGTTGACCGCGAGGTCGAGCAGCCAGGAGCGGATGACGGTGCCCTCCTGCCAGGAGCGGAAGACCTCGCGGACGTTGTCCACGGACTTGATCTTCTCCAGCAGCTCCCAGCCCTCGGCGTAGGCCTGCATCATCGCGTACTCGATGCCGTTGTGGACCATCTTCGAGAAGTGGCCGGCGCCGACCCTGCCCGCGTGGACGTAGCCGTACGGCCCCTCGGGCTTGAGCGCGTCGAAGATCGGCTGGAGCCGGTCGACGTGCTCCTTGTCGCCGCCGACCATCAGCGCGTAGCCGTTCTGCAGGCCCCACACACCGCCGGAGACGCCCGCGTCGATGAAGCCGATGCCCTTGATGCCGAGTTCGGTGGCGTGCTTCTCGTCGTCCGTCCAGCGGGAGTTGCCGCCGTCCACCACGATGTCGCCGGGGGAGAGCAGAGCGCCGAGTTCGTCGACGACGGACTGGGTGGCGGCGCCGGCCGGGACCATCACCCAGATCACGCGCGGGGCCTCGAGCTTCTCGACGAGTTCGCCCAGGCTCTTGACGTCGGAGACCTCGGGGTTGCGGTCGTAGCCGACGACGGTGTGGCCCGCGCGGCGGATCCGCTCGCGCATGTTGCCGCCCATCTTGCCGAGACCGATGAGTCCGAGCTGCATGTCAGTTCACTTCTTCCTGAGCGTTCTTGAGCGTGCGGTAGGCGGCCACGAGGGCGGCGGTGGACGGGTCGAGGCCGGGGACGTCGGCGCCCTGGGTCAGGGCGGGCTCGACGCGCTTGGCGAGGACCTTGCCGAGTTCGACGCCCCACTGGTCGAAGGAGTCGATGTTCCAGATCGCGCCCTGCACGAACACCTTGTGCTCGTAGAGGGCGATGAGCTGGCCGAGGACCGACGGGGTCAGCTCGGTGGCCAGGACCGTGGTGGTGGGGTGGTTGCCCTTGAAGGTGCGGTGCGGCACCTGCTCCTCGGGCACGCCCTCCGCGCGCACCTCCTCCTCCGTCTTGCCGAAGGCGAGCGCCTGGCCCTGCGCGAACAGGTTGGCCATCAGCAGGTCGTGCTGGGCCTTCAGCTCGTCGCTCAGCTCGGCGACCGGGTTCGCGAAGCCGATCAGGTCGGCCGGGATCAGCTTGGTGCCCTGGTGGAGGAGCTGGTAGTAGGCGTGCTGCCCGTTGGTGCCCGGGGTGCCCCACACCACCGGGCCGGTCTGCCACTGCACCGGGTGCCCGTCGCGGTCCACCGACTTGCCGTTGGACTCCATGTCCAGCTGCTGCAGGTAGGCGGTGAACTTGGACAGGTAGTGCGAGTACGGCAGCACCGCGTGCGACTGGGCGTCGAAGAAGTTGCCGTACCAGACGCCCAGCAGGCCCAGGATCAGCGGCGCGTTGGCCTCGGCCGGCGCGTTGCGGAAGTGCTCGTCGACGATGCGGAAGCCGTCCAGCATCTCCCGGAACCGCTCGGGACCGATCGCGATCATCAGCGACAGTCCGATGGCCGAGTCGTACGAGTAGCGGCCGCCGACCCAGTCCCAGAACTCGAACATGTTGTCAGGGTCGATACCGAACTCGGTGACCTTCCCCGCGTTCGTCGACAGCGCCACGAAGTGCTTGGCGACCGCCTTGTCGTCACCCTCGAACGCGGCGAGCAGCCAGGACCGCGCCGAGGTCGCGTTCGTGATCGTCTCGATCGTGGTGAAGGTCTTCGACGCGACGATGAACAGCGTCTCCGCCGGGTCCAGGTCCCGCACCGCCTCGTGCAGGTCGGCACCGTCCACGTTCGACACGAACCGGAACGTCATCTCCCGTGCGGTGTAGGCGCGCAGCGCCTCGTACGCCATCGCGGGGCCCAGGTCGGAGCCGCCGATGCCGATGTTGACGACGTTCTTGATGCGCTTGCCGGTGTGGCCGGTCCACTCGCCGGAGCGGACCCGGTCGGCGAAGTCGGTCATCTTGTCGAGCACCGCGTGCACCTTGGGCACCACGTTCTCGCCGTCGACCTCGATCACCGCATCACGCGGGGCGCGCAGCGCGGTGTGCAGCACGGCCCGGCGCTCCGTGGTGTTGATCTTCTCGCCGCGGAACATGGCGTCGCGCAGCCCGAACACGTCGGTGGCGGTGGCCAGTTCCTGGAGCAGCGCCAGGGTCTCGTCGGTGATCAGGTGCTTGGAGTAGTCGATGCGCAGATCACCGACGCGCACGACATAGCGTTCCGCGCGCCCGGGGTCCTGGTCGAACAGGTCCCGGAGGTGCGCGTGCCACTGGGCGCGGTGGTCCTCCAGTTCGGTCCACTCGGGCCGCCGGGTGAGCCTCGGGCTGTCAGACATGAGCGGCACCCTCCTCGGCACCGTCGCCGCCGCGCAGGGCGATGGCGTACATCTCGTCCGCGTCGAGGCGGCGCAGCTCCTCGGCGATCAGTTCGGAGGTGGGGCGCACCTTCAGCGCCAGGGTGCGCGAGGGCTGGCCCGGCAGGGTGAGCGTGGCCAGCGGGCCCTCGGGGCGGTCGATGACGATCTCGCCCTTGTCGGTGCCCAGCCGGACGGCCGTGACGACCGGTCCGGCGGTGACGACCCGGTCGACGGTCACCTTCAGCCGGGCCTCCAGCCAGCGGGCCAGCAGCTCGGCGGCCGGGTTCTCCGCCTCGGCCTCCACGGCCGCGGAGATCACCTTCGTCCGGGCCTGGTCGAGCGCGGCGGCCAGCATCGACCGCCACGGCGTCAGCCGGGTCCAGGCCAGGTCGGTGTCGCCCGGCGCGTATGAGGAGACCCGGGCCTGCATTACGCGCAGCGGGTCCTCGACCGCGTACAGGTCGGTGATCCGGCGCTGTGCGAGGGCGCCCAGCGGGTCCTTGGCCGGGTTGTCCGGCGCGTCCACCGGCCACCACACGACGACGGGCGCGTCGGGCAGCAGCAGCGGCAGGACCACCGAGTCGGCGTGGTCGGAGACCTCGCCGTACAGTCGCAGCACGACCGTCTCGCCGGTGCCGGCGTCGGCGCCCACCCGGACCTCGGCGTCCAGGTGCGACCGGGTGCGGTCGCGCGGGGTGCGGGCCTGCCGCTTGATGACCACCAGGGTCCGCGAGGGGTGCTCGTGCGAGGCGTCCTGGGCCGCCTTCATCGAGTCGTAGGCGTTCTCCTCGTCGGTCACGATGACCATGGTCAGGACCATGCCCACGGCGGGGGTGCCGAGGGCGCGGCGGCCCTGCACCAGCGCCTTGTTGATCTTGCTTGCCGTGGTGTCGGTCAGGTCGATCTTCATGGCCTGCGCCAGCTCCGTCCGTCTCGTGCGAGCATCTCGTCGGCTTCCCCGGGACCCCAGCTGCCCGAGGCGTACTGCGCGGGCTTGCCGTGGGTCGCCCAGTGCTCCTCGATCGGGTCGAGGATCCTCCAGGACTCCTCCACTTCCTCGGTGCGGGGGAACAGGTTGGCGTCGCCGAGCAGTACGTCCAGGATCAGCCGTTCGTACGCCTCCGGGCTGGACTCGGTGAACGACTCGCCGTAGGCGAAGTCCATCGTGACGTCCCGGATCTCCATCGACGTACCCGGCACCTTCGAACCGAAGCGAACGGTCATCCCTTCATCGGGCTGCACCCGGATGACGATCGCGTTCTGGCCCAGCTCCTCGGTGGCCGTGGTGTCGAAGGGGGAGTGCGGGGCCCGCTGGAAGACGACGGCGATCTCCGTCACCCGGCGGCCCAGGCGCTTGCCCGTCCTGAGGTAGAACGGCACGCCCGCCCAGCGGCGGTTGTCGACCTCCAGCTTGATCGCCGCGTAGGTGTCCGTGGTGGACACGGGGTCGATGCCCTCCTCCTGGAGGTAGCCGCGCACCTTCTCGCCGCCCTGCCACGCGGCCGCGTACTGGCCGCGCACGGTGTGCGCCCCGAGGTCCTCCGGCAGCTTCACCGACTTCAGGACCTTCATCTTCTCGGTGACCAGCGACCCGGCGTCGAAGGCGATGGGCTCCTCCATGGCCGTCAGGGCCATCAGCTGGAGCAGGTGGTTCTGGATCACGTCGCGGGCGGCGCCGATGCCGTCGTAGTAGCCGGCGCGGCCGCCGATGCCGATGTCCTCGGCCATGGTGATCTGCACGTGGTCCACGAAGGACCGGTTCCAGACCGGCTCGTACATCTGGTTCGCGAAGCGCAGCGCCAGGATGTTCTGGACGGTCTCCTTGCCCAGGTAGTGGTCGATGCGGAACACCTGGTCCGGCTCGAACACCTCGTGCACGATCCGGTTCAGCTCGCGGGCGCTCGCCAGGTCGTGGCCGAACGGCTTCTCGATGACCGCGCGCCGCCAGGAGCCCTCCGGAGCGTGGGCGAGGCCGTGCTTCTTCAGCTGCTTCACGACCTTCGGGAAGAACTTCGGCGGCACCGACAGGTAGAACGCGTAGTTGCCGCTCGTGCCCCGGGAGGCGTCCAACTCGTCGACGGCGGACTTCAGCTGCTTGAAGGCCGTGTCGTCGTCGAAGTCACCGGGGATGAACCGCATGCCCTCGGCGAGCTGCTGCCAGACCTCCTCGCGGAAGGGCGTACGGGCGTGCTCGCGCACCGCGTCGTGCACCACCTGCGCGAAGTCCTGGTCGGCCCAGTCGCGCCGGGCGAACCCGACGAGCGAGAAGCCCGGCGGCAGCAGGCCGCGGTTGGCCAGGTCGTAGACCGCCGGCATCAGCTTCTTGCGGGACAGGTCGCCGGTGACACCGAAGATGACCAGTCCGGAAGGGCCCGCGATACGGGGCAGACGGCGGTCCCGGGGGTCGCGCAGCGGGTTGTCCCAGGCGGACGAACCGCTGTCGGGAGGGGTGAGGGCGGCTTCGAGCACCAGCGTGCTCTCGGCCGGAGCCGCGCCCCGTGCCATGGTCTCGTCGCTCATTCCGCGTCAACTCCCTTGCTCTTCAGGGACTTCGTCACGGCGTCCAGCAGGTCCTGCCAGGCCGTCTCGAACTTCGCGACGCCCTCGTCCTCGAGCTGCTTGACGACCTCGTCGTAGGAGATCCCGAGCCGCTCCACGGCCGCGAGGTCGGCGCGGGCCTGCTCGTAGCCACCCGTCACCGTGTCGCCCCGGACGGCGCCGTGGTCGGCGGTGGCCTTCAGGGTGGCCTCCGGCATGGTGTTGACCGTGCCCGGCGCGACCAGTTCGTCGACGTACAGGGTGTCCTTGTACGCCGGGTCCTTCACACCGGTGGAGGCCCACAGGGGGCGCTGCCTGCCCGCGCCCGCGTTCTCCAGCGCGCTCCACCGCTCGGAGGCGAAAGCCTTCTCATAAGCCTCGTACGCGAGCCGTGCGTTCGCGAGCGCGGCCCGGCCCTTGAGAGTCAGGGCCTCGTCGGTGCCGAGCTTGGTGAGGCGCTTGTCGATCTCGGTGTCGACGCGGGAGACGAAGAAGGAGGCGACGGAGTGGATGGCCGACAGGTCTAGGCCGGCCGCCCGGGCCTTCTCCAGGCCGGCGAGGTAGGCGTCCATGACCTGGCGGTAGCGCTCCAGGGAGAAGATCAGCGTCACGTTGACGCTGATGCCCTGGCCGATGACCTCGGTGATGGCCGGCAGGCCCGCCTCGGTGGCCGGGATCTTGATCATCACGTTGGGACGGTCGACGAGCCAGGCGAGCTGCCTGGCCTCGGCGATGGTCGCCGCCGTGTTGTCGGCGAGGCGCGGGTCGACCTCGATGGAGACCCGGCCGTCCCGGCCGTCCGTCGCGTCGTACACGGGCCGCAGGATGTCGGCGGCGGCCCGGACGTCCGCGGTGGTCATCATGCGGACGGCCTCCTCGACCGTCACCCCGCGCACGGCCAGGTCGGCCAGCTGCTCCTCGTAGCCCTCTCCGGAGCCGATGGCGGCCTGGAAGATGGACGGGTTGGTGGTGACGCCCACCACGTGCCGGGTCTCGATGAGTTCGGCGAGGTTGCCGGACGCGATCCGCTTGCGGGACAGGTCGTCCAGCCAGATCGACACGCCCGCCTCGGACAGGCGCTTCAGAGGCTCCGCTGCTGCGGTTGCTTCGGTCACTGTGATCATCTTCCTTCTGGCGATCGGATCAACCGCGGACGGCGGTAAGAGATTCCTTGGCGGCGGCGACGACGTTCTCGGGGGTGAAGCCGAACTCGGCGAACAGGGTCTTGGCGTCGGCGGAGGCGCCGAAGTGCTCCAGGGACACGATGCGCCCTGCGTCTCCGACGTACCGGTACCAGGTCAGGCCGATACCGGCCTCGACGGCCACCCGGGCCTTCACGGACGGCGGGAGGACGCGCTCGCGGTACTCGGCGGGCTGCTCCTCGAACCACTCCACGGACGGCATCGACACCACCCGGGTGCCCACGCCCTCGGCCTCCAGCTGCTTCCGCGCGGCGACGGCGAGCTGCACCTCGGAACCGGTGGCGACCAGGATGACGTCCGGCGTCCCGGTGGAGGACTCCTGAAGTATGTAACCGCCCTTCGCCGCCTCGGGGTTGGGCGCGTAGGTGGGCACGCCCTGGCGGGTGAGCGCGAGCCCGTGCGGGGCGGGGTCGGTGGAGTGCCGCTTGAGGATCTCGGCCCAGGCGACGGCGGTCTCGTTGGCGTCGGCCGGGCGGACGACGTTCAGGCCCGGGATCGCGCGCAGCGCCGCGAGGTGTTCGACCGGCTGGTGGGTGGGGCCGTCCTCACCGAGGCCGATGGAGTCGTGCGTCCACACGTACGTCACCGGCAGCTGCATGAGGGCGGACATACGGACCGCGTTGCGCATGTAGTCCGAGAACACCAGGAACGTGCCGCCGTAGATACGGGTGTTGCCGTGCAGGGCGATGCCGTTCATCTCCGCGGCCATGGAGAACTCGCGGATACCGAAGTGGATGGTGCGGCCGTAGGGGCTCGCCTCCGGCAGCGGGTTGCCCTTCGGAAGGAAGGAGGACGTCTTGTCGATGGTGGTGTTGTTCGACCCGGCGAGGTCGGCGGAGCCGCCCCACAGCTCGGGGATGACCGCACCGAGCGCCTGCAGCACCTTGCCGGAGGCGGCACGCGTGGCGACGGACGCGCCCTCCTCGAACTCCGGAAGCGCCTGCTCCCAGCCGTCGGGGAGCTGCCCGGCCACGACACGGTCGTACAGCTTCGCGCGCTCGGGCTGGGCACCGCGCCACTCGGCGATCCGCTTGTCCCAGGCGGCGTGCGCCTCGGCACCCCGGTCCAGGGCCTGACGGGCGTGGGCGAGGACCTCGGGCGCCACCTCGAAGGACATCTCCGGGTCGAAGCCGAGGACGCGCTTGGTGGCGGCGACCTCGTCCGCGCCGAGCGCCGAGCCGTGGGCGGCCTCGGTGTTCTGCGCGTTCGGGGCCGGCCAGGCGATGATCGTGCGCATCGCGATGATCGAGGGGCGCTCGGTCTCGGCCTGCGCCGCCCTCAGCGCCGCGTACAGCGCGTGGACGTCGATGTCCCCGTTCTCGGCGGGCTCGATGCGCTGGGTGTGCCAGCCGTAGGCCTCGTACCGCTTCAGGACGTCCTCGGAGAAGGCCGTCGCGGTGTCGCCCTCGATGGAGATGTGGTTGTCGTCGTACAGGAAGACGAGGTTGCCGAGCTTCTGGTGGCCGGCCATCGAGGAGGCCTCGGCGGAGACGCCCTCCTCCAGGTCGCCGTCGGAGACGATGGCCCAGATCGTGTGGTCGAAGGGGGACTCGCCCGCGGGGGCCTCCGGGTCGAACAGGCCGCGCTCGTAGCGGGCGGCCATCGCCATGCCCACCGCGTTCGCGACACCCTGGCCGAGCGGGCCGGTGGTGGTCTCGACACCGGCCGTGTGCCCGTACTCCGGGTGACCGGGTGTCTTCGAACCGTGCGTGCGGAACGCCTTCAGGTCGTCCAGCTCCAGCTCGTAGCCGGCCAGGAAGAGCTGCGTGTAGAGGGTCAGCGAGGTGTGGCCGGGGGAGAGGACGAAACGGTCACGGCCCGTCCACTCCGGATCCGCCGGATCATGGCGCATCACCTTGTGAAAGATCGTGTACGCGGCCGGGGCCAGGCTCATCGCGGTGCCAGGGTGGCCGTTGCCGACCTTCTGCACGGCGTCGGCCGCCAGGACGCGGGCGGTGTTGACGGCACGCCGGTCGAGCTCGGTCCATTCGAATCCGTCGGTGCTCTGCGCACTCATCTTCAAAGAGTCCTCACTGGATGCGGAATCGCTGGTGGAACGCGTTCAAAGCTAAAAGTCTGACTTTTGCCGGGGAAGGTGCGGCTGTGTCAGCCTTCGGTGAAAGTGGGACATCGGCAGCGGTACCGAGGCGGCACGAGAAGGACATGGCGGACAGAACCATGCAAGACGGCGACGGGATCAGGACATACGCGTTCCCGGCCGACCGGAGCGTCTGCGGCGTCGGTATGCAGGTGAGCCCCATGGAGCCCGGGCGCACCTGGCACGAGGACGCGCCGCTGGACCGCGTCCACCGCATCGATTTCCATGTCCTGATGCTCTTCACTGGCGGCCCCGTGACGCACATGGTGGATTTCGCCGAGTACGAGATGACCGACGGCGACCTTCTGTGGATCCGCCCCGGGCAGGTCCACCGCTTCTCCCGGGCGAGCGAGTACCGCGGCACCGTGCTCACCATGCAACCCGGCTTCCTGCCCCGTGCCACGGTGGAGGCCACGGGCCTTTACCGCTACGATCTGCCGCCCCTGCTGCACCCCGACCCGGCCCAGCTCGCCGCGCTCCGGGCGGCCCTCGCCCAGCTCCGGCGCGAGTACGAGGACACCACCACGCTGCCGCTCGGTCTGCACACCGAGGTGCTGCGGCACTCGCTGACCGCGTTCCTGGTACGCCTCGCGCACCTCGCGACCACCTCCGCCGAGGCGGCCCGCGGCCAGATCGACACCACCTTCACCCGCTTCCGGGACGCGGTGGAGAAGGACTTCGCCACCAACCACAGCGTCAGCGCCTACGCCGACGCCCTCGGCTACTCCCGCCGTACCCTGGTCCGCGCCGTCCGCGCCGCCACCGGTCAGACGCCCAAGGGCTTCATCGACAAGCGCGTGATCCTGGAGGCCAAGCGCCTGCTGGCGCACACGGACCTGCCGATCGGCCGCGTCGGCGCGGCCGTGGGCTTCCCCGACGCGGCGAACTTCTCCAAGTTCTTCCACCAGCACACGGACACGACGCCGGCGGCGTTCCGGGCGGACCTGCGCTGAGTTCCGTGCACGGGAAAGGGGCCCCACGCGCGCGGGGCCCCTTTCCCGTGGGGGAGGGAGGTGGTCAGTGCCCGAAGTCGAACCAGTTCACGTTCACGAAGTCGCCCGGCTGACCGCTGGTGAAGGTCAGATAGACGTCATGCGTGCCGGTCACGGAGGTGATGTTGGCCGGGATCGTCCTCCAGCTCTGCCAGCCACCGGTGTCGGCCACCGCGAAACTGCCGATCGGTGCGTTGCTCCGGCTGTCGAGGCGCACCTCGACCAGCCCGCTCACCCCGCTCGCCGCGCCGCTCGCGACCCGGCCGTAGAACTGCTTCGCGGCCGTGGAGCCGAAGTTGACGCCCTTGTACACGGCCCAGTCGCCGTTCGCCAGTGAGCCGATGTCCTGGCCGCCGCCCGTGTCCGTGGTGGTCTCGGTGGCGACGCCGGACTGGCCGTCGTACGACTCGGCTTGGATCGCGCTGTAGGCGTCGCGGTTGCCCGACGGCGGAGGTGTGGTACCGCTCCCGCCGCCCGAGGACTGCAGTACCTGCACGTAGTCGACCACCATCGGATGGCCGGGCTGCGTGTCGTTGTCCAGGCCGCCGCCGAACGCGTCCGGGAAGCCGCCGCCCATCGCCACGTTCAGGATGACGAAGAACCCGTGGTTCGTGGCGTTGGCCCAGGTCGTCGCGTCGACCTGGTTGGCGGTGACCGTGTGGTAGTTGACACCGTCGACGTAGAAGCGGATCGCCTCCGGGCTCACGGAACGGTCCCACTCCATGGTGTAGGTGTGGAAGCCGGACTGGCATGTCGTGTTCGGACACGCGGTGGAGTTGCCGATGCCGCTGGTCTCGTTGCACGGGCCGCCCGGGTTGGTGCCGCAGTGCATCGTGGCCCACGTCTTGTTCAGGCCCTGGACGTTCTCCATGATGTCCAGCTCGCCGACACCGGGCCAGTTCTGGTAGTTGCCGCGGTAGGGAGCGCCCAGCATCCAGAACGCGGGCCAGTAGCCCTCGGCGGCGGTGCCGGTCACGTTCGGCATCTGCAGCCGGGCCTCGACGCGCAGCTTGCCGCCGGCCGGCGGCTGGAAGTCCGTGCGAGCGGTCTCGATACGGCCCGAGGTCCAGTGGCCGGAGGCGTCGCGACGCGGGGTGATGAGCAGGTTGCCGTTGCCGTCGAGCGAGACGTTGCTGGTGCTGGAGGTCATCGTCTCGACCTCGCCGGTGCCCCAGTTTGCGGCGCCGCCCGGATACGACGTCCCGGTGTCGTACTGCCAGTTGGACGTGTTGACGCCGGAGCCGGCCGCGCCGCTGAAGTCGTCGAGGAAGACCTGGCTCCAGCCCGACGGGGGAGCGGGAGCGGAGGCGTTCGCGGACGGCGTGGCGACCGTGGCGGCGGCCACGGCGAGACCCATCGTGCCGAGGACGGCGACGAACGCCCGCCTCACGCTGCACCGTCTGCGGGGTATTCCGGGGGAATCGCTCATGGGGGGTGCCTCTCGGGTACGGGGAGTCGATGCGCGGGTGTCTGCCGGAGAGCGTCCGCGGCTTCTTGAGAGCGCTCTCAAGCGGTGGTTGCGCGCTCAATGTGCTCTCCGTCATTCCGGTCGTCAAGAGGTGAAGCAGAGAAAGTCCCTCGTAGGGAAGGGAGTTCAGGGCCTGAAGGGAGGGATGAAGGGAGGACGGTCCGGCGATGACCTGTCCCGTGGGTCCCTCGGACCCCGAGGCTGACTACTATCCTCAATCGAGCCAGGCGCCACCGGAGTTGGGGGAACCATGCCGAACGTCCTGACCATTCCGCTCGATGGCGGGGAGCAACTGCACGTCGAGGTCGAACAGCGGGACGAGAACGGCTGGGCCCGGGCCGGCCGGGCGCAGGACGCCGCCCTTGCGGCGGGCAGGACCCTGCAAGAGGTGCTCGCTCCCATACGGCCCGCCATGGAGGCGGTGGTCAGCCAGCTGCGTGCGGGCGTCGCACCGCCGGACAGGATCAGTCTGGAGTTCGGGATCAAGTTCTCCGCCGACGCGGGTGTGGTGGTCGCGCGCACGGCGACCGAGGCGAACTTCACCGTCGCGGTGGAGTGGAACCGCCCGGCCGAACGCCCCTCCGGACCGTGACCGCCGGGGAGTTGGTACTCGCCGACGCCGTCGCCCGGGTGCACGGCCAGGGCGGCATCGTCGGCGCCGCCTTTCTCGTGGCCCCGGGCCTGCTCTGCACCTGCGCCCATGTCGTGGCGCGTGCGCTGGGCACGGACCCACGGGATCCCGCCCCGCCGCCCGGCCGGGTCGGACTCGACTTCCCGCTGGCGGCGGCGAAGGGCACGGGCGACGGCCCGCGGCTCGCCCGGGCCGTCGTGTCGGGCTGGCACCCCGTACTCCCCGACGAGACCGGGGACATGGCTCTGCTGCGCCTCGAGGGGGATGTGCCCTCCGGCACGGTGACACCGTGGCTGGTGGAGGCGGACGAGCTGTGGGACCACGGCGTCCGCCTTTTCGGCTTCCCCTCCGGCAGCGACCACGGGGTGTGGGTCGCGGGACGGCTGAGAGCCGTGCAGGGAGCCGGCTGGCTTCAGATGCAGAGCGAGGCCGGACCGCAGGTGGAGCCGGGGTTCAGCGGTACGCCGGTCTGGGACGTCGACCTCGGCGGAGTCGTCGGCATGGCGGTCGCCGCCGGACAGGGAAGCGCCGTAGGCACGGCCTATCTGCACCCCGCCTCGTCGATCCTGCGGGCCTGGCCGGAGCTCGCGGAACACGCGCAGCCCTCCTCTCCCTACCGCGGTCTGCGACCGTTCACGGAGGAGGACGAACCGGTCTTCTGCGGCCGTGAGAAGGACGCCCTGCAACTGGAGGAGCTGGTCACCCGCCAGCCGGTCGTCGTGCTGTCCGGGCCGTCGGGCAGCGGGAAGTCCTCACTCGTCCGGGCCGGACTGCTGCCCAGGCTGCGACGGGCCGGCCAGGTGACGGCGGACTTCCGGCCCACTCCCGGACTCGGCCCCGAGGAGACGCTGGCCGGCGCGGTGCAGCCGCTGCTGGACGGCGAACTGAGCCGCGCCGAGCTGGCCCAGCGGCTGTCCGCCGGGGACACCACCGAGGTGGCCGCACGCCTGGCACGCCGTCACCCCGATGGTGTCCTGCTGTTCGTCGACCAGTTCGAGGAAATCGTCACCACCGATCCGGTCACCGGCCGGGAACTGCTCAGGCTGGTCACCGCACTGGCCGAGGGCAGTCCGCGGTCCCGGCCGGTGCGGGCGCTGCTCACGGTGCGGTCCGGCTCCCTCGACCGCCTGCTGACCCACGACAACCAGAGCGGGCTGCAGGAAGGCATCATGCTCCTGGCTCCCATGGACCGGGACCAGCTGCGGGCGGCGATCACCGGTCCACTCGCCGCCGCTCCGGGCGTCGCTCACGAGGCGGGCCTGGTCGAGCGGATCCTGGACGACGCGGGCGACGGCCCCGGACGGCTGCCACTGGTGGAGTTCACGCTGACCCGGCTGTGGAACCGGCGCCGCGGCGGGACACTCACCCATGAGGCCTACGACGCCATGAGCGGCGTGTCCGGCGCGGTCGCCGGATACGCGGAAGAGGTGTACCACCGCCACCTGCGGGACGCGGAACGCGACGCCGCGAGGCGCCTGCTCGTCCAGCTCGCCCGACCCGAGGACGACGGCGGCTTCGTCCGGCGCACCGTGCGCGTGGACTCCCTCCCCGAGGGCCAGAGGCGGGTGGCGAGCCTGCTGACCGACCGCAAACTGCTGGTCTCCACCCAGGCGGTGGACGGGGCGGAGATGATCGACGTCGCCCACGAGGCGTTGATCCACCACTGGGACCGGCTGCTGTCCTGGCTGGCGGCGGACCGTGACTTCCGGGACTGGCAGGAACGGCTCCGACAGAGCCTGCGCCAGTGGCGGCAGCTCGACGGCGGGAGCAGAGGTGCACTGTTACGGGGAGCTCCGCTGGCGGAGGCCGTCCGGTGGCGGGAACAACGGCCGCAGGAGATCACGGCCGAGGAACACGCGTACATCCAGGCGTCCCAGGCCCGTCAGAGCTGGGAGGTGCGGCGGTGGCGGCTGATCACCGCGGTGATCACCGTGCTCGCGGTGCTGGCCGGCACCATGGCCGGGCTGTCGTATCAGCGTTCCCAGGAACTGAACCGGCAACTGCGCGCTCAGGCCGCGCGTCTGCTCGGCCCGGACGCGGTGCGCAGGGCCGCCGACAATCCGAGCACCGCGGCTCTGCTGGCCCTGACCGCCTGGCGCACCGACGCGCGCCAGCCCGAGGCCTACGGCGCGCTGCTGACGTTGTACTCACAACTGCGCAACACCGAGTACGCCCTGGATCTCCCCGGGACCGACCACGTGCTGTTGCTGACGGCCACACCCGACGGCCGGGCCGCGGCGGTGGTCGACCAGGTGGGGGCCGTGCAGGTCCTCACGAACCTCACCGGCCGGGTGACCGTGCACCGGCTGCCCCGGATCAGGTCGATCACCGCCCACGAGCCGATCGTGCGGCTCAGCCGCGACGGCCGGAAGGTCGGTGTGCTCGACGACCGGGAGGGGTTGTCGGTGTGGGACGTCGCGCACCCGGACCGTCCCCTGCGGCTGCCCGTACCCACTTCGTGGAACGCGGCTGAGAACACCCGGGACATCGACTTCTCCTCCGACGGCTCCCGGGTTCTCGCCCTGTTCGCGGCCGACGGTGACAACGCCAGGGAACGGCTCGGCGTCTGGGACCTGGAGCGCCGGACGCTCATGTCCACCACGATGCTGCCGGCGGGCCGCGCCTTCTACACCGCGCGCTTCTCCCAGCCCTCCGGGGCCGTCGTACTCAAGGAGACGGGAAGCTACGACCGGTTCGACCTGCGCACCGGTGCCCAGCTCGGCAAGGTCCCGGTCCAAGGCCTGGACGGCCTCGGGCTCGACGCCCAGGCGGTCGTCGACTGTCCCGCCGACTCCTTCCGGGTGCGACCGCTGACCGGGCGGACACCGCGGTACGAGGTCGGCGGGATCGACTGCGGAGGCGAGCTCCTCGACGCCACCGGCCGTTACGCCGTCATGCCGACCGGGGACGACGGGGTGGACTCGGTGGTGGCGATCGACATCCGGACGGGCGGAGTGTCCCGCGGGCCGGCCCCGGTTACCGATGTCGCCAAGGACGCAGACTACCTGGTGCTGCCGCGGAAGGACGGGCAGTTGACCGTGGTGGGCATAAGGGGCGGAACGCTGCTGCGGTTCACGCTGCCGCGACCGGGTGACAACCCGGTCTTTCCCACACCGGTGTACGGACCGTTTCCGCTGCTCACTGCGGACGGAAGGTTCCGCGTCCTGGCGGACGACACGTCGGGCGAGGAGACGATGGCGGTCCTCGACACCCGGACCGGCAGGAGGTACGACGCCGGGACGGCGGCACGTCAGCAACTCCTGCCGACGTACAGGGCCCTGCGTCAGAACGCCCTCACCTCCGACGGCCGCCATCTGGTAGCCCGGATCGGGAACCGGCTCGCCGTCTACTCCCTGCCTCGTCTGTCACTGGAGCATGTCGTACGGCTTCCCGGCTCCGCCAAGTTGCGGGAGAACGCCACCGGGGCCGTCGCCGCCGCCGGCGACGGCAGTGTCGTGACCCTGTACGCGGGCACCCTGACACGCTGGGACCCCTCCACCGGACGGGCCATCGGCTCACCACTTCCCCTGCACACAAACGACACGTCGCAGCAATGGCTCGCGGTCAACGGAGAGTCGCTGTGGCCGCGCCCAGGACACGCTCAACAGGTACTCGTCCGAGGCCGGGACGGAGAAATGATCCTGTGGGATCTCGGCGCACGCCGCCCGGTGAAAGCGTTCCACGCCAACCCCGATGCGGTCAGCAATTGGGAGACGGAAGTCTTCGATCCGTCGGGGAACACCCTCGCCACCCTCAGCAACATCAAGACCATGAAGGCCGCGCGGATCGAGTTCCGCAGTGTGCCGGACTTCCGTCTGCGGTCACCCGCGGTCTCCGCGGGTGAGTTCGGCCACCTGATCGGATTCACCCCGGACGGACATCTGATCTCCACAGACCTGGACAATCTCGAGGTGTGGCAGCCGGGGACCACACTTGAGATCGCGAAGCTCCCGGTGCAGCTGACCTCCGCGCAATGGCTCCTGCGAGGCCACACCGCCGTGGGTGCGACCACCTGGGGCACACTGGCGCTCCCGCTCGACCCCGAAGACTGGTACAGAGGGCTCTGCCGCGCCTTCCACCGTTCGCTGACCGCCGACGAACGTCAGCTCCTGCCCCACGGTGCCGACCGCTCAGGGGCCTGCCCCGAGGTCTGAAGCCGCGCCCCCGGGTCTCACCGCGCCTCCGGCTGCCACCCCAGCGCCCGCGATATCCCCCGCGCCGCGAGCCGCACCGCCGGGATCAGGGCCGGTACCTGGGCCGTCGCGTGGGGAACCACGACTGACACCGCCGCCGTTGCCCCGCCGTCGCGGCCGCGCACCGGGGCCGCCACCGACAGGGCGTCGTCCGTGACCTGACGGCTGCTCACGGCCGCTCCGGAGCGCCGCACCTCGGCCAGTTCGCGGCGCAGCCGCCCCGGATCCGTGAGGGTGTACGGGGTGAACGCGGCCAGCGGCCCCTCGCAGTAATCCTCCTGGAACGCCTGCTCGCTGTGGGCCAGCAGCGCCAGCCCCACCCCGGTGGCGTGCAGCGGCCAGCGGGCGCCCACCCGGATGTGCACGCCGACGGCGGAGCGCCCCGAGAGCCACTCGATGTACACGACGTCCGCGCCGTCGCGCACCGCCAGCTGCACGTTCTCGTGCGTCGCCTCGTACAGGTCCTCCAGGTACGGCAACGCCACCTGCCGCAGCGCGAGTCCGCGCGGGGCGAGCGCCGCGACCTCCCACAGCCTCAGGCCCACATGGTAGACACCGTCCGCGTCCCGCTCCAGCGCGCCCCACTCGGTCAGCGCCCGGACCAGCCGGTGCGTTGTGGTGAGGGTGAGCCCGGTACGGCGGCTGATGTCGGTGAGGCAGAGCGCCGGATGCGCGTGGTCGAAGGCCGCGAGCACGGCGAGCAGCCGGTCCGGCGCGGAGCGCACCGTCTGCGGGGGCAGGGCGTCGGCGGTCATCGGTATCGGGTCACCCGAGCCCGGTCTCGGCGACTCTGAGCAGCAGCGCGTGCAGGGCCTCCCGCTCGTCGGCGTCGAGCGGCCGGAGCAGTTCGCCCGTGACGCGCAGGCCGGCCTCGTCGGTGTCGCGCAGAAAGGCCCGGCCGGTCTCGGTCAGTACGACGATGCGGCTGCGCCGGTCGTCCGGGGAGGGGCGGCGCTCGGCGAACCCCAGCTTCTCCAGGTCGTCGACCAGGCCGACGATCGCGCTCGGGTCGTAGCCGAGGGAGGTGCTCAGCTCCCGCTGGAGGGCGCCCTCGGAGGTGGCGAGGAAGCGCAGCAGGGCGTAGTGGCGCAGCCGCAGGCCGGACTCCTGGAGGAAGGCGTTGAACAGCTGACCCGAGCGCAGTCCGAGCCGGTACAGCAGATAGCCGGTGTCCGCGTGCAGCCCGCGCATCCACGGCTCCCGGGCGTCGATGGGGTCGGCGGAGGTCGGGGCGTGCTGCTGGCCGGTGATGACGGGCTCCCTGGGCCGGGCCTCCGGAGGGAGGCGGTACGGACTGCTGCCCACAGCATGCCGCACCGACCGGTCGGCAACAACTATTGACGACAACAATGATTGTCCTTAGCTTCGATCTCGAAGCCGCACCGCCGCCGGGGCAGCAGGCGCCTTGCCGCAGCGCGCCCGGTGGCCGACCCGTCTGGAAGGGACCCGCTCGTGCCCAGCATCGATCTCACCGGCAAGGTGGCCGTCGTCACCGGAAGCGGCCGTGGCCTCGGCCTGGCCTACGCCCGCGCCCTGGCCGCCCATGGCGCCGCCGTGGTCGTGAACGACGTCGACGAGGCCGTCGCCGAGCAGGCCGTGAAGTCCATCACCGAGGCGGGCGGCAAGGCCGTGGCCGAGGTCGTCGCGGTCGGCACCAGTGAGGCCGCCGACCGGCTGGTCGCCCGCGCCGTGGAGGAGTTCGGCCGACTGGACATCCTGGTCACCAACGCCGGCATCCTGCGCGACAAGGTGCTGTGGAAGATGACCGACGACGACTTCGACGCGGTGATCACCACGCATCTGCGCGGCACCTTCACCTGCGCCCGCGCCGCCGCCGTCCGCATGCGCGAACAGGGTGAGGGCGGCACCCTTGTCCTGGTCGGCTCCCCGGCCGGCCAGCGCGGCAACTTCGGCCAGACCAACTACGCCGCCGCGAAGGCCGGCATCGCCGCCATGGCCCGCACCTGGTCGATGGAGCTGGCCCGCGCGAACATCACCGTCAACGCGATCGTGCCGGTCGCCGCCACCGCCATGACCGAGACCATCCCGGGCTTCGCCCCCCACATCGAGGCGATGAAGAACGGCGAGCCGCTGCCGGACTTCCTCCGCAAGGGCGAGGGCTTCGGCACCCCCGACGACTGCGCCGCCCTCGTGCCCTTCCTCGCCTCGGAGGCGGCGCGCGGGGTGACCGGCCAGTGCATCGGCATCGGCGGCGACAAGGTGGCACTCTGGTCGCATCCGCAGGAGATCAGGACGGCCTACTCGGACGGCGGCTGGTCCCCGGACACCCTCGCCGACGTGTGGGCCACCTCGGTCGGCGCCGAACCGCAGACCGTCGGCATCCCCGCGCCGAAGTTCCCGGAGGCGTGATGGACCTGAACGAACTCGTCGCGATCGACGTCCACACCCACGCCGAGGTCTCCTCCAAGGGGCACTCCTCGCTGGACGACGACCTGCACGACGCCTCCTCCGCCTACTTCAAGGTGGAGGGCAAGCGGAAGCCGACCCTGGAGGAGACGGCCGCGTACTACCGCGAGCGGAAGATGGCCGCCGTGATCTTCACGGTCGACGCCGAGTCCGCCACCGGCACCGAGCCGGTCCCCAACGAGGAGGTGGCGGAGGCCGCCGCCGCGAACCCGGACGTGCTGATCCCCTTCGCCTCCATCGACCCCTTCCGCGGCAAGGCCGGCGTCAAGCAGGCGCGCCGTCTGGTCGAGGAGTACGGGGTGAAGGGCTTCAAGTTCCACCCCAGTATCCAGGGCTTCTTCCCCAACGACCGCTCGGTGGCGTACGACCTGTACGAGGTCATCGAGGAGACCGGTGCCATCGCCCTGTTCCACACCGGCCAGACCGGGATCGGCGCCGGTGTACCCGGCGGGGGCGGGATCAGGCTCAAGTACTCCAACCCGCTGCACGTGGACGACGTCGCCGCCGACTTCCCCCATCTGAAGATCATCCTGGCGCACCCGTCGTTCCCCTGGCAGGACGAGGCCCTCGCGGTCGCCACGCACAAACCGGGCGTGCACATCGACCTGTCCGGCTGGTCGCCGAAGTACTTCCCGCCGCAGCTCGTGCAGTACGCCAACACCTTGCTCAAGGACAAGGTGCTCTTCGGCTCCGACTTCCCCGTCCTCACCCCCGACCGCTGGCTCGCCGACTTCGAGAAGCTGTCGATCAAGGACGAGGTCCGGCCGAAGATCCTCAAGGAGAACGCCGCTCGCCTGCTCGGGCTGACGAAAGCGTAGAGGGGCCGTGAGATGCGCAACGAGGGACTGGGGTCGTGGCCCGCACGCCGGGCCCGCAAGACCCCGCACCGCACCGCCCTGATCCACGGCGACCGGAGCGTCACCTACGCGGAGCTCTACGAACGCACCACCCGTCTCGCGCACGCCCTGCGTGCCCGTGGTGTCCGCCGCGGCGACCGGATCGCCTATCTCGGCCCCAACCACCCCGCCTACCTGGAGACACTGTTCGCAGCGGGCGCCCTCGGCGCGGTCTTCGTCCCGCTCAACATCCGCCTCGCCGGCCCCGAGATCGCCTACCAGCTCGCCGATTCGGGCGCCAAGGCCCTGGTCTACGCACCCTCGCTGGCCGCGCCGGTGGCCGGGCTGCCGGGCAGCACCGATGTCCGCGCGTACGTCGAAGTGGGCGCCGAGTACGAGGAGTTGCTGGCCGTCGCGAGCGACGAACCGATCGACCAGCCCGTCGCCCTCGACGACACCTGCATCATCATGTACACCTCGGGGACCACGGGCCGGCCCAAGGGCGCCATGCTCACGCACGGCAACCTGGTCTGGAACGCGTTCAACGTTCTCGTCGACCACGATCTGATCGCCGACGAACGCGCCCTGGTCTCCGCCCCGTTGTTCCACACGGCCGGGCTGAACATGCTCACCCTGCCCGTCCTGCTCAAGGGCGGCACCTGCGTCCTGGTCGAGTCCTTCGACCCGGAGGCCACCTTCGACCTGATCGAACGCCACCGGATCACCTTCATGTTCGGGGTGCCGACCATGTTCGACCAGGTGGCCCGGCATCCGCGCTGGGACGGGGCCGACCTGTCCAGCCTGCGCATCCTCACCTGCGGCGGCTCCCCGGTGCCGACCCCGCTGATCGCGAAGTACCAGGAGCGCGGCCTCACCTTCCTCCAGGGGTACGGCATGACGGAGGCCGCGCCCGGCACGCTCTTCCTGGACGCCGAGCACGCGGTCGGCAAGGCGGGTTCGGCGGGTGTGCCGCACTTCTTCAGCGACGTACGGGTGGTGCGGCCCGACCTCGCCCCGGTCGACGTCGGCGAGACCGGCGAGGTCGTGGTGCGCGGCCCGCACGTCATGCCCGGCTACTGGGGGCTGCCCGAGGAGACCGCGGCCGTGTTCGCCGACGGCTGGTTCCGCAGCGGGGACGCGGCCCGCGTGGACGAGGACGGGTACGTCTACATCGTCGACCGCATCAAGGACATGATCATCTCGGGGGGCGAGAACATCTACCCCGCCGAGATCGAGGACCAGCTCCTCGCGCACCCCGACATAGTCGAATGCGCCGTCATCGGCGTGCCCGACGAGAAGTGGGGCGAGGTGCCGCGCGCGGTCGTCGTCCCCCGCGAGGGCGCCACGCTCGACCCGGACCAGGTGATCACCTCGCTCTCCGGGCGGCTGGCCAAGTACAAGATCCCCAAGTCGGTGGTGGTCGCGGACGCCCTCCCGCGCACCGCCTCCGGAAAGCTCCTGAAGTCCCGGGTCCGCTCCCGGTACGGCACCGACTCCCAGGCAAAGGACCACAGATGAGCATCACCGTCAACGGCCTCGACGAACTCAAGAAGCTGGCCGGCAGCGACCTCGGCACCAGCGAGTGGATCGAGGTCACCCAGGAGCGGATCAACACCTTCGCCGACGCCACGGGCGACCACCAGTGGATCCACGTCGACCCGGAGAAGGCGAAGGACGGCCCGTTCGGCGCGCCCATCGCACACGGCTATCTGACCCTGTCCCTCTTCATCCCGCTCTTCACCGAGCTGCTGGAGGTCGAGGGCGTGTCGACGAAGGTCAACTACGGCCTGAACAAGGTGCGTTTCCCGGCACCGGTGAAGGTCGGCTCCCGCATCCGGCTGGTCGCGAAGCTGGCCTCGGTGGATGACGTGCCGGGCGGGGTGCAGATCGCCGTCGACGGCACGATAGAGATCGACGGCGGCGGGAAGCCCGCGGCCGTCCTGCAGAGCCTGTCGCGGTTCTACGCCTGAGGCAGGGCGTTCTGCCTCAGGCACGGGTTCTGAGGCAGGCGCGTTCGGTCGGGCGGCCCGGGGCAGGGTCGCGGGACGCACGCCCGAAGCCCTGCCCGGGTTCCTCCGGCGGCGGGTGACAATGCGCACGGGAGTCCTCCCCGCGCCCGCCGCAACCTCGCCTCCCCTTCCCCCGTCTAACTGGCATGCAGGGCCCGCGTGGCGGGTCCCGCGTCCAGACCAGGGGGAAGCCCATGCGCGTCCAGCAGTTCCGCAAGGTTCCGGCCGCCGCCGTGGTGCTCGCGGCGGGACTCGCGCTCACCGCCTGCAACGGCGACGACGGCAAGCACAGCGGGGTGAGCTCCGCTCCGTCCGCCACGGCGTCCACGTCAGGCGCCACTCAGGGCTCCGGCAGCGGTCCGGCAGGCGGCGGCACCTCGGCGACGGCCACCTCCGGCACGGCGACCGGCGGCACGAGCAGCGCGTCCGGCTCGGCCACGGGGTCCGGTTCGGCCACGGGGTCCGGTTCGGCCACGGCGTCCGCGGGACCGCGGACCTCCACGAGGCCCGCCGCCCGGTGCAGGACCGCCCATCTGACCTTCGCCAAGGGTGACGCGTACGGCAAGGGCCCGTACTCGAACATTCCCGTGAGACTGACCAACTCCGGCCCCGCCCCGTGCACCCTGCACGGCTTCCCGGGCGTGGACCTGGTCGGCAAGGACGGACACGTCCGTGCCCGGCGGAGCGTCGAGGCCCCGCACACCGTCGTCCTCACCCCGGGCCGGAGCGCGACCTTCCTGCTGGTCGTGCCGCAGAACTACGGCGGCGGCAGCGGAGTGACCTTCACCCGCGCGGTGATCACCCTGCCGCGCGAGATCCACCCGCACGTCCTGCAGCTCAGGGTGAACCTGCCCGCCAAGGGCGACGGTCCCGACGACCACACCGTGATCGTCGGCCCCCTCACCCGCTAGTGCCGCAACAGGCAACGTTCGCCCCGTCGCGACGCCCGGCACTCCCCCAAGCTCTCGGCTTCGCTCGAGCAGGGGGGACGCGGTCCGGGAAGACGACACCGTCCGCGATGAACGCGCCGTCGTGGACGGTCTCGCCGAAGTCGCCGCCGTACGCCCAGCGATGGCCGGGCGCGGCGACACCGTTGTCGTACAGCCCGGCGCCCGCGCGCCCGGTGGGTCTGCCGTCGCTCACGCGTTGCAGAATTCCGTGGTCCCAGAACTCCCAGATGAACCCGCCCTGAAGACCCGGCGTGGACTCGATGGCCGCCCAATGGTCCGCCAGCGTGCCGTTGCTGTTGCCCATGGCGTGCGAGTACTCGCACTGGATCAGGGGCCGGGTCTGCCGGCCCGACAGGGCGTGGGCCACGCAGTCCTCGAGCGGTGCGTACATGGGGCAGGCGATGTCGGAGGCGTCGTCGGTCGCCGCCCAGTCGAGTTTGGCGGCGCTCTCGTACTGGATCGGCCGCGTCGGATCGTGCCGCCGCACCCAGCCGGCCGCCGCGTCGTGGTTCGCGCCGTAGTCGGACTCGTTGCCCAGCGACCAGATGATGATCGACGGGTGGTTCTTGTCGCGCAGCACCATCCGCGAGACCCGGTCCACGAAGGCGTTCAGACAGCGCGGGTCGTCGGCGATCTCGTGGGCGTGGTCGTGGGACTCGATGTCGGCCTCGTCGACGACGTAGAAGCCGAGCTCGTCGGCGAGGTCGTACAGGGTGGGGTCGTTCGGGTAGTGGGAGGTGCGGATCGCGTTGAAGCCGAACCGCTTCAGCAGCACCAGGTCCGCGCGCATGTCGCCGTACGACACCGTGCGGCCGGTCAGCGGATGGAAGTCGTGCCGGTTCACGCCCCGGATGAACACGCGCTCGCCGTTGACCAGCAGGTCCCGGCCGACGATCTCGACGTCGCGGAAGCCGACGCGGTGCCGCGAGGTGTCGGCGACCGTTCCATCGGCGCGGTGCAGGCGGACCGTGAGGTCGTACAGCTCCGGCGCCTCGGCGTTCCAGGTGCGCACGTCGGGGACGGTGGTGTGGAGGCGGGCCTCGCCGAGGAAGTCGGAGACGCGGTCGTCCTCGGCGTTGACGCGGTCGAACTCCGTGTCCTGCGTGAGGAGGCGGCCCTCCAGCTCGCCGCTGACGTACCACCCTTCCGGCAGTGCCCCGCGCGCGTCGCGCACCCGGCAGTCGATGCGCAGCTCGCCGTCCTGCCGCGCCCGCACGGTCACGTCGGCGAGGTGCAGGGGGTCGGTGGCGTACAGCAGTCGGCGTAGATCTGGGTGCCGTTCGCGGCGGCCTTGGCGAGCCAGGCGCGGGGCTCGGCCTCGAGGTGCACCAGGGCGGTGCGCGCCTCGGGCACCTCACCCATCAGCATGTCCTGCGAGTACGGGGGCTCCTGGCCGTGCGTGACCAGGGCCCGGTCGGCGATGGGGGTCCCCCCTGCTCGTGGGGGTCCCCCCGCTCGAGCGAAGCCGAGAGTGGGGGAGGAGCCGAGAGCTTGGGGGAGCGCGAGCGAGACGGTGACGGGGGTGGGCCAGCCGTTCGCGGTGCGGGAGAGCGAGAGGTCGATGTGTTCCTGGTCGCCGATGACGTCCCGGCAGTACGCGCCGCAGAAGTCGTCGCCGAAGACCGTGGCCAGGGAGGTTTTCAGGCCGAAGCGGGCGGCGGCCACCGCGAGGTTCGCGATGCCGCCCGGGCCGCAGCCCATGCCCGCCGTCCAGATCTCCTCGCCGGGCGTCGGTGCTTTGCCCAGGCCCGTGAGGACGAGGTCGTAGAAGAGCAGCCCGGTCAACAGCACCTCGGGCCGGTCGTCGTCCACGCGTGGGTCCTCTCGTCAGAACTGCTCAAACTCGGTGCACGGAATCGTGCGCTCATCGACGAGATTGGTCAATACTCAAGCAGAAGTGAGCATAGAAATGATTGAAGATGACGAGTAGTGTTCGCGGCGTGCTGGCAGAACGACGACACCAACTCATCCTGCGGGTCCTGCGCTCCGGCGGGCCTGCGTCGGTGACCGATCTCTCCGAGCAGCTCGGTGTGAGCCCGGCGACCATCCGGCGCGACCTCGTCAAGCTGGAGGAGGACGGCCTGCTCACGCGGGTGCACGGCGGCGCGGTCGTCGAGGAGGGCGACCAGCCCTTCGCCGAGGTCGCTGAGGTGCGCGTGTCCGAGAAGGACGCGATAGCCGCGCACGCCGCCGAGATGATCACGGACGGACAGTCGGTGCTGCTCGACATCGGGACCACCGCCTACCGCCTGGCCCGCCAGCTGCACGGCCGCCGGCTCACCGTGATCACCAGCAACCTCGTCGTCTACGAGGAGCTCGCCGACGACGAGGGCATCGAGCTGGTGCTGCTCGGCGGCATGGTCCGCCGAGAGTACCGCTCGCTGGTCGGCTTCCTCACCGAGGACAACCTGCGCCAGCTCCACGCGGACTGGCTCTTCCTCGGCACCAGCGGGGTCCGGCCCGGCGGGCAGGTGATGGACACGACGGTCGTCGAGGTACCGGTCAAGCGAGCCATGATCAAGGCGAGCGACAAGGTCGTGCTGCTCGCCGACTCGGCCAAGTTCCCGGGCACGGGTATGGCGAAGGTCTGCGGTCCCGAGGACCTGGATGTGGTGGTGTCGGACGCGCCGCTGAACGCGGTGACCCGCTCCTCGCTGGACGAGGCGGGCGTCGAGGTGATCGTGGCAGGAAAGGTGCAAGCGTGAAGCTGACTATTCTGGGCGGTGGCGGCTTCCGCGTCCCGCTCGTGTACGGGGCGCTCCTGACGGACCGCGCCGAGGGCCGCGTCACCCGGGTCGTGCTGCACGACCTGGACGCGGGCCGGCTCTCGGCCGTGACCCGGGTCCTGGCCGAGCAGGCCGCGGGGGTGCCCGGCGCGCCCGAGGTGACCGCCACGACCGATCTCGACGAGGCCCTGCGCGGCGCCGACTTCGTCTTCTCCGCGATCCGCGTCGGCGGCCTCGAGGGCAGGGCGAACGACGAGCGCGTGGCCCTCGCGGAGGGCGTCCTCGGCCAGGAGACGGTCGGCGCCGGGGGCATCGCCTACGGGCTGCGCACGGTCCCCGTCGCCGTCGACATCGCCCGGCGGGTGGCCCGGCTCGCCCCCGACGCCTGGGTCATCAACTTCACCAACCCGGCGGGCCTCGTCACGGAGGCCATGTCCCGCCACCTCGGCGACCGCGTCATCGGCATCTGCGACTCACCGGTCGGCCTCGGCCGCCGTATCGCCCGGGTGCTCGGCGCGAACCCGAGGGAGGCGTGGATCGACTACGTCGGCCTCAACCACCTCGGCTGGGTCCGCGGCCTGCGGATCGCCGGCCGCGACGAGCTCCCGCGCCTGCTCGCCGACCCCGACCTGCTCGGCTCCTTCGAGGAGGGCAAGCTCTTCGGGACGGAGTGGCTGCAGTCGCTGGGCGCGATCCCCAACGAGTATCTGCACTACTACTACTTCAACCGTGAGACCGTCCGCGCCTACCAGCACGCCGAGAAGACCCGCGGCGCCTTCCTGCGCGACCAGCAGGCGCACTTCTACGAACAGGTCACGCGGCCGGACGCCTCCGCCCTTCAGGCATGGGAACGCACCCGCGCCGAGCGGGAGGCGACCTACATGGCCGAGAACCGCGAGACCGCGGGCGCCGGCGAGCGCGAGGCCGACGACCTGTCCGGCGGCTACGAGAAGGTCGCCCTCGCCCTGATGCGGGCCATCGCGCGGGACGAGCGCACGACCCTGATCCTCAACGTCCGCAACCGCTGCACCCTGTCCGTCCTCGACACCGAGGCCGTGATCGAGGTTCCGTGCCTGGTCGACGCGAACGGTGCGCACCCGGTCGCGGTCGACCCGCTGCCGGGCCACGCCACCGGACTGGTCTGCGCGGTCAAGGCGGTGGAGCGCGAGGTGCTCGCCGCCGCCGATTCCGGCGACCGCGCGACGGCCGTGAAGGCGTTCGCCCTGCATCCGCTGGTCGACTCCGTGAACGTGGCCCGCAGGCTGGTCGAGGGCTACACGGCGGTCCACCCTGGGCTGGCGTACCTTAGGTGAACACCTCTCAGTAAGCGCTTTCTCCCTCTCGCTTCCCGCTCTCTCTGGAGACCCCGAATGCACGACGAACGCCGCCGGATCGAGGAGCGCGTCCAGCGCCTCCACGACCAGCGCATCAAGACCGCGATCCACGCCGCCACGGTTCCCCTCGAGGTGGAGGCCTGGCAGGCCCCGGGGGAGCCGGTCCCGTTCGCCGAGGCCGCTGCCGCGTCGTACGCGCCCTTCGCGATGGGCACCCCGTGGGGCCCGCCGTGGGGCACCACCTGGTTCCGCATGCGCGGGCAGGTGCCCTCGGAGTGGGCCGGCCGGCGCGTCGAGGCCGTCATCGACCTCGGCTTCGTGGGCGACTGGCCCGGCAACCAGGCCGAGGCCCTGGTGCACCTGACCGACGGCCGGCCGCTGAAGGCCGTCAACCCGCTCAACCAGTACGTCCCGATCGCCCACCCGGCCGTCGGCGGTGAGGAGATCCACTACCTCGTCGAGGCCGCCTCCAACCCGGACATCCTCGCGAACGACTTCGCGGCCCCCACCCCGCTCGGCGACGTGCTCACAGCCGGGGACAAGCCGCTCTACACCTTCCAGCGCGCCGACATCGCGATCCTCGACGAGGACGTCTGGCACCTCGACCTCGACATCCAGGTGCTGCGCGAGCTGATGCTGGAGCTCGGCGAGCACGACCCGCGCCGGCACGAGATCATGCACGCCCTCGACCGGGCGATGGACCTGCTCGACCTCGACGACATCTCCGGCTCGGCCGCCTCCGTGCGCGAGGCGCTGAAGCCGGTCCTCGCCAAGCCGGCGCACGCCAGCGCGCACATCGTCTCCGGGGTCGGCCACGCCCACATCGACTCGGCCTGGCTGTGGCCGATCCGCGAGACCAAGCGCAAGACCTCCCGCACCTTCTCGAACGTCACGTCCCTGGCCGACGAGTACGAGGAGTTCGTCTTCGCCTGCTCCCAGGCCCAGCAGTACGAGTGGGTGCGCGACAACTACCCGCACGTGTGGGCCCGTATCCAGGAGTCGGTGAAGAAGGGCCAGTGGGCGCCGGTCGGCGGCATGTGGGTGGAGGCCGACGGCAACCTGCCCGGCGGCGAGGCCCTGGCCCGCCAGCTCGTCCACGGCAAGCGGTTCTTCATCGAGCACTTCGGCATCGAGACCAAGGGCGTGTGGCTGCCGGACTCCTTCGGCTACACCGCGGCCTACCCGCAGCTCGCCAGGCTGGCCGGCAACGAGTGGTTCCTCACCCAGAAGATCTCCTGGAACCAGACCAACAAGTTCCCCCACCACACCTTCTGGTGGGAGGGCATCGACGGCACCCGCATCTTCACCCACTTCCCGCCGGTCGACACCTACAACGCCCGCTTCAGCGGCGAGGAGATGGCCCGGGCGGTGCGCAACTACCAGGAGAAGGGCGGCGCGACGCGCTCGCTGGCCCCCTTCGGCTGGGGCGACGGCGGTGGCGGCCCCACCCGCGAGATCATGGAACGGGCGCGGCGGCTGAAGAACCTGGAGGGCTCCGCCAGGGTCGAGGTCGAACACCCCGACGCGTTCTTCGCCAAGGCCCGCGAGGAGTACCCGGACGCCCCGGTGTGGGTGGGCGAGCTGTACCTGGAGCTGCACCGGGCCACCTACACCTCCCAGGCCCGCACCAAGCAGGGCAACCGGCGCAGCGAACACCGGCTGCGCGAGGCAGAGCTGTGGGCGACGACGGCCGCGCTGCACGCGCCGGGCTACGCGTACCCGTACGCGAAGCTCGACCGGCTGTGGAAGACGGTCCTGCTGCACCAGTTCCACGACATCCTGCCGGGCTCGTCGATCGCCTGGGTGCATCGCGAGGCCGAGGCCGAGTACGCCCGCGTCGCCCAGGAGCTGGAGCAGCTGACGGCGGAGGCGGTGGCCGCGCTGGGCGCCGGCGACACCCGTGTCTTCAACACCAGCCCCTTCGACCGCGCCGAGGTCGTCCGCGCGGCCACGGGCGTCCCGGCCTACGCCGAGGTACCGGCGAACGGCAGCGCGCCCGTCGCGGTAGCCGACCCGCCGCAGCCGGTCACGGTGAGCGGCCGTGTGCTCGACAACGGCCTCGTGCGCGTCGAGGTGGCGGCGGACGGCACGCTCGCCTCCGTACGCGACCTGCGGGCCGGTGGCCGTGAGGTCCTCGCCGACAAGGGCAATCTGCTCCGCCTGCACACCGACCTCCCGAACTACTGGGACGCCTGGGACGTCGACAAGCACTACAGGAACCGCTACACGGATCTGCTGGACGCCGACTCCGTGACGGTCGTCGAGGAGGACCCGCTGCTCGGCGCGATCCGCGTGGAGCGGAGCTTCGGCAAGGGCTCGAAGATCACGCAGACGATCACGCTTCGCGCCGGCAGTCCCCGTATCGACTTCGAGACGGACATCGACTGGCACGAGGCGGAGAAGTTCCTCAAGGCGGGCTTCCCGGTCGACATCCGCGCCCCGCACTCCTCCGCGGAGATCCAGTTCGGGCACATCCAGCGGCCCACCCACACCAACACCAGCTGGGAGGCGGCCCGTTTCGAGGTCTCCGGCCATCGCTGGGTGCACATCGCCGAGCCCGGCTACGGCGTCGCGGTCATCAACGACTCTACCTACGGCCACGACGTCTCCCGCACGGTCCGCGAGGACGGAGGTACGACCACCACGGTCCGCCTCAGCCTGGTCCGCGCCCCGCGCGTCCCGGACCCGGGTGCCGACCAGGGCCGCCATCGCTTCACGTACTCCCTCCTCCCGGGCGCGACCATCGATGACGCGGTCGCCGAGGGCTACGCCCTCAACCTCCCCCTCCGGGTGGCCGAGGCGGCGGGCGCGCCGGAGCCGATTGTCTCCGTCGACGGCGGGGGCGTGACCGTGGAGGCGGTGAAGCTCGCCGACGACGAGTCCGGTGACGTCGTCGTACGGCTCTACGAGTCCCGGGGCGGCCGCGTCGAGGGCGTGCTCCGCACGGGCTTCCCGCTCGCCGGCGCCCGGGTGACCGACCTGCTGGAGCGCCCGCTGGAGGACGCGGAGATCGTCGACGGCGGTGTCCCCGTCGACCTGCGGCCCTTCCAGATCCTGACGCTCCGTCTGCGGAGGGGCTGACCCGTGGCCATGCAACCCTGGTTCGCCGACGCCAAGTTGGGGATCTTCGTACACTGGGGCATATACGCCGTCGACGGCGTCCAGGAGTCCTGGTCGTTCTACGACGACATCGTGCCGCACGACCAGTACATGTCCCAGCTGGAGCGTTTCACCGGCGCCGACTACGATCCGAAGGCGTGGGCCGACCTGTTCGCCCGCGCCGGCGCCAAGTACGCCGTGCTGACGAGCCGTCACCATGACGGAGTGGCCCTGTGGGACACGCGGTACGGCGACCTCAACCTCGGCAAGGACTACATCGGCCCGTACGCCGAGGCCCTGCGCGAGAAGGGCCTCAAGGTCGGCCTGTACTACTCCCACTCCGACTGGAATCACCCCGACTACGCCTCCACGCGCAAGCCGGGCCGCCCGCCGGAGCTGGAGGACAACCGCTACTCCGAGGTGGCGGCCGAGGACGAGGACCTTCAGGCCTGGGAGCGGTTCATCGCCTACCGGGACGGCCAGATCAAGGAGTTGGCCTCCCGCTACCGTCCCGACCTGATGTGGTTCGACGGCGAATGGGACCGCAGCGAGGAGCAGTGGCGGATTCCCGAACTCGCCGCGCTCATCCGCAGTTACGTGCCCCACGTCGTCTTCAACGCCCGGATGCTCAGCGAGGGCGACTACGCCACCCCGGAGCAGGGCGCCCCCATCGTTCCCCCGGAGGGCCCCTGGGAGCTGTGCCTGACGATCAACGACTCCTGGGGCTACCAGCACCACGACCACAACCACAAGTCGCTGTCCCAGCTGATCCGCTACTTCACCGAGACCATGGGCGGAGGCGGCAACCTGCTCCTGGACGTCGGCCCGATGGAGGACGGCACCATCCCGCAGCCCCAGGTGGAGCGTCTGGAAGGCCTGGGGGAGTGGATCCGCAGGCATGCGGAGGCGGTGTACGGAACGGTGCGCGGCCTCCCGGCCGGACACCACTACGGCCCCAGCACACTCTCCGCCGACCGCCGCACCCTTTACCTGACCCTGTTCGACATCCCGCGCGCCGAGACAGGCGTCCGGGGCCTCGCCACACCGGTCCGCAAGGTCACCGTGCTCGGCACCGGCACCGAACTCGGCCACCGGGTCGTCGGCGGACTGCACGAGGCGGTCGGCGTGCTGTGGATCGACCCGCCGTCCGAGGCCGATCTGGACCCGTACGCCACCGTCCTCGCGGTCGAGTTGGACGGCGAGCTGGAGCTGTACCGGGGCTCGGGCCGCTTCTGACGGTCAGGGGGGTGCCCGACGCAGCGGGCACCCCCCTTTTTTTCCGTTCCTGGCTTCCTCGCTCAGCCGGTGAAGCCGGCCGTGATCGAGGTGAACTGCCAGTTGTTCTGGCTGATGCCGGAGCAGTTGCTCACCACGCCCCCGCCCGGGCACGGCCGGTCGCGGTTGACCGACCAGAAGGCGAGGCGGGCGATGTGGTGCGAGTTCGCCCAGTCTTTGATCTGGGTCCAGATCGCCGGGGTGGTGTTCTCCTGCTGGTCGGATAGGCCGTTCATGCCGGAGATGCCTATGTGGGAGTACGCGGTGGCGTCGTCCCAGCCGAAGGTCGACTTCAGCTTGGCCTTCAGGCCCTCGGCCGCGTTCACGGTGTTCCCGTACATGTCGGAGCCGCCGCCGAAGTCGAAGGGCATGATGGTGAAGACGTCGATGTTTGCGCCGAGCGACTGCGCCTGCTCTATGAGGCGGTTGCCGTAGTACGTCGGGCCGGTGGTGGACGTGCCGAAGGTGACGATGGTCTTCAGGCCGGGGTTGTTGGCCTTGACCGTCTTCAGGGCGGTGAGGATCTTCGCCTGGACGGCCTCGTTCTCGAACTCGTCCGAGTTCTCGATGTCCATGTCGATCGCCTTCAGGCCGTAGGCGTCGATCACCTTCTGCAGGGCCCCGGCGAGCGCGCTCGCCGAGGAGCAGTTGGCGCCGAGCTTGCTGCCCTGCCAGCCGCCGAACGAGGGGACGATGTCACCGCCGGCGGAGCGGATGGCGTTGATGGCGGTCTGGTCGACACCGCCGGTCAGCGGCCTGCTGCCGTCCCAGGCGGGGTTGCAGCCACCCGAGTCCAGCATGAACGCCATCGTGAACCACTTGATGCCCGTCGCGCTCATCACCGTCGTCGGGCTCGGCGGGTCGCCCCAGCCCTCGTACAGGTAGGGCGCGGCCTGCTTGAAGCCGGTGCCGCCACCGGTGCCCGCGTCCGTCGTGACGGTCACGGAGTTGGAGGCCGCGGAGGTGTTCCCGGCCGCGTCCCGCGCCTTCACGGTGAAGGTGTAGGAGGTGCTGGGCGACAGCCCGCCGACCGTGGCGGTCGTACCGGAGACGCTGAGCACCTGACTCGAGCCGCTGTAGATGTCGTACGCCGTCACACCGACGTTGTCCGTCGAGGGGTTCCACTTCAGCGACACGCTCGACGACGTCTTGCCCGTGGAGGTCAGTCCACCGGGGGCGGTCGGCGCCTGCGTGTCCGAACCACCGCCTCCGCCGGGGCCGTCGAGACTGATGTCGTCGGCGTAGTAGGAGCCCTGGGCGTACCAGCCGTGGACGTAGATCGTGGCACTGGTCTGCGAGGCGCCCGTGGTGAAGGACACCGACAGCTGGCTGTAGGCCGACGGGGACGTCGTCCAGGTGGAGGCGCCGCCGTCGACGCCGAGGTAGACGTAGCTGCCCCGCACCCAACCTTGAAGCGTGTACGTCGTGTTCGGCTGCACCGCCACGGTCTGGCTGCACTGGGCGTTGTCACTCGAAGTCACCGCACCCTGAAGGGCCTTGGACCCCCCGTGCACGGGCGAGGAGACGACCGAGCCGAGGTTCCCGGTGCAGGACCAGGGGGAGAGGGAGCCGGATTCGAAGCCGGGGTTGGTCAGAATGTTGGCCGCCTGGGCCGTGCCCGGCAGGGCGATGGCTCCACCGACCGCCAGAGCGGCGGAACCGAGCAGAGCGAGGAGCCGGCGTCTGGAACGCCTGAGTGTGGTGCGCACGCGATCTCCCTGGAGGATGTGGGGTGTTCGGGAGTGGCAGGGACATGCGAAACGATGCGCAACCAAGTTGGTATGGACCAATCCGCGTGTCAAGGAGAATGACGGAATTGGTCCATACCGGTGAGTGGAGAAACCCCGGTCTCGCGCGCACTGCGCTGAGCTACGGAGTCAGCACGATCCTGCCGAAGACCTCGCCGGCCTCCATCTTCCGGTGCGCCAGCACGGCTTGCTCCATCGGCAGCAGCTCGTGCACCACCGTCTGCAGTTCGCCGCGGCTCGCGGCGGCGAACTGCTCGGTCCTCACGGCACGCCGATCGGGTTCACCGACGGTGTCGGCGCTGAAGGTGGCGAACGATGTCGACTTCCGGAATGCTGCCATCAGGCTCGTGGCGAAGTCCTCCGGCGGCTGACCGGCGACCACGCCGACGGCCACCATGCGGCCGTTGGGATTGAGCTTGTCGAAGATCGAGGACATGTCCGCACCGGCGACGATGTCGATGATGACGTCGTAGCCCGCAGGAGCGTCCTCGTCCGTCTCACCGGAGCGGTCCAGCACATGCGTCGCGCCGAGCTTGCGCAGGCGGTCGCCGCGCTCGGCCGACGAAGTCGTGACCGCTACCGCTCCGGCACCACCACGAGCCGCGAGCTGGACCGCCATGATCCCGATGCTGCCGGCCGCGCCGCGCACCAGCACCGTCTCGCCCGGCGCGAAGTGGGCATGGGCAAGGCCGAAGTGCGCCACCACTCCGGAGCTACCGAGCGTCACCGCGTCGACAGCGGAAAGGTTCGCGGGGAGGGGGAGGATCTCCTCGACCGGGGCGATCGCCTGTTCCACGTAGCCGCCGCCCAGGCCGGTGAACGCCCATACGCGCCGGCCGATCCACGACGTGTCGACGCCGTCGCCGACTGCTGTCACCGTGCCCGCCACCTCGCTGCCGGGGATGTGGCCCTCCTGGAAACCGTAGGCAGCGACCGCGCCCCTTCTGATCACGGCGTCGACACCGCCGACGCCGATCGCCTCGGTGGTGACCAGCTGCCGGGCAAACGTTGCCTGCCGCGGCACTAGAGCGGCAGTGCCTCCGCCGCTGCTTCGACTGTCTCGACGGGCGCAGGAACCGTCGGCAGCAACGGCTCCGCCTGCTCGACCCGCTGCTGCGGCAGCGACACCGGTCGCAGCGGCCGAGGCCCCGACACCACCGTGTAGTCCTGCCCCAGGAACGGCGGCGTGATCTCCCCGGGATCCTCCCCGAGCGCCAACTGCACAGCCGCCCAAGGCGCGTTGACCCCGCACAGGGACAACTGGTGCAAGCCGCCGGCCGGGCGCGTGTTGACATCCATGAGCACGGGCTGCTCGCCGAACATCCGGAACTGGATGTTGGACAGGTAGTGCAGCCCGAACCCCTCCGCGATCCGCCGCGCCGGCTCCAGCCACTGCTCGTGCTGCGTGAAGCCGCGCCGGCGGCCGTTCTTGGTGCGGCCGATGGCCAGCCGCACCCGGTTGTCCGGTCCGGTGAGGCAGTCCACCGACACCTCCGGCTGCTCCAGGCGCGGCATCACCAGCCAGTCGACCGGCTCGTCGGCCTGCTCCAGCGCCTCCACGACCAGGTCCAGCGGCACGTAGGGGCTGGGAAACCCGGTGAGGTGCGCGAGCGAGAAGGGAGCGCGCGTGACGACCCGGAAGCCCACCCCGCCCGCACCGGACGCCGGCTTGAAGCACGCCTTATGCCCGCCGGCCTCCAACTCTTCCACCGAAGCGACGAGTCCGTCCGCCGTCCGCACCCGGAACCACGGCGGCACGGGCACACCGATCGCCTGCACGGCCTCGTAGGCGATCACCTTGTCCTCGAAGACGGCCACGGCCTCCGGCGGCGGCGCCAGCAGCGCCGTACCCACCGCCTCGAACTCGGAGCGGTGCGCCACGATCGCCGACTGGTGCAGGCGGGGCACGAAGACATCGATGCCACGCCGTGCGCACTGGTCGAGGGCGTACTCCACGTACGCGGCCGGGGAAAGGCCGTCCGGCTCCAGATCGGCGGTGTCCGCGGCGGCCAGGACGGGCGAGTCGGGGTCACCGTGCGTGGCGTGGATCTCGACGGCCCGGTCGCTGGGATTTCTCCGCAGCTGGTCCATGAAGAACACGTTCTCCGCGTACGTGCGGTTGAGCCAGACGCGTACGCGAGAGACCATGCAGGCCGCCTTTCACGGTTGTGCGGGCAGGGCGAAGCAGGCCGTGCCCGGCCAGGGGAGAGGGAGGTGCACCGAACCGCCGTACGCTTCTGCGGCGTCCGCGACGGATGTGCTGGGGCGATCATAGGCCCTTCCGGGCACCACCACTGCTACGCGCGTGTTACGGATTTTCCCCGGCTCTCGATCAGGCGGGGAGGGGCGTGTTGCGGGACGGCTGAGCACCCGGTGCACGTTGTTTCGGCCTGGCCCGGAACCTGCCGCGGGTCGCTCTTGTCCGTCCGCGGCCCGGTGTGGTCTTGTGGAGCCAATTCGGATCTCGAAAGGGGCGAGAGTGGAGTCGACGGACGGCCGTGGACGTCTGCTCGCCATCAGCGACCTGCACGTCGGGTACGCCGAGAACCGCGCCCTCGTCGAGCGCATGCGGCCCACGTCGGACGAGGACTGGCTGCTGGTCGCCGGTGACGTGGCCGAGACCGTCGCCGACATCCGCTGGGCCCTGGAACTGCTCGCCGGCCGCTTCAGCAAGGTGGTCTGGGCACCGGGCAACCACGAGCTGTGGACCCACGGGAAGGACACCGTCACCCTGCGCGGCGTCGAGCGGTACGAGCACCTGGTGGCCGTGTGCCGGGAGTTGGGCGTGACGACCCCCGAGGACCCCTACCCGGTCTGGGAGGGCCCGGGCGGTCCGGCGGTCGTCGCCCCGCTGTTCCTCCTCTACGACTACTCGTTCCTGCCGAAGGGATGCACGACCAAGGAGCAGGGGCTCGCCTACGCGCACGGCACCGGGATCGTGTGCACGGACGAGCACCTGCTGCACCCCGACCCCTATCCCAGCCGCGAGGCGTGGTGCCGGGCCCGGGTGGCCGAAACCGAGCGCAGGCTGACGGAGATCCCCGGCGATCTCCCCGTGGTGCTGGTGAACCACTACCCGCTGGACCGGCACCCGACGGACATCCTGCGCTACCCCGAGTTCGCCATGTGGTGCGGTACCCGCCTGACCGCCGACTGGCACCGCCGCTTCCCGGTGGCGTGCATCGTCTACGGCCATCTGCACATCCCACGGACCACCCACCACGAGGGCGTCCGCTTCGAAGAGGTGTCCCTGGGCTACCCCCGTGAGTGGGGCCCGCGCCCGCAGCCGCCAGGGGAGCTGCGGCGCATTCTGCCGATGGAGGACCAAGCAGGTGATCGAGGAGCTGCTTCCGGGGCCGGTCGCGGTCGTGGAGGCGCACGGCCGTGACGCGCTCGGCGAGGGCGTCAGTCTCTACCCCGAGGAAGAAGCGGTCATAGCGCGGGCGGTGGACAAGCGGCGCCGGGAGTTCACCGCCGTACGGGCCTGCGCACGGCATGCCATGGAGAAGCTCGGAGTCCCGCCGCAGCCGGTCCTGCCCGGCGAGCGCGGTGCACCGCGCTGGCCGGACGGGCTGATCGGCAGCATGACGCACTGCGACGGCTACTGTGCCGCCGCACTGGCCCCGGTCGGCGAGCTCGCCTCGCTCGGCATCGACGCCGAACCCCACGACCGGCTGCCGGACGGCGTACTGGACGCGGTGGCCCTGCCCACCGAGCGGACGCGGCTGCGGGGCCTTGCCCGCAGCCGTCCTTCCGTCCACTGGGACCGGCTGCTGTTCAGCGCCAAGGAGTCGGTCTACAAGGCGTGGTTCCCCCTGACCGGCAAGTGGCTCGACTTCCTCGAGGCCGACGTGGAGATCGACCCGGGCGCCGCCCTCCGGGCCCCGGACTCGCCGGATTCGTCGGACTCCCGGGCCGCTTCGGAGCCGTCCGACTCGCGGGCCGCCTCGGACGCCTCCGGCGGCTTCCGGGCACGGCTCCTCGTGCCGGGCCCGCTGGTCGACGGCCGCCGCGTCGAGGCCTTCGACGGTCGCTGGACCGTACGCGGGGGCCTGCTCGCCACGGCCGTCGCCGTGCGCCACTTCTGAGTCGCCCTCCGCGTCGTCCACCCGGTCATCGGGGGCACCAGTCGCCGAGCAGGCGGAAGAACTCCTCCTCGGTGCCGGTGAGCCCCGCCTCCATCAGGGCCCGGTCCGCCTCGGCCAGCGCGGCGGTCGGGACCACGGGTGGTCGGCGCGCGTCCGACGGCCCGTCGAAGGCGGCTCGTACGGTGTGCAGGAGACGCAGATAGGCCTGGACGGCGGCGCGCTGGCGGTCGGTCAGGACGGCGGTCGGCATCGGTCGGCTCTCCCCGGTTTCGGCCGTGCGACGGGACGTCGCGCGGCGGTTCGTGCACGGCACGCGCCGGCGGTACGCGGACGGCCGCCGCGCGCACCTCGGGCGCACCTCCCAAGCTTGCCGTCCGCCACTGACAATCCCGTTCGCCTCCCTGCTGGTTCGCCCGCTTAGCCGAGGCGAAACCCGGCCGAAATCCAGCGGGGAACACGCCCCCTACGCTGGGGAGCAAGGGCTTTCACACGCCTTCGCGGCGGCCGGCGGAAGGGAGGCGGGCGGTGGAGGACGTCCCGGGCGGGCGCCCGCGGCGCGCACCCAGGCTGCGCCCCGTGGGCGAGGGCGAACTGCGCCCGCGCCACCGGATCGTGCACGGTTACCGGCGCGCCTATCGTCTGGCCGGCCAAGGCCCGGCGCTCGTCCTCATCCACGGCATCGGCGACTCCTCGGCGACCTGGGCGGAGCTGATCCCCGACCTGGCCCGCACCCACACCGTGCTCGCGCCGGACCTGCTCGGCCACGGAGCCTCCGACAAACCGCGCGCCGACTACTCCGTGGCCGCGTACGCGAACGGGGTACGCGATCTGCTCACGACTCTCGGCATCGAGTCGGCGACGCTGGTGGGGCACTCGCTGGGCGGCGGCGTCGCCATGCAGTTCGCCTACCAGTTCCCCGAGCGCACCGAGCGGCTGATTCTGGTCAGCGCCGGGGGAGTGGGCAGGGAGGTCAACCCGGTGCTGCGGGCCGCCTCCTTGCCCGGAGCGCACCTGATGCTCTCCGCGCTCCGCCTGCCCAGTATGCGGCTCAATCTCGGCCTGTTCGCCCACCTGATGCGACTGCTGGACACCGATCTCGGCCAGGACGCGGCCGAGCTGCTGACCCTGGTGGACGCGCTGCCGGACGCCACGTCCCGCAGCGCCTTCATCCGCACGCTGCGGGCCGTGGTCGACTGGCGCGGCCAGGCGGTCACCATGCTCGACCGCTGCTATCTGACCGAGGGCATGCCCACCCTGCTGATCTGGGGCGACCGGGACGGTGTGGTGCCGGTGCGGCACGCCCACCGGGCGCACGAGGCGATGCCCGGCAGCCGTCTGGAGATCTTCGAGGGCGCGGGCCACTTCCCGTTCCACACGGATCCCGCGCGCTTCCTGGCCCTGGTCGAGGAGTTCACCAGCGGCACAGCCCCGGCGGAGTGGAGCCGCGACCACTGGCGGGCGCTGCTGCGGGCCGGCCGTCCCGACACGTCCGGGAACCGGGCGCCGGACAGGGACGTACGGGAGGCGAGCGAACGCAGCGCCACGTGACGATCATCTGTTTGAGGTGCGGCCGCCGACCGCTACCAGTAGGGCCGTCACAAGGTACGGCAGCGCGGCCCATACGAAGGCGGTGCTGTGCGTGGTGGCCGAGCTGACCGCCGCGTACGCGCCGTACACCGCCATCGTGGCCACGTCGGTGCCAAGGCTTGCCACCGAGGTCAGGGTGGCCCGGTGCCCGTCGTCGATGCGCGTCTGGAGCCGGGCGTCGGCCAGCACCGTGGCCAGTTGGAAGCCACCGAAGGCGAGGGCCACGAGGACGAGGCCGGCCGGTGTCCGCAGCGCTGCGCCGGTGGCCAGGGCGAGCGCGGCGCTCGCGAGGAGTCCGGAGAGTCCGGCCCGGCCCAGGCGTGCGCACGCCCCGGCCGACAGACCGCCGGTCGTGGCCCCGGCCCAGACGAGGAGGAGCGGGTAGGGGACGGCTTCGTCGGGCACGCCGGTGCCCCGTACCAGGAGCGGGGTGTACTCGTCGAGCGCGCCCCACACGGCGCCCACGGCCGGGACGAGCAGCAGGGCTCCGCGTACGGACCGGTCGGCCCGGGCCTCGGCGAGCCCCGCCCGCAGCGTCCTGGCCCAGTCGCCGCTCCGTGCGGCCGGCGCCCGGTGTTCCGGCAGCCGGGTCGCCGTCGCCGCCGCGAGGAGGCAGGCCAGCGCGCTCGCCGCGCCGACGGCCGGATAGCCGCCCAGGGCGAATACCGGGCCGGCGAGCGCCATCGCCGCCATCACGGCCACCAGCCCGGCCGCGCGGATCCGGCCCATGACACGGGCGTAGCGCTCGGCGGCGCCGAGTCGGCCCAACTCGTCGTACACGAGCGCCTCCAGCGCCCCGGAGCCGAGAGCTCCGCCGGCGCCCCAGAGGACGAAGCCGAGGGCGAAGGCCCCGTACGACGGGACGAGCACCCACAGGGCGAAGGCAACGGCGGTGAGGAGCGGGCCGAGCCACAGCAGCAGCCGACGGGAGAGGGCGTCGGCCCAAGCGCCGGAAGGAATTTCCAGGAGTACGCCAGTGACCGACCAGAGGGCGAAGAGGGAGGAGATCTGCCACAGCGGCAGACCGGTGTCGATGAACAGCAGCGCGTACACCGGGTAGAGCAGGACGAAGTCGTTGAGGAACGCGTAGCAGTACAGCTTCGCGGTCAGCCGCCGGACCCCGGTGGCGGGCACACGTGCAGGTGAGAGTGTCATGAGGCCTTCCCGCAGGGACAGTTCGGACGCCGGGAGCGGGGCGTCCGAGGTGGCCCTCGGGAGGCATGGCTGCGGGATCAATGTCGCCAGGTCATGGCACCGCATGGTAGGCGGTGGGTCCCGTGCGGCGCAGGGAATTGCGCACGACCGTCCGCAGGGCGTCCGTCCGCTGCCGCCACCCGCTGTGCCCGTTCGAGGGGAACATCCCGCGGAGCCGTCCCACGCATCCCCCACCCTCGGCGACGTCCCGGCAGGTCACAGGGGGTGGAATCCCGTAAGGGCGTCATGTGCCCAGGGATCGCTGGGGCGGGACGGGGCGGCCGGGCACGGTGGTGTCGTGCCGACGGACCACGAGGGACCCACCGGGGGACCGTCCGCCGGCCGACGGAAAGGATCCACTGTGATGTCACGCAAGCGCATCGCCCTCGTAGCCGCCGGACTGGCCCTGGCGGGTGGCCTCGCCGCGGCCCCGGCAGCGACCGGCGCACCGTCCGCCCGGTCTGCTCAGTCCGCCGCGAACGTGGAGGCCGCGGCCAACAAGTGCTCCGGCTGGAAGGAGATCCACATCACCGGCGGCGCCGCCAAGTACATGGAGTGCACGAAGAAGGTCAACGGCAAGTCGTACGCCTCCGGCGCCTTCTACCTGTGGGACACCAAGCGCGACGGCAAGGCCGTCCAGGCGTACGCGGAGACGGACTACGACCACTGGTACGGCGACGACGTCACCTGGTCGCACTTCTACGGCTGGGCCGACGACACCCACCACAGCCCGAAGATCAGCACGGGCTGGCACCCGGGCAACGACTTCGGCCTGGTGATCGAACTCAAGTAGGCGCCTCGGCCTCGGTGACCACTTCGTCGGGCTGGTCACTGCCCGGTGGGCGGCTCGATCAGGTCGGTCGGGTCGGTGTTGGCCCCGCACAGCACGACGCAGACCTTCTCCCCCCTTCCGGGCCGGTAGCTGCGGTCGGGGGTGTCGGGCCGGACCGGCAGGTCGCCGTCGGGCAGACGCTCGTCGGGTGTGGTGAGTGCGGCGAGGGCGGTCGCGGCGCCGTGTTCGACGGCCACCTTGCGGTGGTCCCACAGTGCCTTGCGGGCGCGGACGATCTCAGCGTCCGGTACCAGTACGGAGTGCACGCCGTCCTGCTGGGCGGCGTGCAGGGCCATGGCGGAGGCGCGGCGGGCGCCGAGGGAGTCGGCGGCGACGGAGTCGACGGTGACGTCGACGGGTCGGCCGGCCCGCAGGGCGGCGTTCAGCGCGCGGCAGTTGTCCGGCTCGACAGCCACGGTGCGGATGCCGTGGTGCCGGGCGGCGGTCGCGACGCCGGCGAACAGGCCGCCGCCGCCGACCGCGACCACCACGGTGTCCAGGCCGGGGATCTGCTGGTGGATCTCCTCGAGCAGGGTGCCGGCGCCGGCCGCGATCAGCGGGTGGTCGTAGGCGTGGGAGGTCAGGGCGCCGGTGGTGGCGGCGAAGTCCTCGCACGCGCCCAGGGCGTCGGCGTACTCGGTGCCGGTCAGCCGTACGCCGGCGCCGTAGGAGCGGAGCTTGGTGACCTTCACCTGCGGGGCGGTGGCGGGCAGGAAGACGGTGGCCTGGACGCCCTGCTGCTGGGCGGCCCAGGCGCAGGCCAGGCCGGCGTTGCCGCCGGAGGCGATCGTCACCCCGGCCTCGGGGAGGGTGCCGGCGTCGAGGTGGGCCTGGAGGAAGTTCTGCGCGCCGCGGGCCTTGAAAGACCCGGTGTGCTGCATGAACTCCAGTGCCAGCCACACCTGGCACGGCTGTTCGGGGCCCTCGTCCGGGGCGTCGCGTCGGCCGGTGCGGATCGCGCCGGGATCGACGCGGGCGAGGGTGACGGGGCGGATGCGGCCGGCGATCCGGTCGGTGGCGTCCTTGACGTCGCCGTACGTGAGCTGGTGCACGGTGTCGCTCGCGGCTCTGAGAGACAGGCGTCAGGCCGCACTCTCCCGGGCCTCGCCGTCCTGCGGGCCTTCCGCCGATCCCGTGACCGCCTTCCACTCGTCCGCGGTCAGCGGCGGCGCCGTCAGGAGCGGGCGGCGGGGGCCGCGCAGCACGGCGATCACGACGGCCGGTCGGACCAGTTCGCTCATCGGCTTCGACAGGGTGACCACGTCGAAGAACGCCTTGGTGACGAGCGGTCGGCCGGTCGCGGTGAGCATCAGCCGGTTGACGTACGCGCCGAGGACGCGGTTGGCAAGGCCCGGTGCCTTGCCGATCGCGTCCGGGTAGTGGATGTCCGTGCTGGTCGCGAACTCCCAGGCCGTCCCCACCGGACGGGCCACCGCCCGCTGCACCCGCCGCGCGAGCCCCGGCGCGGCAGGCCCGTGCCGGGCCACCAGCTCGCCCAGCGCCACGGCACCCTGCGCGGCGACCGAGAGCCCGTGCCCGTAGACCGGGTTGTACGTGGCCACCGAGTCGCCGATCGCCACGAACCCCTCGGGCCAGCCGTCGACCTTCTCGTAGAAGCGCCGGCGGTTGACCGTGCTGCGCGTGACGACCGGGTCCGACAGCGGCTCCGCGTGTGCGATCAGCTCGCCCACCACCGGATGCCGCACGCTCGCGCGCGCGAACGCCTCGAACTCCTCGGCGGTGGAGGGCGGTTCGCCGCCGCGCGTGCCCGACAGCGTCACCAGCCACCGTCCGCCCTCGATCGGCTCGATGGTCGTGGTCCGCCCCGGCACCGGCACCGTCGCGTCCGACTGCACGTTGACCAGCGGGAACTCCTCGGTGCCCGCGGGCGCCCGGAAGATCCGGCTGGAGTAGACGAGCCCCGAGTCCACCTCCTCCAGGGGCGCCGCGGGCACGCCCAGGTCCTTCAGCCAGGCCGCCGCGCGCGAACCGCGTCCCGCAGCGTCCACGACGAGGTCGGCCGCCAGCACCCGCTCCTCGCCGTCGGCCGTCCGCACCCGCACGCCCGTCACCCGCGACGCGTCGCCCTCCAGGGACAGCAGTTCGGTCCGCTGCAGCACCGTCACCCGCTCGCTCCCGGTGACGCGCTCACGCACCACCCAGTCGAGCAGATCACGGCTGCACGCGATCATGAACTGCATCTCGGGCCAGCGCCGGAACCAGCCGCGCGGCTGCAGCGACACGAGCCCCGTGGGCAGCGGGACGCGCCGGGCGCCCGCCGCGAGCCACGCCTCGGTCACCCCCGGCAGCAGCTGTTCCATGGCGCGGGCGCCCCCGGACCAGATCACGTGCACATGCCGGGCCTGCGGGAGCCCCTTGCGCGGTTCGGGGCCCTCGGGCAGCACATCCCGCTCGACGACGGTGACGTCGGCGTGGGCGCGCAGGGCCGCGGCGGCCAGCATGCCGGCCATGCCGCCGCCGATCACGACGGCACGACGCGGTCTCGCGCCCGGGGAGGTGCTAGCGGGTTCGTTCATGGAAGTCGCTTCCTGGCCTGGTCCCGGCCGGCCCCCGGGCGGCCGCGACGACGGGTGACTGACGCAGGGCGACCGACATCCGCACGAGGTCGCGGGGGACCTCCAGGGACGCGGCGGGAGCGCTGTCCGTCCCCGCCGAGCTGATCACCCTGCCCTCCGGATCGGCTGCCCTCGCCCGCACGGCCGCCGCCACCATCGCCGCGTCGGCCTCGGCCTGCGCGTGGACGGGGTCGGAGCCGGCCGCCAGGGCGGCGTCGTAGGCGCGGGAGCGCACGTCGGAGTCGAAGTAGCAGTACAGGCCGAGCATGCCGTCGTGGATGTCGGACTCCCGCTGGGTGACCTGGAGTTCGACCGGCGACCACCAGGAGATGCGCACCCCGTGGTCCGCGTGTGCGGACACCGGTCGCAGCTCGCGCCACAGCGGCCCGAGTCGGCGGTAGGTCGCCCAGGTGCTCCAGCTGTCCCCGACGCGCTGGCAGGCCAGCGGAAGGCAGAAGCCGACCGCGCTGATCTGCGCCCCCGCGGACGCCAGCACCGGCGCCGCGTCACTGCTGAGATAGTCCAGGTCGTGGCCGTACCAGCGGGCGACGACGGCGGTGAACTTGGTCGTCAGATAGGCCAGGTTGAACAGATAGCCGGTCACGATGATCAGCAGTCCGACGCGCAGCCAGCCGCGCACCTGCAGGGCCCAGCGTCCGCACATGAAGTTCATCGCGACGCCCGCCACGGTGAGGGCCAGCAGGTACAGCACGATCATCTCGCGCATGTACGGGGTGCGCGCGTAGTACGTGTCGAAGTCGACGAGACGTTCCACCGGGGCGTCGCCGAGCGCGAACAGCGTCACCAGGGCGACGATGACCACCCCGTACCCGGTGATGATCCTCCGGGTGGTGCGCCGGGTCTGCTCGGGCGGCCCGCCGCGCCAGTTGACGACGAGGACCAGGCAGGACGCGCTGAACGCGCTCAGCAGGCAGTACACCAGGGGTGCCGAGACATTGGTGATGCCGGTGTGGTCGTTCACCTTCGCGATGGTCGGGGGCGCGGCGAAGAAGAACACCAGGCCGGCCAGCGCCATCAGCGCGCACACCGACCTGAGCAGCGGATCGCGCCACGAACGGGCCAGTGCGGGCGTCTTGAAGGTGAGCGCCAGGCCCATCGCCGCGGCCGGAACGTAATAGCTGGAACCGTCCATGGAATCGGCGCCCGCGCCCCTCAGCCCCGCGGTCCGCGATAACCGAGCGACGCCTCGATCCGCCCCGCCAGGTCGTCCCGTTTGACGGGCCCGCGCAGGGACGAACCGACCAGCCAGGTACGGCACTTGCTCGCCAGCAGCAGCCCGAAGCTCTCGGCGTCCTTCTCGTCGGCGAGATCGAAGTGCGTACGTGCGGCGACCTTGTGGACGGTGGCCCGCAGATCCGCCGTGTCGCTCAGCAGCCGCGCCGCGACCGCGGCGCCCTCCACATGGTGGCCGTGGTGCCCGGCGTTCATGTGCCACAGCTCGTGGCCGAGGATCACCAACTGGTGGTCGGGGGCGGTGCGTTCCTCGATGACGACGAGGTCCTGGTCGGCCATGTCGAGCCAGAGGCCGCTGGCCGTGCCCGGCGGGAAGGGAGCCGTGCGGAACTGGACGGGCCGGCCGCGGCGTCTGCTCATGCCGTCGCACAGCGCGGCGTACAGGTCGGCGGGTTCCGCCGGCGCCGGGAGCGAGAGCTCCGCGACCAACTCGCCGCACAGGCGGCGCATTTCCCTTCCGATGCCCACGGTTCTCTCCCGGATCACGACTCGGGCCGCTTGACGCTCTCCAGGAGCATGTCCAGCCACTCGGCGACCTTGTCCCGGTGCTGGTCGGTGGGCAGCTGGGCCGCCCGCCAGGCGATGCCGCGGACGCCGTGGTCCTGCAGCAGCCGCTCCAGCGGGTCGTCGGCGGCCTCGGCCGTCGCGCGCTCGCGGTCCGCGAGCTGCTGGAGGAGCTCCTGCTCGGAGCGCTGGAGGGCGTTCGCGAGCGCCTCCGGGTCCTCTGCCGTGAGGAACCCGGCATGCACGCCGAAGAAGCGCTGAATGGCGTCGCAGTGCTCCATGGTGGGGCGCCGGTCGCCATTGATGAGGGCACCCGCCTGCTGCCGCGACATGCCCGCGCCGTCGGCGATCTCCTGCTGGGTGTACTTGCGCCCGCTGGGTTTGAGCCGGGTGCGGCGCAGCAGGTCCAGTCGCTGCAGGAAACGCGCCTGCAGGTCCGGCTCGCCGGCGGGCACTCCGCTCAGCAGGGCCTTCACCACCGGCTCCGGGACGCCGGACTCGACCGACAGCCGCGCGACGTCGAAGATCCGCTCGTACGACACGCCCAGCCGGTCGGCGAGGGCGGTGACACGGGCCACGACGGCCGGCAGCAGACCCGGCGCCGCGGCTCCCGGCACCTCGAAGCCATCCGTCACCGACAGGTCTCCTACGTCTCGCTCAGGTCGTTGTTCTCGCTTGCCCGGAACCAACCGGAGAGTAGCCGTTCCCTCGAACGGACATCCAGGTCTCGCCACAACTGTGGCGAGATTCAGCCGTCAACAGGCGCCAAATGCCACGATAGTTGACACGCTGGATGCGGGGCACCAGGATCAAGGCGCCACGTGAAGGCCGCAAGGGCAAGAGGGGTGACCTCCCGATGGCGTTTCAGGCAGGAGGGCAGCGGTCGCAGCCGCGGTGCCTCCCCGAGAGTCCGGAAGCACGGGCGTACCTGCAGGACTATGCCACGCTCCTCGAGGCCGTCCCCTTCCCGTCCGTCGTCTTCGACCACCGCTGGGACGTGGTGCTCGCCAACAGCGCGTTCAGGACACTGTTCAGCGGGGTGGCATCCCATCCGACGGCCATGCCCTGCGACAACTTCCTGCGGTTCGTGCTGTTCCATCCGGACGCGGGCACGGTCCTCGGCGAGCACGAGTCGAACTGGTGCCTGCCGATGCTCGCGCACTTCGCCGCGGCCGTGGAGCGGCACGGGCAGGACCACGGGCTGCAGTCCATCCGCCGGGACATCGCCCAGGACCCCATCATGGAGGCCGCCTACCGGGACGGCCTACCGCACTGGATCCGCGCGGCCGGACCGCACGCCGTGGAGCACGACGGGGCGGTACGGCCGTTGCTCCACCCCGACCCGCGCTGGGGCACCGACTGCCGGGTTGTGGGGGAGACCCCCAAGACCCTCCAGGACATGGGGTACTCCCGGCTGACCCTGGTGATGCGCGAGGCCCGCCGCTCGGCACCGGCCCGCCGCCCGCGCCGCGCCCGGCACGCGGCGAACCACCTCAGCGTGGTGCCCGAGCTGCCGGCGTAAGGCTGCCGCGGAGGCCCCGGCTCCGTCGGTGTTCAGGTCACCGACGGCGCCGGGGCTCGTTCTTGCCGTGCGTCAGCCGTCGCGGTCGCGCGGCACCGGCGGCAGGGCCCAGTACGGCGGCAGGCTCTACAGAGTCACCCGCAGCGCGATGAGCCGTGCTGTCGATTCCTGGACGCACCGTTCGGCCAGTTCCCTGGCCGCATCCCGGGCCCCGTCCTGCACGGCGCGGACGAGGGAGCGATGGCGGCCGGCCACCTCATCGCGCCAGGCGTCGTCCCCGAGGACGAGACACAGCAGTGCCCCGACCTCCGTCTGGAGCGCGATCTGCTCCCGGGTGAGCCGGGCCGACTGCGCGGCGGCGGCCAGCTCCACGTGGAAGCGGCCGTAGACGCGACTGCGCGCCGCCGCGTCCCCGGCCGCGGCGAACTCCTCCAGGGTGCGCCGCAGGTGCTGAAGATCGTCCGGTTCGGTGCGCTCGGCGGCGAGCCGGGCAGCGACGCCGGAGACGGCCGCCCAGTGGTCACCGAGGTCCCGCAGCTCCTCCGTGCTCCAGTCGGCCAGCCGCTGCCTGAGCCGCTCCTCGGCCGGGTCCGCGGGCAGCGAGACGAAGCTGCCGCCGCCGCGCCCCCGCCGGGTGGTGACCAGCCCCTGCTGCCGCAGCGCCATCAGCGCCTCCCGCAGGGTCACGGTGGACACGCCGAGCTGCCCGGCCAGCTCCGCCTCCCCGGGCAGCTGCTCCCCGTCGGCGAGCAGCCCGAGTTCGATGGCGTCACCGAGCCGGCGGACGACCGTTTCCACACGCGCCCGGGTGTCCACCGGAGCGAACACGGCTCTCCGGGCGGTGCCGTCCCTGTTCTGCTTCACGGCCACCACCTTGTGCATTGACTCAATCTTTACCTTAAGAGGGTCTTGAGCTTCGAACTATGACTTGAGCTTTGAACTATGACTTCATATCTTTACGACCCAGGGTAAGAACGGAACAGTGCTTCAGAAAGGTTCCCGTCCATGGAGGGCAGCGCGGTCCGGCTCCAGGGCCTGCGGAAGGAGTTCGGCGGCACCACCGCCGTGGCCGGGGTCGACCTGGAGATATCCGACGGGGAGTTCTTCTCGATGCTCGGCCCGTCCGGCTCCGGCAAGACGACCGTCCTGCGCATGATCGCGGGCTTCGAGAGCCCCACCTCCGGCACGGTGGAACTGGCCGGTCAGGACGTCACCGGACTCGCCCCCTTCGAGCGGGACGTCCACACCGTCTTCCAGGACTACGCGCTCTTCCCGCACATGACCGTCGAGCAGAACGTCGCCTACGGCCTCAAGGTCCGCAAGGTGCCCAAGGCCGAACGGCTCAAGCGGGCCCGCAAGGCGCTCGCCGACGTACGCCTCGAAGGCTTCGGCAAGCGGCGGCCGAGCCAGCTCTCCGGCGGCCAGCGCCAGCGGGTCGCACTCGCCCGCGCCCTCGTCGGCCGCCCCCGCCTCCTGTTGCTCGACGAGCCGCTCGGCGCCCTCGACCTCAAGCTGCGCGAGCAGATGCAGGTCGAGCTCAAGGCCCTCCAGCGCGAGGTCGGCATCACCTTCGTGTTCGTCACCCACGACCAGGAGGAGGCCCTGACGATGAGCGACCGCATCGCCGTCTTCAACCAGGGCCGCATCGAACAGATCGGCACCCCCGCCGAGATCTACGAGCGCCCCGCGACCGCCTTCGTCGCCTCCTTCGTCGGCACCTCGAACCTGCTGCAGGGCGAGGCCGCCGAGCGGGTCACCGGCGCCCCGGGCACGTACAGCATCCGGCCCGAGAAGATCCGGGTGCTGAAGGAGTCCGCCCTCGCCGACGAGCCCGAGCACTCCACCGCCACCGGCACCGTCGCGGAAGTCGTCTACCTCGGCGACGCCACCCGCTTCCTCGTCGACCTCGACGCGGGCGGGCGCCTCACCGCACTCCAGCAGAACCTGGAGACCTCCTCCGAGGACGTCGCCGCCTACCGAGGCACCCGGGTGCGCCTGACGTGGCACCGCCGCCACGCCGTCCAGGTCCCCACCGCCCGCTGACCATCCCCCACGCCAGGTCACCGTCACGTATGGAGAACGTCGTGCGTCTCACCCGAACCCTCCAGGTCGCCGCCAGTGCCGCGGTGCTACTCGCGGCCACCGCCTGCGGCTCGTCCGGCTCCGGCTCGGGCGGCTCCTCCTCGTCCACCGGCCTCAACCCGCCCGATCTCAAAGCGCAGTCGAAGCTGGGCAAGAACGAGGGTCAGGTCAACCTGGTCGCCTGGGCCGGCTATGTCGAGGACGGCTCCAACGACCCCAAGGTGAACTGGGTCGGCGACTTCGAGAAGCAGACGGGCTGTCAGGTCCACTCCAAGGTGGCGGCCAGCTCCGACGAGATGGTCAAGCTGATGAAGACCGGCGAGTACGACGCCGTGTCCGCCTCCGGCGACGCCTCCCTGCGCCTGATCGCCTCCGGTGACGCCGCCCCGGTCAACACCGACCTGGTACCGAACTACAAGGACGTCTTCAGCGACCTGAAGCTGCAGGCCTGGAACTCCGTCAAGGGCAAGGCGTACGGCATCCCGCACGGCCGCGGAGCCAACCTGCTCATGTACAACACGGAGAAGGTCAAGCCCGCGCCGACCTCCTGGTCCGCCGTCTTCGACGACGCCGCCAAGTACAAGGGCCATGTGACGGCGTACGACTCCCCGATCTACATCGCCGACGCGGCGCTGTACCTGAAGGCCACCAAGCCCGAGCTCAAGATCAAGGACCCGTACGCGCTCGACCAGAAGCAGTTCGACGCGGTCGTCGACCTGCTCAAGAAGCAGAACGGATACGTCGGCGAATACTGGGGCGACTACCTCAAGGAGGTCTCCGCCTTCAAGAGCGGCGACTCCGTGGTCGGCACCACCTGGCAGGTCATCGCCAACCTGGCGAAGAGCGAGGGCGCCAAAGTCGATGCCGTCGTGCCCAAGGAGGGTTCGACCGGCTGGTCCGACACCTGGATGCTCTCCTCCAAGGCCAAACACCCCAACTGCGCCTACCAGTGGATGAACTGGATCATCTCCCCGAAGGTGAACGCGCAGGTCGCCGAGTACTTCGGTGAGGCCCCCGCCAACGCCAAGGCGTGCGCCGAGACCAGCGACAAGAACTTCTGCACCACCTTCCACGCCGCCGACACGGCGTACTGGAAGAACATCGCCTTCTGGAACACGCCCATCGAGCAGTGCCTCGACGGCCGCAGCGACGTCAAGTGCGTGCCGTACGCCAAGTGGGTCCAGGCCTGGACCGAGATCAAGGGCTGAGGCACGACGATGACCGCCACCGCGCAGGCCGCCGGACGGGCCCCCGTCCGGCGGCTCGCCGGGATGCTGCACCGCCGCCCGCGGCTGCGGCTGTCCCTGCTGCTCACCGCCCCCCTGCTGTGGCTGGCCGTGCTCTACCTCGGCTCGCTGGCAGTGCTGTTCGTCTCGGCGTTCTGGACGACGGACTCCTTCACCTCCGAGGTGGTGAAGGTCTGGTCGACCGACAACTTCCACGCGCTGCTGACGACCTCCGTCTTCCGCCAGGTCATCTGGCGAAGCATCGTCGTGGCCCTCGCGGTCACCGTCCTGTGCGCGGTGATCGCCTTCCCGCTCGCCTTCTACACGGCGCGCGTCGCGAAGCCCAGGTGGCGACCGCTGCTGGTCGTCGCCATCCTCACCCCGCTGTGGGCGAGTTACCTGGTCAAGGTGTACGCCTGGCGACTGATCCTGTCCGAGGGCGGGCTCGCCGACTGGACGCTGGAGCCGTTCGGGCTGAGCGGTCCCGGGTTCGGCCTCCCGGCGGCGATCATCACCCTGACGTACCTGTGGCTGCCGTACATGATCCTGCCCGTCCACACGGCGCTGGCACAGCTGCCCGCCAACCTGCTGGACGCCTCCGCCGACCTGGGGGCGCGGCCCGGCCGCACCTTCCCCTCGGTCGTCCTGCCGATGGTGCTGCCGTCCGTCGCCGCCGGCTCGGTCTTCACCTTCTCGCTCAGCCTCGGCGACTACATCACCGTGCAGATCGTCGGCGGCAAGACCCAGCTGATCGGCAACCTCGTCTACTCCAACATCGAGCTCAACCTGCCCATGGCCGCCGCGCTGGGCACGGTCCCGGTGGTGGTCATCGTGCTGTACCTGCTGGCGATGCGCCGCACCGGCGCGCTCAGCAGCCTGTAGAACTCCCGAGCCACCACAACTCGGCAGCCTCCAGAAGAGGTCCCACGTCATGCAACTGTCCCGTTCCGCGCGCATCGCGCTGCGAATCGCCGCCGGGCTCGGCTTCGCGGTCGTCTACGTCCCGCTCGCGCTCGTCCTGGTCAACTCCTTCAACCCGGACCGCAGCGCGAGCTGGCCCCCGCCCGGGTGGACGTTCCACTGGTGGTCGGTGGCCTGGGAGAACGCGGGCGCCCGCAGCGCGCTGTGGGTCTCGGTGAAGGCGGGCCTCGGCGCCACGGCCATCGCGCTGGTGCTGGGCACGCTCATCGCGTTCGCGGTGGCCCGGCACCGCTTCTTCGGCCGCGGCACCATCTCGTTCGTGGTCGTCCTGCCGATCGCGCTGCCCGGCATCGTCACCGGCATCGCGCTCAACTCGGCGTTCAGCACGGTCCTTCAGCCGCTCGGCGTCGGTCTCGGCCTGTTCACCGTGATCGTCGGGCACGCCACCTTCTGCATCGTCGTCGTCTTCAACAACGTGGTCGCACGGCTGCGCCGCACCTCCGGCTCCTACGAGGAGGCGGCGATGGACCTGGGGGCCGACACGTTCCGCGCCTTCGTCGACGTGACGTTCCCGCTGGTGCGCTCGGCGCTGTTCGCGGGCGGGCTGCTCGCGTTCGCGCTGTCCTTCGACGAGATCGTGGTGACGACGTTCACCGCGGGCCCCGGCATCGAGACCCTGCCGATCTGGATCTTCAACAACATGACACGCCCTCAGCAGGCGCCCGTCGTGAACGTGGTGGCGGCGGTGCTGGTCCTGCTGTCGGTGATCCCGATCTACGTAGCCCAGCGACTGTCCGCGGACACGGCGACGGAGAGCCGGATCTAGGACCGGCCCTGGCACCGGGGCACTGGGACACGCCCTGGCACCGGGCACTGGGGCCGGTCCTGCTACCGGGGCACGAGGACCGGTGCCTGCGGGCCGGGTCCGTAGCCCCCGGTCCGTCGGGGAACGCCCGTCGGTCAGAGGTCGAGCACCAGTCGCCCGCTCCGGCACCGGGACACGCATATCATCATCGTCTCGCCGGACTCCCGCTCCTCCTCCGTCAGCACCGAGTCCCGGTGGTCCGGGGTGCCCTCCAGGACGTCGGTCTCGCAGGTGCCGCAGGTGCCCTCCGTGCACGAGAACAGCACCTCCACGCCGGCGTCGCGCACGGTGTCGAGGACGGAGACGTGCGGCGGGACGGTGAGCGTACGGCCGCTCTGCGCGAGGACGACCTCGAACTCCCCGTCGTCCCCGGCCGGTTGCTCCTTGGGCTGGAACCGCTCGACGCGCAGCGTGCCGGCGGGGCAGCGCCCCTCCACCGCGTCCAGCAGCGGGCCGGGGCCACAGCAGTAGACGAGCGTGCCGTCGGGCACGTCGTCCAGCACCGAGGCCAGGTCCAGCAGCCCGGTCTCGTCCTGCGGGGCGACGGTGACCCGGTCCCCGTACCGCTCCAACTCAGCGGTGAACGCCATGGAGCGGCGGGTGCGGCCGCCGTACAGCAGGGTCCACTCGGCGCCCGCCGCCTCGGCCGCGGCGAGCATCGGCAGGATGGGCGTGATGCCGATGCCGCCCGCGATGAAGCGGTAACGGGGGGAGGGATGCAGGGGGAAGTGGTTGCGCGGTCCCCGCACGCGCACCTTGTCGCCCTCGCGCACCTGCTCGTGGACATGAGCCGACCCACCCCGCCCGTCGGCCTCGCGGAGCACTGCGATCCGCCAGGCCTGCCGGTCCGCGGGATCGCCGCACAGCGAGTACTGCCGCTCCAGTCCCGGCCCGAGCAGGACGTCGACGTGGGCGCCCGGCTCCCAGGCCGGCAGCTCCTCGCCCAGCGGGTGGCGCAGGGTGAGGGCGAGCACGCCCTCGGCCGCCGGCTCGCGGCGGCCGACGACGAGTTCGGCTTCGTACGCGGTCATGAGGTGGTTCCTCGGGGCTGGTGTCCTTCGGGGTGCGCGAGCATCCACTCCCACATCTCCACCGGGTCCTGGGCGGTGTGCTCGGCGCCGCAGTGGCAGGTGCCGTGCAGGATGTCGGTGCCCGGGAGCCAGTCGATGCGGTAGACCTCGCGCAGCGCAGAACTGGACGGCGTGCTCACTGGACCTTCTCCACCGGCTTGTCGCCCTCCTCGACCAGTCGGGCGAGGATACGGCGGGCGGCGAGACCGCCGGTGTCGATGTTGATGCTCAGCTCCTGGTAGCCGGCCCGCTCGGTGCCGAGCGTCCTCTGCAGCAGGTTGAGCGCGTCGACGTCCTGCATGACGACCGTGTGGTTGAAGTCGCGCAGGAACGCGGTGACTTCCTCGTCGTCCTTCGCGAAGTCCCGGGAGACGGCCCAGAAGTCGTAGACCTTGCCGTCGGAGGACGGGGTGATCGCGTAGGTGATCTCGGTGTGGAAACCGTTCGGGTCGCTGCCGTCCGGCTCGGGCAGCACGCCGACCGGCGCGATCCGGCTGTGCAGCAGGTAGAGGCAGGGGGCGTGGTACTCGATGTCCTGCCAGCGGGTGATGCGGCCCTCGATACCGGTGGAGCGGGCGTAGAAGGGCGGGCACTCGGCGTCGTCCATGTGCCGGCTGACCCGCACGATGCCGGCGCCCTCGTCGACCTCGGTGGTGATCGGCGTCTCGGCGACCTCCGGGGTGCCGATGTAGCCGCCGTGCAGATACGTCTCGTGGGAGAGGTCGAGCAGGTTGTCGACCAGCAGACCGTAGTCGGCGTCGATCGGCTCCATGCCGCGCACCGTGACCCACTGCGGGGAGTCGAGGTGCTTCGCCCGCGGGATGGTGCCCGCGTCGGCGAGCGCCGGGTCACCGATCCACACCCACACCAGGGAGTCCTGCTCGACGACCGGGTACGAGGCGACACGGGCCGTACGCGGGATGCGCTTCTGCCCCGGCACGTACACGCAGGCGCCCGTCGTGTCGTACGTGAACCCGTGGTACCCGCACACGATGCGGTCCCCGTCGAGCCGGCTCTCCGAGAGCGGGAAGCGGCGGTGGACACAGCGGTCGGCCAGGGCGACCGCGGTGCCGTCGTCCTCGGTGCGGTAGAAGACGAGCGGCTCACCGAGGATCGTACGGCCGAGCAACTCGCGCCCGACCTCATGGCTGTAGGCGGCGACGTACCACTGGTTCCTGGCGAAGGCGGTCATGTGAGGCATGGGGGTCGGCTCCCGTCTCTCGTGGTGGCGCCATCGTCGGGAGAGGCCCCACGGTGGCGCAACGGGGCTTCCGCCTCACGGAAGAGCCGATGCGGACGCCCTGCTCAGAGGGCCTGAACGGCACGGCGAGGACCGCATTCCCTGCGCACGGCTCCGGTTGCGTCCCGGCTGGGCGGACCACCGGCTGCCCATGCCCTGCGGAGTGACGGCTGTACGGAGTCTGCTGTACATGACGGTGGGCGCCGGTACACGGGTGGAGAAGTGGGCCTCAAGTGGCGGGACGGTCTCGGCGCGTGTCCCTGTCGTGGACGTGCGGCGCCGTGTACGGCCGAATCCCGTACGGGCGCTGGAGGGTGACCGAGACGCACACGATGTTCCCGAGCTGGCCGTGGCCTGTCCCTCCAGTGGGCCCCGTGTGACGCTGGGTGTGGTGCTTGCGGCGGAACGCGGTGCGGGCGCCTCTGTGGGCGGTGAGGCGAGAGTTCACTGCTGATCTCCGAGGCTTTTGGCCGACCGGTCGGCTACATCTACGAGGTGGCGCTCGCACAGAGCGGCGCCCGGCCGTTTCCTCTTGTGCTCCGCACCGCGGGCGTCCACGTCCGAGCTCGTCCCGCGCTGACGTGGGGGCCGAACACCGCCAGACTGGAGGTGGGCGTGGTGAGCGGGAGCCGGCCCGGTCTGCGCAGCAGGCGATCATCCGCGAGGTGACGGGGAGGCGGAGACGTGACGGTGGGACGTATCGGTCTGGTCGTCCACGGCGGCCGTGCCGAAGCCGTGGACGCGGCGCGGACCGTGCGAGCGTGGTGCGCCGAGCACGCCGTGCAGTACGCGGACATCGACGTGTGGCAGGACGGTGGGCGGCGCCATGCCCGGGACGAGGTGGACTCCGCGGGCGACCCGGATCTCATCGTGACCCTGGGCGGAGACGGCACCTTCCTGCGCGGTGCCCGGCTTGCCGCCGAGAACGACGCCCTGGTCCTGGGGGTCGATATCGGCCGGGTGGGCTTCCTGACGGAGGTGCCCGTCACGCTGGTACGCCAGGCCCTCGACGCCGTCCTGCAGAACCGGTTCTCGGTCGACCACCGGATGCTGCTCACCCTGCGTGCATCGCGCCGGCTGGAGGTGCCGGCGGAGATGGAGGCGCTCACACGGTACGGCCGCGGACCGCTCCTGCCGCCTCCGCAGGTGCGCGCCCACTGCGAGGTCTGCGACGACTGGGGCATCCCGCTGAACGTCATGGCGCTCAACGACGTCGTACTGGAGAAGCTGGCACGGGACCGGCAGGTGTCGGTGGGCGTCTACCTCGCCGGCCGGCTCCTGGCCTCCTACTCCGCCGACGCGCTGCTGGTGGCCACACCGACGGGTTCGACCGCCTACAGCTTCGCCGCCGGCGGCCCGGTCGTCTCGCCCCGCGCGGAGGCCCTGGTTTTCACGCCGGTCGCCCCGCACATGGCGTTCAACCGCTCGGTCGTGGCTGCCCCCGACGAACCCGTCGCGCTGAAGGTGCTCGAACGGTCGGGCCAGGCCGCCGTCAGCATCGACGGCCAGCTGCGGGGCGTCCTGTACCCCGGGGACTGGATCGGCGTGTACCCCTCCCCACGGCGCCTGAGGGCCATCCGGCTGGGGCCGATGGACTTCTACGGCCGCCTGCGGGAGCGGATGAAGCTGACCGACGCCCCGGCGGCCGTCGTCGACGGGACTCCCGCGCCGCTCTGGCCGGTGACCACCCCCCGGCCGGACGACCTGGCGCACCTGGCACTGCCCATCGGCCCGACGGCGGACAGCGGGCCCCACACCTGATCGAGCGGGCCTGCCCGCGGCCCGCCGCATGAGCGACCCCCTTGGGCAGCTCTTGGCGGTTCCCGCACCGGGTCTTGGCCGACACCACAACGGCCCTTGGCCGGCCCCACATCTCCCGTACCGCCGACTTTCACATGGGCGACACCGCACCCTTTCCTGACGTTCGGTGCTCCTGGAACACTCCTTTCGCGCAGGTTCCCTCACCATTGCGCGTATCGCGCCCCGTCAGGACAAGAGGTCATCCCGTCATGCCTGAAGTGAATCGGCGCCGATTCCTCCAACTCGCGGGCGGCACCGCCGCGTTCACCGCGCTCTCCAGCAGCATCGAGCGCGCCGCGGCCCTTCCCGCCAACCACCGTTCCGGCACCATCGAGGACGTCGAGCACATCGTCGTCCTGATGCAGGAGAACCGTTCCTTCGACCACTACTTCGGCACCCTCAGAGGCGTCCGCGGCTTCGGTGACCCGCGCCCGGTGACCCTGCAGAACGGCAAGACGGTCTGGCACCAGTCGGACGGCACCAAGGACATCCTGCCGTTCCACCCCGACGCCGACGACCTGGGCCTCGCCTTCATCCAGGACCTGCCGCACGGCTGGAACGACGGGCACGCCGCCTTCGACGGGGGTAAGTACGACAAGTGGGTCCCGTCCAAGGGCTCCACGACCATGGCGTACCTGAAGCGTGAGGACATCCCGTTCCACTACGCGCTCGCCGACACGTTCACCATCTGCGACGCGTACCACTGCTCGTTCATCGGCTCCACCGACCCGAACCGCTACTACATGTGGACGGGCTACACCGGCAACGACGGCAAGGGCGGCGGCCCGGTCCTCGGCAACGACGAGGTCGGCTACAGCTGGACCACCTACCCCGAGCGCCTGGAGAAGGCGGGGGTCTCCTGGAAGATCTACCAGGACGTCGGCGACGGCCTCGACGCGAACGGCTCCTGGGGCTGGATCCAGGACGCCTACCGCGGCAACTACGGTGACAACTCGCTGCTCTACTTCACCCAGTACCAGAACGCCAAGCCCGGCGACCCGCTCTACGACAAGGCCCGCACCGGCACCGACGCCCGCAAGGGCGAGGGCTTCTTCGACCAGCTCAAGGCCGACGTCAAGTCCGGCAAGCTGCCGCAGATCTCCTGGATCGTCGCCCCCGAGGCCTTCACCGAGCACCCCAACTGGCCCGCCAACTACGGCGCCTGGTACGTCTCCCAGGTCCTCGACGCGCTCACCTCCGACCCGGCGGTGTGGGCGAAGACGGCCCTGTTCATCACCTACGACGAGAACGACGGCTTCTTCGACCACCTGATACCGCCCATCCCGCCCGCCTCCGCCGCGCAGGGCAAGTCCACCGTCGACGTGGGACCGGACCTCTTCAAGGGCGACGGCAGCCACGTCCCCGGCGCCTACGGGCTCGGGCAGCGCGTGCCGATGCTGGTCGTCTCCCCGTGGAGCAAGGGCGGCTACGTCTGCTCCGAGACGCTCGACCACACCTCCGTCATCCGGTTCATGGAGCGCCGCTTCGGTGTGCACGAGCCGAACATCTCGTCCTGGCGGCGCGCCATATCCGGCGACCTGACCTCCGCGTTCGACTTCTCCCGCAAGGACACCAAGCCGGTCGCGCTGCCGTCCACCGACGGCTACCAGCCGCCGGACCACAACCGCCACCCCGACTATGTGCCGACCCCGCCCGCCAGCGGAGTCCTGCCCAAGCAGGAGCGCGGCCTGCGGCCCACCCGCCCGCTGAAGTACGCGCCGTCCGTGGACGGTTCGGCGGACACCGCGGCCGGGACGTTCACCCTGACCTTCGCCTCCGGCGCGCACGCCGGTGCCGCCTTCCTGGTCACCTCCGGCAACCGCACCGACGGCCCCTGGAGCTACACCACCGAGGCCGGCACGTCGGTCTCGGACACCTGGAACTCGGCGTACTCCGGCGGCTCCTACGACCTGACCGTGCACGGCCCGAACGGCTTCCTGCGCGTCTTCGAGGGCCGGGGCAAGGCCGCCGGTCCCGAGGTCACCGCCCGGCACACCGGTGACGACCTCGCGCTGACCTTCACCAACAAGGGTTCCGCCACGGTGGGGCTGAAGGTCACCAGCGGCTACGGCGGCCGCCCGCAGACGGTCACGGTGCGCCCCGGTGCCACCGTGAAGCACACCGTCGACCTCGGGTCGAGCAGGCGCTGGTACGACCTCACCGTCACCTCCGAGGCCGACCCGTCCTTCCTGCGCCGCTTCGCCGGGCACGTGGAGAACGGGCGGCCGGGTGTGAGCGACCCCGCGATCGTGACGGAGTGACGGGAGGATCCGGTGCCGGTGGGTTCCGGCCGGCTCGCGGTAGTGTGCCCCGGTGACCACGCATTCGAACACGCCTGCAGGCTGGTATCCCGATCCCCACGGCGCACCGCACACGCTGCGCTACTGGGACGGCTCGCAGTGGACGCAGCACACCCACGCCGACCAGCAGGCCCCGGCCGCGTCGCAGGCGCCGCAACAGGCGCCCGCGGCGCAGCAGGGGCAGGGTCCGCAGGGTCCGCAGGGATACGGTCAGCAGGCGTACGGTCAGCAGCCCCATGGTCAACAGCCCTACGGTCACCAGGCCGCGGCCCACGATCAGCGCGTCCAGCACCAGGTGCAGCAGCAGGCCGGGGTCGCCCCGAGCGGCCTCGGCGGCGGCACGCTGTTCACCGAACCGGTGCTGGTCGTGAACCAGAAGGCCAAGCTGATCGAGCTGACGAACGAGTACAGCGTCTTCGACCAGAACGGCAACCAGATCGGATCGGTCACGGAGGTCGGGCAGAGCGCGCTGAAGAAGGCGGTGCGCTTCGTCTCCAGTCTCGATCAGTTCATGACCCACAAGCTGGAGATCCGCGACGCCTACGGGCAGCCGCAGCTGGTGCTGACCCGGCCCGCGAAGGTCTTCAAGTCGCGGGTGGTCGTGGAGCGCCCGGACGGTCAGGTCGTGGGCGAGATCGTCCAGCAGAACATGATCGGGAAGATCCACTTCGCGATGAACGTGGACGGCCGGCAGGTCGGCGCGATAAGGGCGGAGAACTGGCGCGCCTGGAACTTCGCGATCGTCGACCACGCCGAGAGCGAGGTCGCCCGGATCACCAAGACCTGGGAGGGCCTGACGAAGACCATGTTCACGACCGCGGACAACTACGTCCTGCAGATCCACTACCAACTGCCCGAGCCACTGCTGAGCCTGGTGGTGGCGACGGCACTGACCGTGGACACGGCGCTGAAGCAGGACTCCCGCGGTCTCGGCTGAGCCGCGGGAGCGACGACGGAGAACGGCGGTGGCCGGCACGTGCGCACACGTGCCGGCCACCGGTGTGTTCACAGGGCGGTCAGGTGCTCCGGCGCGGCCGGCCGCTGAGCGGGCAACGACGGCTCGCAGGGGGCCGGCCCGGGCTCCAGGGCCAGCACCGCGGCGACCGGGTGGTCGTCGCCGACCGGGGCCGGGGCGGCCGGGCCGGACCGCGACAGCGTCACCACGCCCCAGGACGCCAGGCCCGCGCCCGCCGCCGCGAGGAGCAGACCTGCCGCGCCGCCCTGGAGGCGTTCGCCCAGCAGGCTGAGGCCGATCACCGCCGCCGCGAGCGGGTTGGCGAGGGTGACGAGCGCGAGCGGCGCGCCGAGACCGTCCCGGTACGCGGTCTGCGACAACAGCAGGCCGGCCGTCGCGAACAGCGCCACCAGCAGCGCCACCACGACGACGTGCGCGCTCAGCGGCGCAGCGGAGCGGTCCGTCGCCGCCACCGTCACGGTCTGGGTGAGCGCCGAGGCGACACCGGACGCGAAGCCGGAAGCGGTCGCGTGCCGAAGTCCCGGGCGGGACCCCGGCCGGGAGAGCACGCCGATCACGGCGGTGGTCGCCCCGGCCACGGCCAGCGCCTCCGGCAGGCTCAGCACCTCGTCCGGTTCCGTCCCGGACGCCGTCACCAGCAGCGCGGCCAGACCGAGCAGCGTCAGGGCCGTGCCCCGCCACTCCACCCCGCGGACCCGGCGCCCCGCCGCCCGCGCCCCCAGCGGCACCGCGGCCACCAGGGTGAGCGCGCCGAGCGGCTGCACCAGCGTCAGCGGACCGAACTTGAGGGCGGCCACGTGCAGCAGCGCGGCGGCGGCGTTCAGCGCGACCGACCACCACCAGGCGCCGCGCGCCAGCAGCCGGACCACACCGGTCCCGCTCTCCCGGGCGGCGAGCCGCTCCTGAGCCACGGCGGCCGCCGCGTACGCGACCGCGGAGAACAGGGACAGGACGATCGCGAGGACGGCGGCGCTCATCGCCCGGCCCCCACCAGACCGTGGCCGTCGGCGGTCCTGGGCTCCGCGGACCTCGATGACGGCACCGCGCGCCGCGCCGCCGGCGCGATTTCCTGCGGTGTCGCCGACGGGCTGGGGACCACGGCCAGAGCGATGCCCAGCAGGGCCGTCGCCACGACCGCGTCGAGCCAGTAGTGGTTCGCCGTGCCGACGATCACGAGCAGCGTCACCAGCGGATGCAGCAGCCACAGCCACCGCCATCGGGACCGGGTCGCCGCGATCAGGCCGATCGCGACCATCAGCGCCCAGCCGAAGTGCAGAGAGGGCATGGCGGCGAACTGGTTCGCCATCGAGTCGGTCGCGGGCTTCGCCCCGTACACCGTCGGCCCGTACAGCTGCCCGGTGTCCACCAGGTGCGCCAGGTGGAGCATCCGCGGCGGGGCGAGCGGAAACGTGAGGTGCAGCGCCAGCGCCGCGCCGGTGACCAGGGCGAGGACCCGGCGGGCCCACAGGTAGCGGTCCGGCCGCCGTTGGTACAGCCACACCAGGAACGCCGCGGTGGCGGTGAAGTGCACGGCCACGTAGTAGAGGTTCGCGGCGCGGACGAGGGTGTCGCCGTGCAGCAGTGCGGACTGCACGGCGCCCTCGCCCGGCAGCCGCAGCGCGCGCTCCCAGTCCCAGACGCGGTGCGCGTTGTGGAACGCCTCCGCGGTGTGGCCGTTGGCGAGCTGCCGGCCGAACTTGTAGGCCAGGAAGAGCCCGGCGACGAGAAGGAGCTCGCGGACGAGGGGCGGCCGGTGTATCGCGGCTGCCCCTTCTCCTTCGGGCTCGGTGCGGGAATCCATCCCCGCCCCCTTTGCTGACAGTACGTGTGGGGTGGTGCGTGGTGAGCCCAGGAGGGGACCCACTCGACACAGGAGTGGGTCCTGTCCAAGGCTCATCGATACGCCAGTGTACCGATACGCTCGCGTACCGGTACACTGGCGTATCGATATACTGGTGTGAAGCGGCCCACGCGGCCGGCACCACGACCGAGGAGCAGAAGCCATGACGTCGCAGGCAGCGGAGGAACCGCAGTCGGCGGCCGCCTCGCGCCGCTCCAAGCTCACGCCCGAGCGCGAGCAGGAGTTCTTCGACGCCGTGCTGGAGCAGATCCGCGAATGCGGCTACGACGCGGTCACCATGGAGGGCGTCGCCTCCGTCACCCGGTGCAGCAAGTCGACGCTGTACCGGCAGTGGAAGACGAAGCCGCAGTTCGTGGCCGCCGCCCTGAGGGCCAGTCGCTGCCCGCGGTTCGCGGGCGTCGACACCGGTTCGCTCGCCGGGGACCTGCGTGCCGTGGCGCGGGCCGCGGCCGAGTGGTCGCGCCGGGACACCAAGCTCCACCAGGCCCTCGGCCACGCTGCGATGCAGGACCCGGAGCTCGCGCGGGCGCTGCGCGAAGCATTGGTCGAGCCCGAGGTCAGGGCGTTGCAGGAGATCATCAGGCGTGGTGTGGAGCGCGGGGAGGTGCCCGCCGGCCATCCGGCGCTGGAGTACGTCCCCGCACAAGTGCTGGGCGTGATGCGGGTCCGCCCCCTCCTGGAGGGGGAGTACGCGGACGAGGAGTACCTCACGCGCTTCGTCGAGGCCGTGGTGCTCCCGTCGCTGGGACTCACCTGAGGACCGGGTCGCCGTCCGTGGGATGACCGGACGTCGGCCCGACCGCGCCGCACCGTGGGGACGGGGGCGGCGCGCATCCCCGGCCGGGCGGGGCTCCTCCGGAGCGGAGGGAGCCCCGCCCGGCCGCATCGCATCGGCCGCGGCGGCCAGGGGGTTTCGTCTCCGGACGAAACCCCTAGACCATCCCCTAGACCTTCTGTCCGGCGCCGCCCGCCGACGACTCCTTGATGCCCTTGGTGATCTGGTCCAGGACGGACGGCTTGGGCGCGCCGGACCCGGCGTCGAGGCCGAAGCGTACGACGACGAGCTGCCGGGAGTCGGCGGGCGACGGGAAGACCAGCGACTCGACATAGCCGTCCGCGCCCTTGGCCGTGACCGCCTTCCAGCGGACCATGTAGCCCTTCTGCCCGGCCACGGTCACCGCCTCCGAGGCCAGCACCTGGTGCGAGGTGATCCCGCCGTAGGACGTACCGCCGTAGGACTCCTCGGCGTTCTTGGCGATGTCCTGCTCGGCCGCCGCCCGAGCGGTCGTGGCCGTCAGCCCCTGCTGCTCGGCAGAGGCCGAGTAGGCCCCGCCGGTGTTGCAGCTCTTCGAGGTGTCACCGGGGCACTTGTAGGTGCCGTTGGACTGGACGGCCGCCCCGCCCTCGACGGTCTGGCCGGTCCACCCGGCGGGCACCGGGATGCTGATGCCGTTGAACGGGTCGGTGGCGTACCCGTCCTCGGTCCCCGGCTGCCCGGACTGACCGGGCGCGGGCGTCTGACCGTCCGAACCCCCCGAACCACCGCCGAAGGGCCCGCCCTGCCCGCCGAAGGGCCCGCCCTGCCCGCCGAACGGACCGCCCTGGCCCCCCTGACCCTCCTGGCCGCCCTGCCCGCCGAAGGGCCCGCCCTGCCCGCCGAACGGACCGCCCTGGCCCCCCTGACCCTCCTGGCCGCCCTGGCCACCGAAGCCGCCCGGGCCGCCCGGGCCCTGGGCACCCGCGGAGCGGCCGCTCCCGCCGTCCTGGGCCGTGAGCGCGTAGACACCGCCGCCTATGCCCGCCAGCACCAGGATCGCCGCCGCCACGGCTATCCCGGTCCGCACCCCGTGCCGCGCCGGGGCGGGCCTGGCACCGGGGTAGGGGGTGGCGGCGAACGGCTCGCCCGGATACGCGCCGGCGACCGGCGGCTGCTCCGGCGGACCCCACGGGGCGCCCACGTCCATGGGGCGGACCCGGTCCGTCCACGCCTTGCCGTCCCACCAGCGCTCGGTGGCGGGCCCGTCACTTGTCTGCCCCGGGTCGGGGTACCACCCGGGAGGAGTCACCTGCGTCATGCCCCCACCGTATGAGGTGGGAGTGAAAGGCAGATGAGAGCGCCCGACCTGGGCACCCCGCCCACGGTGAGCCGACTGCCCGACTGCCCGACTGCCCGACCGCCCGACTGGCCGGGCGCGGCGGCGCCCGGCCGGCCCGCGGCGCCCCGGGTCCGTCGTGCCGGGCTCGGAGCTGCCGCACGGCGCCACGTACACGCCGGGACCCGGCCGTCGCCGCGAGGGTGGAGAATGCGCTTGCCCCGCACGGACTTTGATGTCCTATTACCCGCGCCCGGGCTGGTCGGCGCCCGATCGCGTCGCCCCGGGGAGCCTCGTGTCACCCGTCACGGCAACAGGTGCTCCGACCTCCCTCCACCGGGGCACGGGGACGGCTAGGCTCGATGTCCGTACGTCGTTTGGGCGACCTGGGGAGGTACCGGGATGACGGAGGCACGGCCCGGCGCGGCCGCCTCGGCTTCCCTGTGGGAACGCGACGCGGAACTCGCCGTCATCACCGAGGCGGTCGACGCGCTCAGCGACGACGCGTCGCCCTCGGAGCCGGGGAGTCTGCTCGTGTTCAGCGGGGAGGCCGGCATCGGCAAGACCGCGCTGCTCGCCGAGACACGCCGCATCGCGGAGGAGCGCGGCTGCGCGGTCTGGTGGGCGCGCGGCGGCGAGACCGTCACGTCCGTGCCCTTCAACGTCGTACGGCAACTGCTCCAGCCCGTGCTCCTGTCACTGATGCCGGAGGAGGCGCGGGAGTACCTGGGCGACTGGTACGAGGTCGCGGGCCCCGCCCTCGGCATAGCGGACCCCGGAGAGCGGCAGGCCGACCCGCAGGGCGTGTGCGACGGCCTGGTCGAGGTCGTCTCCCGGCTCGCCCGGCGGGAGTGGCCGCTGGTCCTGATCGTCGACGACGCCCACTGGGCCGACCAGGAGACCCTGCACTGGCTGGCCGCCTGCTGCGAACGCCTCGCCGACCTGCGCGTGCTCCTCGTGGTGGCCCTCCGGCCCGGCGAGGCGTCCGGTGAGGGCGCCCGCCACCTCGACGCGATCACCGCGACCGCCCGCCGCCCGGTCAGCACCCTCAGCGCGCTCACCCCCGAGGCGACCGCCGGACTCACCCGGGCCACCGTCGGCGCGCACGCCGACGCCCCGTTCTGCCGCGAGGTGTGGGCCGTGACCGGCGGCAACCCGTACGAGACCGTCGAACTGCTCGCCAAGGTGCAGGACAGCCGCCTCGACCCGGTCGAGGCGTCGTGCGCCGAGCTGCGCGACCTGAACCGCTCGGCCCGCGGCAACGGCCTCGTCGCCCGCCTGGAGGGCCTCGGCATCGACGCCACCCGGTTCGCCTGGGCCGCGGCCATCCTCGGCACCGGCATCACCCTGGACCTGGTGGCCGAGCTCGCCACCATGCGCCCCGAGGAGGCCGCCCGCTGCGCCGAACTGCTCAGCGCGGCCCGCATCCTGAGCGCACCGGATGCGGCGGGCCGCCGGACGGACGGCGCGGAGCTGGATTTCGTCCACCCGCTGATCGCCAGCGCCGTCTACCGCTCGATCCCCGACGGCCTGCGCACCGCCATGCACGGCATCGCCGCGCGGGTCGTCACCGACTCCGGGCTCGGCGCGGCGGCCGCCTCCCGCCACCTCCTCGAAGTCCACCCGGACGACGACGAGGAACTGGTCGAGCAGATGCGGGAGGCCGCGCGCGAACACCTCGCCGTCGGCGCCCCCGAAGCGGCCCGCCGCTGCCTGGAGCGCGCCCTGGCCGAACCGCCGACGCCCGAGGTCCACCCGTACGTGCTCTACGAACTGGGCTGCGCCACGCTGCTGACCTCACCGGCCACCACCGTCGACTACCTCCGGGCCGCCCTGGCCATGCCGGGCCTGGAAGGCGACGACCGGGTGGACGCCGTCCACCGCCTGTCCCAGGCCCTGCTGCACAACGACCAGCTCGACGACGCCATCCGCACCGTCGACGAGGAGGCCGCCCGTCTGGAACCGGGCCCCTCCCGGATGCGCCTGCAGGCCGTCCACTACATGTGGGAGAGCATCCACGCGGCCGAGGAGGACTCCCCGGCACGCTCCCGCGAGCTGGCCGAACTCGCCCGCGCCTGTACCGGCAGGGACAACTCCGAGCGCGCGCTGCTCATCCTGCGCGGCTTCGACGCGATGACCCACGGGGAAAACGCCGAAGAGGTCGTGGAAGTGTGCGACCGCGCCCTCGTCAACGGCCGCCTCGCCCCGGGACTCGGCTGGACCGACACCGAGTGGGGCATCGAACTGCTGCTGATGCTGGGCAGCGCGTACGCCTACAGCGACCGGCTCGACCGGGCCGATAGCCTGTTCACGGAGGGCCTGCGCGCATACGAGTCCGCCGGCTGGAGCGGCGGTCATCTCGCCCTGGCCCACGCCTACGTCGGACTCGCGCACCGCAGACGCGGCCGGCTCCGGGAGGCGGAGGCCTCCCTGCGCGAGTCGCTGCGCCTCGCCGAACGCGTCGGGCGCAGGCTGCCCCTGTACTGGTCGGCGACCTGCGGCCTCGTCGACACGCTGCTCGTCCGCGGGCACGTCGAGGAGGCATGGTCCCTCGCCGAGCGGTACGGCTTCGCACCTCCGTACCCGTCCACGATCGTGCTGCCCGACACCCGTTCCGTGCGCGGCCGGCTGCTCCTCGCCGTCGGGCGGACCGAGGAGGCTGTGGGCGAGCTGGAGGCCGCGGAGAAGGCGTGCGCGGGGCGCGGCCACAACACGGTGCTGGCCCCCTGGGCGGGGGACCTCGCGCGGGCACTGGCCGCCGACGATCCGCGGCGTGCGGCGGATCTGGCCGCCCTTGCCCGACGGCGGGCCGAGATCCTGGGCACCGACACGGCCATCGGTGAGGCCCTTCGGGTGGCTGCCGCGCTGGAGACCGGGCAGCGAGCGGTGCGCCTGTCCGGGCAGGCCGTGGCGTACCTCGAGGCCTCAGCCTGCCAGTACGAACACGCCGCCGCGCTGGTCGAGTACGGGATCGCCACGGGGTCGGTGCCCGAACTCGAACGGGGGCGTTCGCTGGCGGAGTCCTGTGGGGCGGACGGGTTGGCCCTCCGGGCCCGGGACGCGTTGGAAGCTGTCGGGGCACCGTGACCGCGCACCCCTTGCGGGGCGCGCCTACAGGGCCAGTAGTCGATCCGTGACCGCTTCCAGGCGCTTGCGCACCTCCCGGTCGTACGCCCTGTCATGCGCCCGTGAAGGACTGGTCCCGTCGAAGTAGCCGCCGCTGCCCACCTCCTGCGTCGCCAGCGCCAGCACCCCCGCCGCCCCGTCCGCCACCGTGTTCCAGGGATTGACCCCGGCCTCGCGGACCATCGCCGTGTCCATGTAGGTCGCGGGGTGCAGGACGTTCACCGACACTCCCGTGCCCTGGAGTTCCTCCGCGAGCGTGAACGTGTGCGCGGCCAGGGCGAACTTGCTGCGGCAGTACGCCGAGACGCCGCTGTAGCCGCGGGTCGGCTCCGGGTCGTCGAAGTCCACGGGCTCCTGGCCCGCCGAGCCCACGTTGACGATCCGGGCGGGGGTGTTCTGCCGCAGCACCGGCAGCAGGGCGCGGGTGAGGGCGACCGGCGCCAGGTAGTTGACCGCGAGCCGCAGTTCGTGGCCGTCGGCGCTGACCTCGCGCCCTGAGCCGCGCGCGCCGCTGCCCACCCCCGCGTTGTTGATCAGGACGTCCAGCCCGGGGTGCGCCGCGGCCACCTCGTCGCCGAGCCGGCGCACCTCGGCGAGCGAGGCCAGGTCGGCGACGAAGCCGTGCGCCTCGCCCTCGGTGCGCAACTCCGCGACGAGCCGGTCGGTGCGGCCCGCGTCGCGCCCGTGGGCGAGGACCACGTGTCCGGAACGGACCAGTTCGAAGGCGACGTACCGGCCGAGTCCGGAGGTGGCACCGGTGATGAGAACAGTCGACATGCTTCCACCCTAGGCACGCGCGGGCGGGCTGTGAGGGGTTGTGCTGAAGCTACGACCAGCAGGGTCACCCTCCGGCGGCCTCCTCCTCCGCGAGCACCCGCTGCGCCACCGCGAATGCCGAGTTCGCCGCCGGCACCCCGCAGTAGACGGCCGTCTGCAGCAGCACCGCGCCGATCTCCTCCGGTGTCAGACCGTTGCGCCGCGCCGCCCGAACGTGCATGGCCAGCTCCTCGTGGTGGCCGTGGGCGACCAGTGCCGTCAGCGTGATCATGCTGCGTTCGCGGCGGGACAGCGTCGGGTCGGTCCAGATCTCGCCCCAGGCGTAACGGGAGATGAAGTCCTGGAAGCGGGCGGTGAAGGGGGTCTGGCGCTCCTGCGCCCGGTCCACGTGGGCGTCGCCCAGGACCTGGCGACGCGCCTCCATGCCGCGCTCCGGCGCTCCGGTCAGGTGCGTACGCATCGCCGCCAGGACGGCCTTCGGGCACTGCGCGGGCGCCAGGTGCGAGGCGCCCGGGATCTCGATCAGCGCGGAGCCGGGCACCGCGTCGGCGATCTCCCGCAGATGCGCGGGCGGCGTCGCCGGGTCCTGGCGGCCCGCGATCAGCAGCGTCCGTGCGGTGATCGACGCCAGCCGGTCACGGATGTCGAACGCGGCGAGCGCGTCGCAGCAGGCGGCGTACGCGTCCGGATCCGCCTCCCGGTGGTCCTGCACCAGCCGGGGTACGGTGAACCCGGCCGTGAACCAGCGGGAGTCCGCCGTCGCGGCGACCGGCGCGAGCCCCTCACGGCGTACCAGGGCGGCGCGTTCCTCCCACGGCTTGGAGCCGTTGAAGTGGGCGGAGGAGCAGATGACGGCCAGTGACGAGATCCGCTCGGGGTGGTGCACGGCGAGGTGCAGCCCCACCGCGCCGCCGAGCGACACGCCGGCGTACGCGAACCGGTCGACGCCCAGCGAGTCCGCGAGCGCCAGGACCAGTTCGGCGAGGTCGGCGACCGTCGCGCCCGGCCCGATGAGGCCCGGGGCCGAACCTCCGTGGCCGGGCAGGTCCCAGCGGATCACCCGGTGCGTGACGGACAACTCGGGTGCCACCGGGTCCCACAGGGCGTACGAGGTGCCGAGCGAGGGGCCGAGGATCAGCGGGGGAGCGGTGGCGGGACCCTCGATGCGGTGGTGCAGCAGCTTGTCGGTCACGAGCGCTCCAGGGCACGGTCGGTGAGGGCTCCCGCGGAGCCGGTGTACTGGGTCGGGTCGGTGAGGGCGTCGAGGTCGACGTCCCTCAACTCGGCGTATTCGGCGAGGAGATCGGCGAGCGTGCGGCCCTCGGTTCGGGCGCGCCGGGCGGCCTCCGTGAGCAGCTCCTTTGCGCGGGCGCGGCCCAGCACGGAAGCCAGTTGGGCCGCCAGCCGCTCCGAGACGATCAACCCGTCGGTGAGGCCGAGGTGTTCCCGCATGGCGTCCGCGTCCACCCGGAGGCCTTCGGCCAGGTGCACGGCGTCGTGCGCGGCGCCGCCGACCAGCCGCAGCAGATCGCGCAGCGGCTCCCACTCTGCGTGCCAGGCTCCGGCCGGGCGTTCGTCCTCGGCGGCCAGTGACCCGTAGAGAGTGGCCGCGAGCTGCGGTGCCCGCCGCGCGGCCGCCGCGATCAACGTCGCCCGTATCGGGTTCGCCTTGTGCGGCATCGCGGAGGAGCCGCCGCCCGCGCCCTCGGCGACCTCGGCGATCTCGGTACGGGAGAGGGTGAGGACGTCCGTGGCCGTCTTGCCCAGCGCCCCGGCCGTGAAGGCGAGCGCGCCCGCGAGGTCGGCGATGGGGGTGCGCAGGGAGTGCCAGGGCAACTCGGGTGCGCGCAGGCCGAGTTCCCGTGCGTACGCGGCCACGAGCGCCGTCGGATCCTCGGCACCGTACGCGGTGAACGCGGCCAGCGTGCCCGCCGCACCGCCCAGTTGAGCGAGCAGCCCGTCGCGCACGGCCCGTAGCCGGTCCCGGGCGTCCAGCACCAGTGACCGCCAGCCGGCCGCCTTCAGCCCGAACGTCGTCGGCACCGCGTGCTGGGTGAGCGTCCGCCCGGGCAGGACCGTGTCCCGGTGGCGGGCGGCGAGCCGGGCCAGCGCCTCCCGCGTACGCTCCAGATCGGCCAGGACCAGGTCCAGCGTGCGCGCGGCGACCAGCATCGTCGCGGTGTCCAGGATGTCCTGGCTGGTGGCGCCCCGGTGGACGTACGGCCCGTACTCCTCTCCGGCCGCCTTCGTCAGGTCGGCGACGAGCGGGATCACGGGATTGCCGCCGTCCCTGGCCCGCAGCGCGATGTCCCGGACGTCGAAGCGACCGGACCGGGCCGCCGCGGCCACCGCCGTCGCCGCCTCCTCGGGGACCAGCCCCAGCCCGGCCTGCGCACGGGTCAGTGCCGCCTCCGCGTCGAGCAGCGCCCGCAGATACGCGGTGTCGCTCGTCGAGGACGCGGCGGGGGAGCCGGCCCACCCGGGGGCGAGCAGGCCGGTGCCGGACTCTGCAGAGGTCACCGGAACTCCAGGAAGACCGTCTCGCCCTCGCCCTGAAGGCGGATGTCGAAACGGTACGTGCCGTCGCCCCCGTCCACCGCGATCAGCGTGTCGCGGCGCTCCGGCTCCAGCTGGGCGAGCAGCGGGTCCGCGGCGAGCGCCGCCTCGTCTCCGGGGAGGTGGATCCGCGTGAACAGGTGCATCAGCAGACCGCGCGCGAACACGCAGGCGCTGATGTACGGGGCGCTGCGCCCGCGGGCGCCCGGCCGCAGCGTACGGGCGTACCAGTGGCCGTTGGCATCGGTCTGGACGCGGCCCCAACCGGTGAACTCGACCCCGTTGCGGCCCAGGTAGCCGCCCGTCGCCGGGTCGCGCCGGATCGAGCCGTCGGTGGTCGGGACCGCGCCCTCCGGATCCGGGCCCCACAGCTCCACGAAGGCGTCCGGCAGCGGGTTGCCCTCGCCGTCGAGGACGTACCCCTGGAGGGTGATCGTGTCCGGGTGGCCGACCGGCGCGATGTCACCGCCGCCCGGGAACGGCAGCGCGTACCCGTAGAAGGGGCCGACCGTGTGCGACGGGGTGGGCAGCACGCTCTCCGGCCTGCTCGTGTCGATCCTCGTCATGGCAGGTCAGCGTCCTTCCTCGATCCAGGTGGCGTGCGGGCCGTCGAGCACGATGTCCCAGTGGTAGCCGAGCGAGAACTCCGGCACCGACAGGCTGTGGTCGTACGTGGCGACCAGCCGCTGCCGGGCGTCGTCGTCCGTCACGGACTGCAGGATCGGGTCGTAGGGGAACAGCGGGTCGTTCGGGAAGTACATCTGCGTCACGAGCCGCTGCGTGAACGCCGTGCCGAAGAGCGAGAAGTGGATGTGGGCCGGCCGCCAGGCGCCCACGTGATTGCGCCACGGGTAGGGGCCCGGCTGGATGGTGGTGAACCGGTAGAAGCCGGCGTCGTCCGTGAGGGTGCGGCCGACGCCCGTGAAGTTCGGGTCGAGGGGGGCGTCGTGCTGCTCGCGCTGGTGCGCGTAGCGGCCGGCCGCGTTCGCCTGCCAGATCTCGATGAGCTGGCCGCGGATCGGACGTCCGCCGCGGTCGAGGAGGCGGCCCGAGACGGTGATCCGTTCCCCGATGGGCTCGCCCCGGTGGTGTCGTGTGAGGTCGTTGTCGATCTCGGTGATGTCCCGTTCGCCGAAGGCCGGGGACGACAGCTCCACCAGCTCCGGGTCCTTGCTGACGTCGATGGTGACCGGCGGCTGCTTGGGGTGCCGCAGCACCGAGGAGCGGTAGGGCGGGTAGTCGCGGCGCGGGTGGTGCTCGACGGGCCCGCCGTCGGCGACCCGCTTCTCGTAGGCGGCGTGCTCGGCCGCGATCTCGAGGTCGATGTCCTGCTGAGTGAGAGCCATGGGGGTTCCTAACGCTTCCTTAGCGTTCGAGGACGAGGGCGAGGCCCTGGCCGACGCCGATGCACAGGGTGGCGACGCCGGCGCCGGAGCCGCGGCGGGCGAGCTGGTGGGCGACGGTGCCGGCGAGACGGGCACCGGAGGCGCCGAGCGGGTGGCCGAGGGCGATGGCGCCGCCCTGCGGGTTGAGGATCGCCGGGTCGAACTCGGGCCATTCGGCGAGGCAGCCGAGGACCTGGGCGGCGAAGGCCTCGTTGAGTTCGAGGACCGACAGGTCGTCGAAGCCCCTGCCTGCCTTGGCCAGGGCGCGGCCCACCGCCTCGACGGGAGCGAGGCCGAAGTACTGCGGGTCGATGGCCGACACGCCGGTCGCCGCGACCCGGGCCAGGGGCTCCCGGCCGATGGCCTGCAGCCCCTCCTCGTCGGTCAGGAGCAGGGCGGCGGCGCCGTCGTTGAGCGGGGAGGCGTTGCCCGCGGTCACGGTGCCGTTCCGGGTGCGGAAGGACGGCTTGAGCCGGGCCATCGCGGTGAGGGAGGCGTCCGGGCGTACGCACTCGTCGGCGGCGAAGACCTGCGGGTCGCCCTTGCGCTGCGAAATGGTCACCGGCGTGAGTTCTGCGTCGAACAGCCCCTCGGCCTGTGCCCTGGCCGCCTTCTGGTGGCTGTGCAGGGCGAACTCGTCCTGCTGCTCGCGGCTGATCTTGTGCTTGTCCGCGATCAGCTCCGCGCTCTCGCCGAGGGGGACGGTCCACTGCGGGTCCATCTTCGGATTCACCATGCGCCAGCCCAGCGTGGTGGAGTACAGCTCCGTGTGCGCGGCCGGGAACGGCTTGTCGTTCTTCGGCAGCACATAGGGGGCGCGAGTCATGGACTCCACGCCACCCGCCAGCGCGATCGAGGCGTCCCCGACGGCGATCGCGCGGGCGGCCTGGATCACGGCCTCCAGGCCGGAGGCGCACAGCCGGTTGACGGTGACACCGGGCACGGAGGTGGGCAGACCGGCCAGCAGGGCGGCCATGCGGGCGACGTTGCGGTTCTCCTCGCCCGCGCCGTTGGCGTTGCCGAAGTAGACGTCCTCGATCCGTGACGGGTCCAAGTCGGGCGTACGGGCCAGTAGTTCCCGGATGGCGTGGGCGGCCAGGTCGTCCGGGCGGACGCCCGTGAGTCCGCCGTTGTAGCGGCCGATCGGAGTGCGGACCGCGTCGACGATGTAGACGGTCTTCACCTGCGTTCCTCCGCGACGGTCAGCGGGGCGTCGGTCTTGGCGGTGATCTCCTCGACACTCACGCCGAGTGCGGTCTGGACGAGGACCAGCCCCTCGTCGGTCACGTCGAGGACGCCGAGGTCGGTGATGATCCGGTCGACGCAGGCCTTGCCGGTCAGCGGCAGCGCGCACTCCTTCAGGATCTTCGGGCTGCCGTCCTTGGCGGTGTGGGTCATCACGACGATGACGGTGCGGGCGCCGTGCACCAGGTCCATCGCCCCGCCGATCCCCGTGATCAGCTTTCCGGGGATCGCCCAGTTCGCCAGGTCGCCCTTCTCCGAGACCTGCATGGCGCCCAGCACGGCGACGTCGATGTGCCCGCCGCGGATCATGGAGAACGACAGCGCCGAGTCGAAGAAGGCGGCGCCGGGCAGGACCGTGACCGTCTCCTTGCCCGCATTGATCAGGTCCGGGTCGACCTCGTCCTCGGTCGGGTACGGGCCGGTGCCCAGGATGCCGTTCTCCGACTCCAGGACCACCTCCACACCCTCGGGGAGGTGGTTGGGGATCAGGGTCGGCAGTCCGATGCCGAGGTTGACGTACTGACCGTCCCTCAGCTCGCGCGCCGCGCGGGCCGCCATCTCCTCACGCGTCCACGCCATCACGCACTCACCGTTCCTCGTGCCTCGGGCGCGGAGACCGTGCGCCGCTCGATCTTCTTGTCCGCGGCCTGCTCGGGCGTGAGCGCGACGACCCGCTGCACGAAGATCCCCGGCAGATGCACGGCGTCCGGTTCGATCTCTCCCGGCTCCACCAGCTCCTCCACCTCGGCGATCGTGACGTTGCCGGCCATGGCCGCCAGGGGGTTGAAGTTGCGGGAGGACTTGTTGAAGACGAGGTTCCCGTGCCGGTCGCCCCTCGCCGCCCGCACCAGCGCGAAGTCGGTGCGGATGCCACGCTCCAGCACGTACTCGGTGCCGTCGAACTCCCGCACCTCCTTGGGCGGGGAGGCCAGAGCGACCCCGCCCTGCCCGTCGTACCGCCACGGCAGCCCGCCCTCGGCGACCTGCGTCCCCACACCCGCCGGGGTGTAGAACGCGGGGATGCCGGCCCCGCCCGCCCGCAGCCGCTCGGCCAGCGTGCCCTGCGGGATCATCTCGACCTCGATCTCACCGGCCAGGTACTGGCGGGCGAACTCCTTGTTCCCCCCGATGTAGGAGCCGGTCACCCGGGCGATCCGCCCGGCGGCCAGCAGGACCGCGAGACCGGACTCCATCGCCCCGCAGTTGTTGGAGACGACGCTCAGGCCGCTGACCCCGCGCTCGTGCAGCGCCTGGATCAACGCGTTCGGCACGCCGCTCAGCCCGAACCCGCCCACCGCCAGCGACGCGCCGTCCGGCACGTCGGCCACCGCCTCCAGGGCCGTGGCGACCACCTTGTCCATCCGTCAAGCCCCATCCGTCTTCGAAACCACGAGGACCGCCGAATTGCTCAGCACACTGACTATTTCTGCGAGGTCTCACTCACGCTGCCACCCGACGCTTGAGTCGTCAAGAGTCCAGCGAATCAGCAACTGCACACCGTGGGCAGAGATGGGATGCAGGCGGTATTGTTCAGTGCACCGATGGAATGACCGAAGCATGACGGACGGACCCTGAGGAGCGCTCATGGCCGCGATGGATCTCTCCGCCCACCCCGGGCACCTGGCCCGGCGGCTGCAGCAGGCGCACTACCTGCTGTGGAACACGATGGTCTCGGAGGAGATCACCTCGCCGCAGTTCGCGGTCCTGAACGCGCTCGTCGCCGAGCCGGGCCTCGACCAGCGCACCGTGGGGGAGCGGGTGGGCCTCGACCGGTCCACGATCGCCGAGGTGATCAGCCGGCTCGGCCGGCGCGGTCTCCTCGACAAGGTGCGCGACCCGCAGGACGGCCGCCGCTTCCTGCTGCGCCTGACGGAGGACGGTGTGCGGACGCACCGCAAGCTGACCGTGCGCACGGCCCGGATGAACCAGGTCTTCCTGGCCCCGCTCGCCCCCGAGGAACAGACCCTCTTCCTTGACCTCATCCGGCGTGTCGCGGATGCCGCCGAGGACCTGCGCAACCCGGCGGAACCCCTCGCGGCCAAGGCCTGACCCCACATTCCGAGGAGTCGGAGGTCCGCGGAGAAACGTGGGCCGGTCCGCCGCTCGGAGGGCGGACCCGGGGGCGGCCCGCTGGTCCGTTCAGCGGACGGCGACCACCGCATTCCGGATCGACGGACCTAGACTGGGGTGCCCCGCGGCACCCCAGACGCGTATCCGCGAAGGAAGGCGGCACCACCGTGGACCGGACCCTCGCCACCCGTTCCCCGCACACCTCCGCGGACTGGTGGGTCTCCGCCGATCAGGCACGGCACGCGGCCCAGAGCGGCCTCGCGGACGCCGCGACGGCACCCGACCTGCTGCGCACCCTCACCGAACTGGACCGAGCCCGCCATGAGGCGGGCGTCGCCGTCGGTGCCGCGGTGGAGGCGCTGCTCGCGGGCGGCGTCGCCTGGGAGGCGATCGCGGCCGCTTTGGGATTCGGCTCGCCCGAGGAGGCCCGCCAGGCGCTCGCCCCCGACCGCCGGGACGCGGGAGCGGCGATCGAACGCCGACTGGGGCGCAGGGCGTAGCCCCGGACAGCCCCTCACGCCCGGGCGGTCGTCACCCGCACCCGCACCCCGCCGGCGGTCGTCACCCGCATCCGCACCCCGCCGCCGGTCGTCACCCGCATCCGCACCCCGCCGCCGGTCGTCACCCGCATCCGCAACCAGGCAAGTCCGCCGAGTGCCGTCCGCCGGAGGGGCGACCTCCGCCACAGGTCAGTCCGGGACGCCGAGGATCTCCGCGAGGTCGTAGCGCACCGGTTCCTGCAACTGCGCGTACGTACAACTCTCGGGGGTGCGGTCCGGGCGCCAGCGGCGGAAGCGCGCCGTGTGCCGGAAGCGCTCGCCGTTCTCCATGTGGTCGTACGCCACCTCCGCCACCCGCTCCGGCCGCAGCGGCACCCACGACAGGTCCTTCTTCCCCGACCAGCGGCTCGGCGCTCCCGGCAGCCGGGCCGTCTCGTGCGCCTGCTCGTCCGACCAGGCGGCCCAGGGATGCCCGGCGACATCGTCCATCCGCAGCGACTCCAGCTCCTCCACCAGCCGCTCCCGCTGCTTCATCGGGAACGCGGCCGACACTCCCACGTGCTGGAGCGCGCCCCGGTCGTCGTACAGCCCGAGCAGCAGCGACCCCACGACCGGGCCGCTCTTGTGGAAGCGGTAGCCCGCCACCACGACCTCCGCCGTGCGCTCGTGCTTGACCTTGAACATCACGCGTTCGTCCGGACGGTACGGCAGGGAGAGCGGCTTGGCGATCACCCCGTCCAGGCCCGCGCCCTCGTACTGCTCGAACCACTGCTCGGCCACCGCGCGGTCCGTCGTCGCCGGCGCCAGGTGGACGGGTGGCCGCGCTCCCGACAGCGCCTGCTCCAGCAGGGCGCGCCGGTGACCCAGCGGAACGTCGAGCAGCGAGTCGTCGTCCAACGCCAGCAGATCGAACACCACGAACGACGCCGGGGTCTTCTGCGCCAGCATCCGCACCCGCGAGTCCGCCGGATGGATCCGTTCCGTCAGCGCGTCGAAGTCCAGGCGACCCTCCCGCGCGATCACGATCTCCCCGTCCACCACGCACCGCTCGGGCAGCCGCTCCCGCAGCGCCTCCACCAGTTCGGGGAAATACCTGGTCAGCGGCTTCCCCGTACGGCTGCCCAGCTCGACCTCCACGCCGTCACGGAACACGATGGCCCTGAAGCCGTCCCACTTGGCCTCGTACTGCATGTCCGGCGGGATCGCCGCCACGGGCTTGGCGAGCATCGGCTTCACGGGGGGCATCACCGGCAGGTCCATGCCTTCGATTCTGCTGCCCGGCGAGGCGGTTCGCCCGGTGTGCGAGGAGGGGGGCGGGCGCCTACCGTGGCTCGCATGGGCGATGCGGTGGAGCTGGAGGTGGCGGGACGGACGGTACGGCTGTCCAGCCCGGACAAGGTCTTCTTCCCGGAGCGCGGCTTCACCAAGCTCGACCTCGCGCAGTACTACATGGCCGTCGGGCCCGGCATCCTGCGCGCCCTGCGCGACCGGCCCACCACCCTGGAGCGCTACCCGGACGGGGTGACCGGCGAGTGGTTCTTCCAGAAGCGGGCGCCCAAGAGCATGCCCGACTGGATCCCCACCGCGCACATCACCTTCCCCAGCGGCCGCAGCGCCGACGAGATGTGCCCGACCGAGGCCGGCGCCGTCGTCTGGGCCGCGCAGTACGGCACGCTCACCTTCCATCCGTGGCCGGTGCGCCGCGCCGACGTCGACCGCCCCGACGAACTGCGCATCGACCTCGACCCGCAGCCCGGCACCGACTACGCCGACGCGGTGCGTGCCGCCCATGAACTGCGCGCCGTCCTCGACGAGTACGGCGGGCTGCGCGGCTGGCCCAAGACCTCCGGCGGCCGCGGCCTGCACGTCTTCGTGCCCATCGAGCCCCGCTGGACCTTCACCCAGGTGCGCCGCGCCGCGATCGCCGTCGGGCGCGAGATGGAGCGGCGGATGCCCGATCACGTGACCATCGCCTGGTGGAAGGAGGAGCGGGGCGAGAAGATCTTCCTGGACTACAACCAGACCGCCCGCGACCGCACCGTCGCCTCCGCCTACTCGGTACGCCCGAGGCCCCACGCCCCCGTGTCGGCGCCACTGCGCTGGGAGGAGGTCGACGACGCGGAGCCCCGCGATTTCGACCTCGCGACCATGCCCCGCCGGTTCGCCGAACTGGGTGACGTCCACGCGGACATGGACGACCACGCCTTCTCCCTCGAGGCGCTCCTCGAACTCGCCCGCCGCGACGAACACGACCACGGGCTCGGCGACCTGCCCTATCCGCCCGAGTACCCGAAGATGCCGGGCGAGCCGAAGCGCGTGCAGCCGAGCCGGGCACGGCGGGAGCGGAAGCCGGAGACCCCTGAGAGTCCGGCCGCCTCCTGACGTGTCCTGACGTCCCCCTGACCTGACGTGTTCTGAACGCCCCCCAGACCGGCGCGGGCGTCGCCCGCACACGACACTTATATATCGGTATGTCGTCAATACCAAGAATCTGTCCTTTGTGCGGATAAGCTCGCGCCGTGCCGCTATCGGTCCGTTGTTCGCCCAGCGGCTCTTCTCCATGAATTGCGTACGAGGATGGGGAGTTCCGCATGGACAGACGCAGCTTCCACCGGCGGATGCTGATCGGTGGCGCCGCCGTCGCGACATCGTTGTCACTTGCTCCTGAGGCTTTCGCCGAGGGTGGGCCGCGGACGGCGCCCGCCGGTGGCAAGGAGAGGCACATCAAACTCTTCGCCGCGGACCTCGGTAACGGACGGATGGGCTACGGCCTCGCAGGCAAGAAGGCGACCATCCCGGGCCCGGTGATCGAACTGGTCGAGGGCGACACGCTGTACATCGAGTTCGAGAACCGGCTGGACGTCTCGACGGGCCTGCATGTGCACGGGGTGGACTACACGATCAGCAACGATGGAACGAACCTCACCAAAAGTCTCGTGAAACCGGGCCGCACACGCACCTACGTGTGGAAGGCACACGCCCCCGGCCGCCGCAAGGACGGCACGTATCGGGAGGGCAGCGCGGGCTACTGGCACTACCACGACCATGCCGTCGGCACCCCGCACGGCACCGGTGGCGTACGCGCGGGCCTGTTCGCGGCCTTGATCGTACGCCGCCAGGGCGACATCCTCCCCGACACCACGCACACCATCGTGTTCAACGAGACGTCGATCAACAACGGCAAGGGGCACTCCGGACCCACACTCGAGGCCATCGTGGGGGAGCGCGTCGAGTTCGTGGTGATCACGCACGGTGACGACTTCCACACGTTCCACCTGCACGGTCATCGGTGGGCGGACAACCGCACGGGACTGCTCACCGGTCCCGAGGACTCCAGCCAGCTCATCGACACCAGGGTCGTCGGTCCCGGTGCCTCCTTCGGCTTCCAGGTCATCGCGGGCGAGTCGGGCGGCGCGGGCGCGTGGATGTACCACTGCCACGTCCAAAGACACGCCGACAAGGGGATGGACGGACTGTTCCTCGTGCGGAAAGACGACGGAACGATCCCCGAGTACGACGATTCGTCTCAGCACCGGCACTAGGCGTATTGATCACGAGCGTTAGGGCCGACCTGATCCGAAAGACAGGCCCTGGACCTGGGAGCGCTCTCAGCGGTGGGGCGGCCGGGGCTATCCTGATCGGCAACCGCCGAGGAGGAGCCCCACGTGACCGAGACCGCGCCGCGCCCCACGCTGGAGGCCGTGGCTGCCCGGGCCGGGGTCTCCCGGGCGACGGTGTCCCGCGTCGTCAACGGCGGTGACGGAGTGCGCGAACCCCTCGTGGAGCGGGTGCGCCGCGCCGTGGAGGAACTCGGGTACGTGCCGAACCAGGCCGCGCGCAGCCTGGTCACCAAGCGGCACGACGCGGTCGCCGTCGTGATCGCCGAGCCGGAGACCCGGGTCTTCGCCGACCCCTTCTTCGCCCTGCAACTGCGCGGCATCAGCAAGGAACTGACGGTCCACGACTCTCAGCTCGTCCTGCTGCTGACGGAGGGCCGCGCCGACCACGCCCGGGTCGGCCGCTATCTCGCCGGCGGGCACGTCGACGGCGCGCTCGTCTTCTCGCTGCACCTCGACGACCCGCTGCCCGAGCTGGTGCAGCGGGCCGGGGTGCCCACCGTGTTCGGTGGGCGGCCGGGCTGGGGCGGCGGCACCCGCAGCGCCGTCTACGTCGACAGTGACAACCGCGGCGGTGCCCGCGAGGCCGTGCGCCATCTTGTGGGGCTCGGCCGCCGCCGCATCGCGCACATCACCGGCGCCCTCGACCAGACGTCCGCAGTGGACCGGCTCGACGGGTTCCGCGACGTGATGGTCGACGCCGACCCGGGGCTCGTCGTGGAGGGGGACTTCACGCCGGCGGGCGGCGAACGGGCGATGCGGGAGCTGCTGGGCCGCTGCCCGGACCTGGACGCCGTGTTCGCCGCCAACGACCTGAGCGCCTCGGGTGCCCTGCGGGTGCTGCGCGCCGAGGGCCGCCGGGTGCCCGACGACGTCGCCGTCATCGGCTTCGACGACATGCTGCCGGTCGCCGAACAGACCGACCCGCCGCTGACGACGGTCCGCCAGGACATCGAGACGATGGGCCGTTTGATGGCCCGACTCCTGCTGCTGGGCCTGGACCGGCGCGGTGACGAGCCGGGAGTGGGCGGCGCGCCGTCGAGCGTGGTGCTGCCGACGACGCTGGTACGTCGGGCGTCGGCGTGACGGCACGGTCATGAACCGACCGTCACCGTGAACCGGCGTGGGTTCCCGTCGTACGCCGCCCCCGACACGTCCGGCTGACCGTCCGGACGCACGTCGTCGTACGGGAACGCGTACCCGATCGGCGAGTTCGCGTGCACGACGCGCGCCCAGTGGTTGGTCACCCCGCCCTGGTAGTAGTCCGCGCTGGTCAGGCCGTTCGGCTGGTACGGGTGGGTGAGCATCAGCGAGCGGTTGAAGCCGGCGGCGAGACGCGCGAGGAGGGCCTTCCTGTCGTCCGGATCGCCCGGGTTGTTGGCGAACGGCCCGTGGTCGCAGGTGAAGACGTCCCTGGAAGTGGGCCTGGAGAAGGTGTGCCCGCCCGTGAAGGTGAGCGCGTCACCGGTGACCCGGCCGGTGAGCACGCCCCGGCCGCCCTGGAGGTCGATCCTCAGGTCCGTGGCGCGGTACTTCGCCCAGACCTGGTCGATGTAGGCGGTCCACAGGTCGCGGAACGGCATCCGGTCGGGTTGGCCGAAGTACGGCGCCATCAGGTTCTGTGGGGAGACGGCCCGTAGCACCTTGCCGTCCGAGCCGTGGATCACCAGCTTGTCCCAGGGCTGCCCGTCCTTCGCGGCCTGGGCCGAGAGAGCCGAGGCGATCCTGTCCACGGCGCCGTCGGGGAGCGGTGCGACGGTGTGGGTGGCGTCCCCCTCCAGGGTGAGTCCGATCGGGAGGGCGGTCACCAGGTCGACATAGCTGATGTTCGCGTACAGCTGCGCCGAGTTGAAGGTGAACTCGCAGAACGACCAGGTCTTGCCGTAGTTGGGGTCGGCGGGGGTGGCGAAGGCGGGCTCCACCAGGGCCGGGCCCGGGTTGAGGAAGAAGTCGAGGGTGGCGTCCCGCACGAAGTAGATCCTGGCACCGTACATCTGGGGAAGCGTCAGCACGGTGGGGGGCGAGCCCGCGGGGCCCAGGGGGATCGCACAGTCGACGGGGAGCGGGGTGTGCGGCGCGGAGGGGGAGCCCGGCCGGTAGACGCTGCCGTCGGCGCGCAGGAGCATCCAGTTGCCGGTCGACTGCTCGTGTCCCGTGACGTACGCCCGGACCGTGCCGGGCAACGAGGCATTGCGGAGGGCGAGTTGGCAGGTGGCGGGGGCTGCCTGGGCGGCGGTGGGGGCGAGGGCGGCCGACCAGGCGGGGGAGGTGACGGCCGCGGTGGCCGCGGACAGAAACGCTCGGCGCGATATCACGAGGGGGCTCCTGGGATGTGGGGGAGGAGGAGTGGTCCCACTGTTCCCAGGAGGAGTTGAAGCGTCAAGGGTATGAATGAGAGCGCTCTCAAAAATTTTTCGCGTTCAAGAAGTGACAGCGTGGGGACCCCCTTTGGGGCGGAAGGAAGGCGGGGCGCGGTGCGTGCGAAAAGGACTCAGGCACCGCGCCCGGAACCGACCGGCGTCAGCTCTGCTGCGGCTGCGGCGGTGCGCTCTTGATCACCGCGAAGCGGGCTCCGTACGGGTCGGCGAGCCGGGCGATACGGCCCACCCCTTCGATGTCCGTCGCGGGCGTCCGGACGCTGCCGCCCAGCTCCTGCGCCTGGGTCACCGTGGCGTCCGTGTCCGTGACCTCGAAGTACGGCAGGAAGTGCGCACCGGCCTCCGCTTCCGTGGGGTCGTCGGCCAGCGGGACCAGGCCGCCGAACATGTCGTCCCGGCCGCCGCCCTCCGGGTTGATGCACGTGTACGTGCCGCCGGGGAAGGGGACGCCCTCGGTCTCCCAGCCGAGCACCTGGCGGTAGAACGCGGCGGCTCGGGCGATGTCCGGCGTGTACAGCTCGACCCAGCACAGCGAGCCCGGGTCGCCGGCCACCTCGATGCCCTTGGTACGGCCCGGTTGCCAGATGCCGAACGGCACGCCGGCCGTATCGGCGAGGACGGCCATGTGGCCCTCACCCATCACGTCCATCGGCCGCATGAGCACGCTGCCACCGGACTGCTCGGCCGCCTTGGCGGTGGCCTCCGCGTCGGCACTCTGGAAGTAGACGGTCCAGGACGGCGGCCCCTGCTCCGGGGTGGTCTGCATGCCGCCGGCCGCGGTCCTGCCGGACAGTTGGAAGAAGCCGTAGCCGCCGGCGTCGGGGCCCGCCGACTGGAACTGCCAGCCGAAGAGACCGCCGTAGAAGGACTGGGCGCCGTCGATGTCCGGGGTGCCGATGTCGAGCCAGTTCGGAGCGCCGTTGACGAAACGGGTGGTGAGCATCTCTGCCCTCCTTCGAGGGTTCCCGGGGCCTGCTCTGCCGAGTCTTCCATCCCCCACTGACAATCGCCGCCGGAATGACGCGGCGGGCTCCTGTGCCGATGTGTATCGGCAGGGTGCGCTCTCGTCACGGTTGTCTCGGCGCGCCGCCGTGCGCGGCACCGCCAGGCGAGGCCATCATCGGGAGCCGTACGAGGACGGGAGCCGTACGAGGCCGTGAGCCCCACGACGCCGTGCCACACGACGCCGTGCCGCACGACGTCGAGCCCTGCGAGCTCGTAAGGCGTCGTCCCCGGTCGCGGGAGGCCCCGGGGGGCGGCCGGTCCGCCGTTGATCACGTGTTGATCGAACGTTTTTCGCCGCGCGGCACGATCTCGGCCATGCACATCGAAGCGATCATCGCGTCCGACATCCCCTGGCAGGACCAGGCGCTCTGTGCGCAGACGGGGAGCGATTTCTTCTTCCCCGAGCCGGGCAGTTCGGTGCGGGAGGCGAAGCGTATCTGCGGGCTGTGCGAGAGCCGTGCCGCGTGTCTCGAACACGCGCTCACCCACGACGAACGGTTCGGCGTCTGGGGCGGGCTGTCCGAGAAGGAGCGGCTGCAGCTGAGGCGGACGCCGGACAGCAACTGAGAGGGCTCAGCCGTCCGGATGCGCGGCCGGACGCCCGGGACGATGCTGGAGACATGTCCGGACGGGCTCCTGTCATCGTTCATCCGCCGTCGGGCACCGGCGGCCGCCGGGTGACCGCGCGCGGAGAGAGCCTGGGGGTGGCGTTCTCGGACGAGGACGTGATCGAGTTCCTCGGCCGGGCCGGGCTGCCCGACGCCGAGGACCTGCTCGACGATCCGGCGTGGGTGAAGTGGCGCGGCGCGGACGCCCACCACTACGAGGCAGCCTAGGACCCGGGAGCCCTGTGACCGGGGGGTGGCCCGGGGTCAGTCCTCGCTGACCGTTGCCAGCACGGCGAGCGTCTCGCCCGCCCGGCGCAGCGCCCGTCGCAGGACGACCGGGGAATGCAGCAGCCCGCTTCCGTCGGGCGCGACGATCCACTCCAGGGAACCGGCGGGCCGGTACGGCGGGGGCACGGCGACCCAGGCCCCCCTGCTCGCATGGCGGAGCCCGGCGCCGGTCCAGTGACCGGGCGGATCCGGTGGCACGAAGAAACCCACCCTGAGCGCCGCCGAGTCCACCAACGTCGGTCCGGGTGTCCGCAGCGGGTCGTCCCACAGGATGTCCAGGGCGAGCAGCCCCAGCCGGCGCGGAACGCTCACCACGTCCCAGTGGCGTCCGGCCTCCAGCAGCACCGTGCCGTCGCCCCGCTCCCACTGCTGTGCGCAGGCGTGCGGGTCCGGTGCGGCGGCGGCCAGCCACTGGACGCCTCGCATCCACATCGCATTCGTCATGACCGCTCCAGGGGCGCCACCCGGCCCGACCGGCCCGACCAGGCGTACGACAGGGACAGGCCGGGCGGGTTGCCCCGCGCGGACGTCCACCCGGCATATGCATCCTGAGGGATGCTTCAGTGCGGCGAACAGGGTGGCGCGACGTGGCGTTTGCGGCGGATCCGGAGGCGGATACGGACTCGGATGCAGGTATCCGATGCGGGTATCCGACGCGGTTACGCCTCGGCCCTGGCCGCCATCCGGGCCTTGCGCGCGGCCAGCTTCTCGTCGAACCGCGTGGCCTCGCTGTCGAGGCCGTCCATGAACAGGCCGAGTTCCTCCTGAGCCCGGAGGCCTTCGGGGCCCAGGCCGTCGATCTGGAGGACCTTCAGGAAGCGGAGCACCGGCTGGAGTACGTCGTCGTGGTGGATGCGCAGGTTGTAGACCTCGCCGATCGCCATCTGCGCGGCGGCACGCTCGAAGCCGGGGATGCCGTGGCCGGGCATGCGAAAGCCCACCACGACGTCCCGCACCGCCTGCATGGTCGGGTCGGGCGCGATCTCGAACGCGGCCTTCAGCAGGTTCCGGTAGAACACCATGTGCAGGTTCTCGTCGGTCGAGATGCGGGCCAGCATCCGGTCGCAGACCGGGTCGCCGGACTGGTGGCCGGTGTTGCGGTGCGAGATGCGGGTGGCCAGTTCCTGGAAGGCGACGTAGGCGACGGAGTGCAGCATCGAGTGCCGGTTGTCCGACTCGAAGCCCTCGCTCATGTGCGCCATGCGGAAACGCTCCAGCTGGTCGGGGTCGACCGCGCGGGAGGCGAGCAGGTAGTCCCGCATCACAATGCCGTGCCGGCCCTCTTCCGCCGTCCAGCGGTGCACCCAGGTGCCCCACGCGCCGTCGCGGCCGAACAGTGTGGCGATCTCGTGGTGGTAGCTGGGGAGGTTGTCCTCCGTCAGAAGATTGACGACCAGCGCGATCCGGCCGATGTCGGTGACCTTCGACTGCTCCTTCTCCCAGGCGACGCCGTCCTCGAAGAAGCCCGGGAAGTTGCGGCCGTCGCCCCAGGGGACGTACTCGTGCGGCATCCAGTCCTTGGCGACCTTCAGATGCCGGTTCAGCTCGTTCTCGACCACTTCCTCCAGGGCGTACAGCAGCCGCGCGTCGGTCCAGACAGAGGGGCTGCCGAGGTGGGGGGAGGCGATCGTCACAGGAACTCCAGGGAGACGGGGAGGAGCAGCGGTGCAGCCGGCGAGCGGTGCCACGAACTTACGGTATCGTAGGCTACGAATCCGTAGGTTAAGCGCGCTGTAAAAGCCCTGCCCGTACGCCCGGAAGACCCCAAGGGGGAGGCTCTGTCCGGCATACGGAAGTCCCCGCCGGCGCGAGGTCCACGGGGACGACGGGGGCGAACGGGTGGCCGCTTCAGCAGGTCAGTCGTACAACTTCCGCAGCCGCACCGACAGGCACGTCACACATCCCTCGAGCTTCTCGAACTCGCTGATGTCCACCAGGACCGGTTCATGACCGAGGTCGGCGAGCAGGTCCGCCGTCTTCGGCGCGCCGGCCGACAGGAGCAGCCTGTCGCCGCCGAGCAGCACGACGTGCGCTCCGGACTCCTCCGGCACCGGAAGGAAGCGCGGGAACAGCGACGGCTTGTCCACCAGCGGTACATGGCCGATGACGGTGCCGTCGGGCAGCGCGGTGACCGCCGACTTCAGGTGCAGCACCTTGGTGACGGGCACCGGGACCACCCGGGCGCCCAGTGGTTCGAACACCGCGCGCATCTGCTGGACGGCGGCCGCGTTGGTGCGTCCGCTGCGGCCGACGTAGATCGTGTCGTCGATCTTCAGGACGTCGCCCCCGTCGAGGGTGCCCGGCTCCCAGATCCAGTTCACCGAACAGCCCAGCCGGGCCACGGCCTCCTCGACGCCCGCCGTCTCCTCGCGCCGTGACTCGGCGCCCGGTCGTGTGATCAGTGCGACATTCTTGTACATCACCACCGTGTCCTCGACGAACACCGAGTCCGGGCAGTCGTCGGCCGGCTCCACCTCGATCGTCTCCCAGCCGTGCTCGCGCAGCGTCCGCGCGTACGCCTCCCACTGCTCGAGCGCGCGATCGACGTCGACCTTCTCCCGCTCGATGTGGGTCACCAGCCCCTCGGCAAGGCGCGGGCTGGGTCGGCGGATGAGGGCCTTCTTGCTGGGCACGTGCGGAACTCCATCTCGGCTGATGATGTCGCCCGCCATCATGCAGGGCCGGAACCCGGGGACAAAGCCCCGGGTTCCGCCACCGTGCGGACCAGGCGCCGCCCCGGTCAGGGCCGGTCGGGCTCCCCGACGGCCTTCGGCGTCGTCTCCCTCAGCTCTCCGTCGAGCAGCAGCCAGCGTGTGATGCCGATCGACTCCAGGAACGGCAGGTCGTGGCTCGCCACGATCAGCGCGCCCTCGTACGACTCCAGGGCCGTGGTGAGCTGCCGCACGCTCGCCATGTCGAGGTTGTTGGTCGGCTCGTCCAGCATCAGCAGCTGCGGCGCGGGCTCGGCGAGCATCAGCGCGGCCAGGGCGGCGCGGAAGCGCTCGCCGCCCGACAGGGTCCCGGCCGGCTGGTCGGCCCGGGCGCCGCGGAACAGGAAGCGGGCCAGGCGTGCCCGGACCCGGTTGTTGGTGGCGGCGGGTGCGAACCGGGCCACGTTCTGCACCACCGTCAGCCCGTCGTCGAGGACGTCGAGCCGCTGCGGCAGGAAGCGCAGCGGCACATGCGCCGTCGCCTCGCCCGCCACCGGGTCCAACTCGGCCGCGATGGTGCGCAGCAGCGTGGTCTTGCCCGCGCCGTTGCGCCCGATCAGCGCGATCCGCTCGGGACCGCGCAGTTCCAGGCCGCCCCGCACACGGGCGCCGTACGTCAGCTCCAGGTCCCGGAGCGTCAGGACGGACCGACCCGGCGGTACCGCCGTGTACGGCAGGTCGACGCGGATCTCGTCGTCGTCCCGGACCGCCTCCACCGCTTCGTCCAGTCTTCCCCTGGCCTCGGCGAGCCGCTCCTCGTGCAGGAGACGGTGCTTGCCCGCCGACTCCTGTGCGGCCCGTTTGCGTGCCCCCATGACGATCTTCGGTTCGCGTTTGCTGTCCCACATCTTCTGCCCGTACCGCTTGCGGCGCGCCAACTTCACCTGTGCGTCGACCAGTTCGCGCTTCTGCTTGCGCAGATCGGCCTCGGCGACGCGCACCATGCGCTCGGCCGCCTCCTGTTCGACGGCCAGTGCCTCCTCGTACGCGGAGAAGGTGCCGCCGAACCAGGTGATCTCCCCGGCGCGCAGATCGGCGATCTGGTCGACGCGGTCGAGGAGTTCCCGGTCGTGGCTGACCACGACCATGAGCCCCGGCCACGCCTCCACCGCCGCGTACAGCCGTCTGCGCGCGTACAGGTCGAGGTTGTTGGTGGGCTCGTCGAGCAGCAGCACGTCCGGGCGGCGCAGCAGCAGCGCGGCCAGCCGCAGCAGGACGGACTCGCCGCCGGAGACCTCGCCGATGGTGCGGTCCAGCCCGATGTGACCGAGGCCGAGTTCGCCGAGCATCGCCTCGGCGCGCTCCTCCACGTCCCAGTCGTCGCCGACGGCCGTGAAGTGCTCCTCCGCCACGTCGCCCGCCTCGATGGCGTGCAGCGCGGCGCGCTGGGCGGCGATCCCGAGGGCCTCGTCGACCCGCAGGGCGGTGTCGAGCGTCACGTTCTGCGGCAGATGGCCGACCTCTCCCGCGACGCGCACGGTGCCCGAAGCCGGCGTGAGTTCACCGGCGATCAGCTTCAACAGGGTGGACTTCCCGGACCCGTTTGTTCCGACGAGTCCGGTCCTGCCGGGGGCGAAGGCGACCTGGAGGTCGTCGAAGACGGAGGTGCCGTCGGGCCAGGAGAAGGTCAGGGAGGTGCAGGTGATGGAAGATGACATACGGGCCTCGCGGTTGCTCAGGGGCGGGTGTCGGGCAACGCGTGTGAGACACCGCATGAGGCGACGGTCCGCGAACGGGGAGAAGAGGAAGCTCCGCACGGAAAGGACGGCTCGAACGCCGAGGTCGCACGCGACGCACACAGACACGGACAGTGCTGTGTGACGCGGTGTCCCAAGACCTCAGACGAGCAACGTCCTTCTCCTCCCGGCGGCAACAGAAGCGTTGAACACCGTACGAGGGGCTCGGGAGAGCGTCAACGCATTTAAGTGCGCGGAGTGCGCCCCCGGTCCCTCGCCCTCGTCGCCCGCCCCTACCCGCGTGTCGGATTTCCGCCAGCCACCGGCCTCCGCCCGCTGGTTGACTCGTCCGCATGACGAACAAGACCTCGCCGCGTGAGCAGGCCGTCGCCTTCCGTTCCCTGCATGTGCCCGGTCATCCGCTCGTGCTGCCCAACGTCTGGGACGTCGCCAGCGCGAGGGTCGTCGAGGACGCGGGGGCCGCGGCCGTCGCCACCACGAGCGCCGGGCTCGCCTGGGAGCTGGGCGCCCCCGACGGCGACCGGCTCTCCGGCGGCGACGCCCTCGCGGCCCTGACCCGGATCGCGGACGCGGTGACCGTGCCGGTGAGCGCGGACATCGAGACCGGGTACGCCGAAGACGCCGCGGGCGTCGGCGGCACGATCAGGACGGTGCTGGCGGCGGGCGCCGTCGGCGTCAACATCGAGGACGGCCTGTACGGCGGCGGCGCCCCGCTGCGCCCGGTCGCCGAGCAGGCGGCGCGCATCGCCGCCGGGCGCGAGGCCGCCGAGGCGGCCGGGGTGCCGCTGTTCGTCAACGCGCGCGTGGACACGTATCTGCGCGGCGCCGGAGGCCTGGAGGAGACCCTGGAGCGGGCCGCCGCGTTCCTCGCCGCCGGGGCGGACGGCGTCTTCGTCCCCGGGGCCGTCGACCCGGGGACCGTGAAAGCGCTCGCCGAGGGCATCGAGGGCCCGCTGAACGTGATGGCCGGCCCGGGCGCGCCCACGGTCACCGAACTGGCCGCCCTCGGCGTCGCCCGGGTCAGTGTCGGCTCGGGCATCGCGCAGGCCGCCCACGCGCTGGTCCGCCGCGCCGCACGGGAGCTGCTCGACGCGGGAACGTACGACGCACTGGCCGCCGGCCTCGACTACGGGGAGCTCAACGGGCTGCTGGGCGGGAACCGTCACAAGGCCTGAAGGGACGCGGGGTTGTGACCGTGTCCGGCTCCGCCGAGTGGGCGCGACCGGCCACGGACGGCGGGCACGCGCCGTCGAACCGAAGGAGGGCGAGCGGGCGCACCGAGGAGCTCAGCACGCGTCCCGCATCAGCTCCGCCAGGTCGTGGTCCAGGTCGACCTGAAGATGCTCCAGACCCACCGGCACCAACTCGGTGGTCCGCCGCAGGAAGCTCTGGATCGCGTCCGAGTGGACGTGCACCACGGCGGTGCCCTCCGGGGCGTGGAACTCCAGGACGGTGCGCTCGTAGCCGTACGGCCGCACCCGGACGTCCCCGTGACCCTCCGGGCCCTCCAGGCCGGCGGTGAGGAGTTCGCGGGCGAAGGTCCAGCACACCTCCACACCCTCCAGGGTGGCCGGGGCGGGGAAGGTCATGCGGACGGCGAACGGGTCGCGCCGGTCGTAGTGGAGCACGGCCGGAATGCTCGGCATACGCGGCGCGGCAGCGACGAGACGGGCCTCCACGGGCTGCTCGATGACGGTGGACAACGCCTTGCTCCCTTGTGACGGCTGGACGGACTTCGGGCGGATGAGGCCAGGCACTTGAAGAGACGATGGAATCGGCCAATCCGTGCACATGAAATGCGAGTGACCTCTGTCACCGAGTCCATGCCACCGGGCGGCGCACGGTGAGGGCGATCACTCCGGTGTCCCGCGGTCTCCGGGACACCGGAGAGGACACCGGGCACGCGCGTACGGTTCCCGGGCGGGCGTTGACGGTGAAGCGCGGCGAAAGGGGTACTCGTAGGGAACCCGCATCCGGAGAGGAAGTGACGGTCATGCCACGCGGCTCGAGCCCCAAACGGGAACGTCAGTACGAGCACATCAAGGAGAGCGCGCGCGACCGTGGGGAGAGCGAGGGGCGCGCCAAGGAGATCGCGGCGCGGACCGTGAACAAGGAGCGCGCCCGTTCCGGTGAGTCCAAGACCGCGAGCCGCACGTCCACCCAGGACAAGTCGTCCGCCAAGCGCGGCGGACAGCGCTCGGGCAAGGGCTCCCAGGGGCAGACGTACGACCAGCTGTACGAGGAGGCCAAGCGGCGCAACATCCGCGGCCGCTCGGACATGAACAAGAGCGAGCTGCAGCGCGCGCTGGGCAAGTGACGGCGGGCCGCGGGGTCGTACGCTCGTCACCACCATGACCACCGTACGCACCCCCGCGGGCTGGCCCGCGACCGAAGAAGAGGCCCGTGCCGTGCAGGACGAGCTGCGCGGCCGGGTGATCCTCGACGAACCGGGGCCGCCGCCCGGGACCGGCCCCGTCACGGGGGTCGACGTCGCCTACGACGACGAGCGCGGCGTGGTCACGGCGGCGGCCGTCGTCCTGGACGCGGGCACGCTCACGCCCCTCGCCGAGGCCACGGCCGTCGGCGAGGTCTCCTTCCCGTACGTTCCCGGTCTGCTCGCCTTCCGGGAGATCCCCACCGTCCTGGCCGCGTTGGAGGTCCTGGATCGCGATCCCGGGCTGGTCGTCTGTGACGGCTACGGCCTCGCCCACCCGCGCCGGTTCGGTCTGGCGAGCCACCTCGGCGTTCTCACCGGACTGCCCACGATCGGCGTCGCCAAGAACCCGTTCACCTTCACCTACGCGGAGCCGGGCAGCGAGCGCGGCAGCAGGAGCCCGCTTCTCGGGGGCAACGACGAGGTCGGCAGCGCCCTGCGCACCCAGGCGGGCGTCAAGCCGGTGTTCGTCTCCGTGGGGCACCGGGTCGGCCTCGACACCGCCTGCGCGCACACCCTCGCGCTCGCCCCGGTGTACCGCATCACCGAGTCCACCCGGCGCGCCGACAGCCTGTGCCGGCGCGCCCTCAAGGAGGCCGTCGGGTCCGCGGCCTGAGTACGGCGCCTGAGTACGTGTACGGATGTGGCCGCACCCCCGTGATCGGCAGGAGTGGGACGCATGACGACACACCGTGCGCCCAAGACCGTGAGCCAACCCGCCCAGCCGGTCGAGCGTGCCGTGACGGCCGCTCTGCTGCTCGCCGCTCTCGCGGGACTCGCCTGGATCGTCGGGATGGTCGTCACGGTCCTGGAGTGGGGCTCCTGACGCCGGCCGGCGATTGCTCCCTCCCGCGCCGCTGTCGGTGGCGGCGGCTACTGTGAGGCGAGAATGTGCATACGGAGAGTTTACGGTCGGGGCCCGTGCTTGACTAAGCGCTTGCTCGATCGGATAGTGCCCCGTACTGGAACACGTTCTCAACAACGCCGATCTCGCATCGGGTGTGTCACGGAGCTGGGGGCCGGATGGCAGTGGCAAGGACGCCGGGGCAGGGCCCTCTCGCCGGCGTGCGCGTCGTCGAGCTGGCCGGTATCGGGCCCGGCCCGTTCGCCGGCATGCTCCTCGCCGACCTCGGCGCCGACGTGGTCCGGGTGGACCGGCCGAACGGCTCGGGGCTCGCCGTCGACCCGGAGTACGACGTCACCAACCGCAACAAGCGCTCGGTGATCGTCGACCTGAAGACCGAGGAGGGCCCGGCCCGAGTCCTGGATCTGGCCGAACGCGCCGACATCCTCATCGAGGGCTACCGCCCGGGCGTCGCGGAGCGCCTCGGCGTCGGCCCGGAGACCTGCCACGCCCGCAACCCCCGGCTCGTCTACGGCCGGATGACCGGCTGGGGCCAGGAAGGCCCGCTCGCCCCGCGCGCCGGACACGACATCGCCTACATCGCGCTCACCGGCACGCTCGGCATGATCGGCGCCCCGGACGCGCCGCCCGCGATCCCCGCGAACCTCGTCGGCGACTACGCGGGAGGTGCGCTCTACCTCGTGGTCGGCGTCCTCGCCGCCCTCCACCACGCCCGCGCGACCGGAACCGGCCAGGTGGTGGACGCCGCCATCGTCGACGGAGCCGCCCACCTGGCCTCGATGATCCACGGCATGCTCGCCGCCGGGGGCTGGCAGGACCGGCGCGGCGCCAACCTGCTCGACGGAGGCTGCCCGTTCTACGGCACCTACGAGACGGCCGACGGCCGGTACATGGCGGTGGGCGCCCTTGAAGAGCAGTTCTACGGGGAGTTCGTGGAGTTGCTGGGGATCGCGGACCGGGCCCCGGCCCGCAAGGACGTCGCCCGGTGGGGTGAACTCCGGGAGCTGGTCGCGGCCCGTTTCAAGACCCGCACGCGCGACGAGTGGACCGCCGTCTTCGAAGGCTCCGACGCGTGCGTGGCGCCCGTCCTGTCGCTGCGGGAGGCGCCGGCACACCCCCACCTCGCCGCCCGCGGCACCTTCACCGACCACGGCGGCATCACCCAGCCGGCGCCCGCGCCCCGCTTCTCGGTCACCCATACGGCGGTGCACGGCGGGCCCGCGCAGCCCGGCGCCGACACCGAGGACGTCGCCCGCGACTGGGACGTGCCGCGACTCCTCGGGGCGGCGGCCGATGAAGCTTTCGACCCTCCCGAGCCGCGCCTGCCCGGCCGACCCTCCTCGAAAGGCTGACAGTTGAGCACCGAAGCGTACGTCTACGACGCGATCCGCACCCCGCGCGGGCGCGGCAAGTCCAACGGCGCCCTGCACGGCACCAAGCCCATCGACCTGGTGGTCGGGCTCATCCACGAGACGCGGCGGCGTTTTCCCGATCTCGACCCCGCCGCGATCGACGACATCGTGCTCGGTGTGGTGAGCCCGGTCGGCGACCAGGGCTCCGACATCGCCCGGATCGCAGCGATCGCCGCCGGACTGCCCGACACGGTGGCCGGCGTCCAGGAGAACCGCTTCTGCGCGTCCGGTCTCGAAGCGGTCAACCTGGCCGCCGCGAAGGTCCGCTCGGGCTGGGAGGACCTGCTGCTCGCGGGCGGCGTCGAGTCGATGTCCCGGGTCCCGATGGCCTCGGACGGCGGCGCCTGGTTCGCCGACCCGATGACCAACATGACCGTCAACTTCGTGCCGCAGGGCATCGGCGCCGACCTCATCGCCACCATCGAGGGCTTCTCCCGCAGGGACGTCGACGAGTACGCGGCGCTGTCCCAGGAGCGGGCGGCGGCGGCGTGGAAGGACGGCCGCTTCGACCGCTCCGTGGTCCCGGTGAAGGACCGCAGCGGTCTCGTCGTCCTCGACCACGACGAGCACATGCGGCCCGGCACCACCGCCGACTCGCTCGCGGGGCTCAAGCCGTCGTTCGCGGACATCGGTGAACTGGGCGGCTTCGACGCGGTGGCGCTGCAGAAGTACCACTGGATCGAGCAGATCGACCACGTCCACCACGCGGGCAACTCCTCCGGCATCGTCGACGGCGCGGCCCTGGTCGCCATCGGCTCCAAGGAGGCCGGCGAGCGGTACGGGATGCGGCCCCGGGCCAGGATCGTGTCCGCGGCGGTCTCCGGCTCCGAGCCGACGATCATGCTGACCGGACCCGCGCCCGCCGCCCGCAAGGCCCTCGCCAAGGCCAGGCTGACGATCGACGACATCGACCTCGTCGAGATCAACGAGGCGTTCGCCGCGGTCGTGCTGCGCTTCGCCAAGGACATGGGGCTGCCCCTGGACAAGGTCAACGTCAACGGCGGCGCCATCGCGCTCGGCCACCCGCTCGGGGCGACCGGCGCGATGATCCTCGGCACGCTGGTGGACGAATTGGAGCGGCAGGACAAGCGGTACGGGCTGGCCACGCTGTGCGTGGGCGGCGGCATGGGTATCGCGACGATCGTCGAACGCGTCTGACCTTCCCCAACGGATCGAACGGATCGAACGGACCTTACGGAGCACCCCGATGAGCACAAAGTCCACCACCATCCGCTGGGAGCAGGACGACACCGGCGTCGTCACCCTCGTCCTCGACGACCCGAACCAGTCCGCGAACACCATGAACCAGGCGTTCAAGGAGTCGATCGCGGCGATCGCCGAGCGGGCCGAGGCCGAGAAGCACTCCATCCGCGGCATCATCTACACCTCCGCCAAGAAGACCTTCTTCGCGGGCGGCGACCTCAAGGACATGATCAAGGCCGGCCCCGAGGACGCCCAGCAGGCGTTCGAGACCGGTGTGGCGATCAAGAACTCCCTGCGCCGTATCGAGACCCTCGGCAAGCCGGTCGTCGCCGCCCTCAACGGCGCGGCCCTCGGCGGCGGCTACGAGATCGCGCTCGCCTCCCACCACCGCATCGCCCTCGACGCCCCCGGCTCCAAGATCGGCCTTCCCGAGGTCACCCTGGGGCTGCTCCCGGCGGGCGGCGGCGTCACCCGCACCGTGCGCCTGATGGGCATCGCCGACGCCCTGCTGAAGGTGCTGCTCCAGGGCACCCAGTACTCGCCCCGGCGCGCGCTGGAGAACGGTCTCGTGCACGAGGTCGCCGCCACCCCCGAGGAGATGATGGCCAAGGCCCGCGCCTTCATCGACGCGAACCCCGAGTCACACCAGCCGTGGGACAAGCCCGGCTACAAGATCCCGGGCGGTACGCCGTCCAACCCGAAGTTCGCCGCCAACCTGCCCGCCTTCCCGGCCAACCTGAAGAAGCAGCTGAACGGCGCCCCCTACCCGGCCCCGCGCAACATCCTCGCGGCGGCCGTCGAGGGCTCCCAGGTCGACTTCGAGACCGCCCTGACCATCGAGGCGCGCTACTTCACCGAGCTGGTCACCGGGCAGACCGCGAAGAACATGATCCAGGCGTTCTTCTTCGACCTCCAGGCCGTCAACTCGGGCGCCAACCGCCCCAAGGGCGTCGAACCGCGCCAGGTCCGCAAGGTGGCCGTCCTCGGCGCCGGAATGATGGGCGCGGGCATCGCCTACGCGTGCGCCCGCGCGGGCGTCGAGGTCGTCCTGAAGGACGTCTCCATGGAGGCGGCCGTCAAGGGCAGGGGCTACTCCGAGAAGCTGTGCGCCAAGGCGGTCTCCAAGGGGCGTACGACCCAGGAGAAGGCCGACGCGCTGCTCGCCCGCATCACTCCCACCGCCGAGGCCGCCGACCTCGCGGGCTGCGACGCCGTCATCGAGGCCGTGTTCGAGGACCCGGCGCTCAAGCACAAGGTGTTCCAGGAGATCGAGAACGTCGTCGAGCCCGACGCGCTGCTGTGCTCCAACACCTCGACCCTGCCGATCACCGCGCTCGCGGAAGGTGTGGAGCGGCAGTCCGACTTCGTCGGGCTGCACTTCTTCTCGCCGGTCGACAAGATGCCGCTGGTCGAGATCATCAGGGGCAAGCGGACCGGTGAGGAGGCGCTGGCGCGCGCCTTCGACCTGGTGCGCCAGATCAACAAGACTCCGATCGTGGTCAACGACTCGCGCGGCTTCTTCACCTCCCGTGTCATCGGCCACTTCATCAACGAGGGCGTCGCGATGGTCGGCGAGGGCATCGAGCCGGCGTCCGTCGAGCAGGCGGCGGCCCAGGCGGGCTACCCGGCGAAGGTGCTGTCCCTGATGGACGAGCTGACGCTCACCCTGCCGCGCAAGATCCGCAACGAGACCAGGCGGGCCGTCGAGGAGGCGGGCGGCACCTGGACACCGCACCCGGCGGAGGCCGTCATCGACCGCATGGTCGACGAGTTCGGCCGCACCGGGCGCAGCGGCGGCGCCGGGTTCTACGAGTACGGCGACGACGGCAGGCGCGGCCGGCTGTGGCCGGGCCTGCGGGAGCACTTCACCGAGCCCGGGTACCAGATCCCCTTCCGGGACATGCAGGAGCGCATGCTGTTCTCGGAGGCGCTGGACACCGTCCGGCTCATCGAGGAAGGCGTGCTGACCTCCGTCGCCGACGCCAACATCGGCTCGATCTTCGGAATCGGCTTCCCCGGCTGGACCGGCGGCGTCCTGCAGTACATCAACGGCTACGAGGGAGGCCTGCCCGGCTTCGTGGCCCGCGCCCGGGAGCTGGCCGAGCGGTACGGCGAGCGGTTCACGCCGCCCGCGCTGCTGGTGGAGAAGGCGGAGAAGGGGGAGCGGTTCACCGACGCTCACTGAGACGGTGCACGACGGCCGGGGGCCCGGGGCCAGGAGTCCTGCACGGGTCCCCCGCCGTGCCTTTATGACCACTCTGCGACGCCCATGTGGTGAAGATGTGAGAAGTCCCGCTCTGTGACGTGCGCCATCGCATGGATATCGGCCTCTGCGAGAAGGTGAGGCCTTGGTCTGTGCCGCGTCAGGGGTGGCCGGACCGAGCCCCATCCGGAAACCCGCGCACACCCCAGCGCCGGGCGTACCAGAGAGTAGATCCACTCGTGAGCAAGGACGCCGTGAACACGGCCGCGGTTGCATCCGACACCGATGCGACCCGGGCGCCCGCGGACGCGGGCGACGCCGGTTACAGCAAGGACCTCAAAGCCCGCCACATCAACATGATCGCGATCGGCGGGGCGATCGGCACCGGACTCTTCCTCGGTGCCGGAGGACGGCTGCACAACGCGGGTCCTGCCCTCGCGGTGGCGTACCTGGTCTGTGGCGTCTTCGCCTTCTTCGTCGTGCGCGCCCTCGGCGAGCTGGTCCTGTACCGGCCGTCGTCCGGGTCGTTCGTCTCGTACGCGCGCGAGTTCCTCGGCGAGAAGGGCGCGTACGTCGCCGGCTGGATGTACTTCCTGAACTGGTCGACGACCGGTATCGCCGACATCACCGCCATCGCCCTCTACACCCACTACTGGAGCTTCTTCACCTCCATCCCGCAGTGGGTGCTCGCCCTGATCGCCCTCGCGGTCGTGCTGGCGGTGAACCTGATCTCGGTGAAGATCTTCGGCGAGATGGAGTTCTGGTTCGCGATCATCAAGGTCGCCACGCTGGTGGCCTTCATGTTCGTCGGCATCTTCCTGCTGGCCACGCGGCACGAGGTGGACGGCCGCACGCCCGGTCTCGGCGTGATCACCGACCACGGTGGGATCTTCCCGCACGGGCTCATGCCCGTCGTCCTGGTGATGCAGGGCGTGATCTTCGCCTACGCGGCCCTGGAGCTGGTGGGCGTCGCGGCGGGCGAGACCGCGGAGCCCGAGAAGGTCGTGCCGCGCGCCGTGAACTCGATCATGTGGCGTGTGGGTCTGTTCTACGTCGGCTCGGTGGTGCTGCTCGCACTGCTGCTGCCGGGTTCGGTCTACTCCGGGGACCAGAGCCCCTTCGTCACCGTGCTGTCGAAGATCGGTGTCCAGGGCGCGGGTGACGTGATGAACCTGGTCGTCCTCACCGCCGCGATGTCCTCGCTGAACTCCGGCCTGTACTCCACCGGCCGCATTCTGCGCTCCATGGCCATGGCGGGCTCCGCGCCGAAGTTCACGGCGCGGATGAACCGCAGCCAGGTGCCCTACGGCGGCATCCTGTTGACCTGCGCGGTCTGTGTGATCGGCGTCGGCCTGAACTACTTCGTGCCGAGCCAGGCCTTCGAGATCGTGCTGAACGTGGCCTCCCTCGGGATCGTCAGCACCTGGGTGATCATCATGATCTGCCACCTGGTCTTCGTCCGCCGCGCCCGGGCGGGCCACGTCACCCGGCCGTCCTTCCGGCTGCCCGGCAGCCCGGTCACGGAGATCGCGACGATCGCCTTCCTGCTGGTCTGCCTCGGCCTGATGTGGAACGACCCCGAGGTCGGCCGCAAGACCCTGCTGCTCATCCCCGTGATCGCGGCCCTGCTCGTCGGCGGCTGGTTCGCACTGCGCCGCCGCATCGAACAGACCGCGAACCAGGAACTGACCGACCTCACGGAGTAACCGCTCAGCGGCCGGAGCGGCGCCTGCGTCGCGCGCCGTGCCGGAGGCCGAGCTCCGCGTACGGCCACGTAGCGGAGCCGGCCTCGGACCGGCGAGACCCGGCGAGCCGGTCGGGGCCCCGGTGGGGGCCGCCGATCAGCCGGAGTGCACGGCGTTCGTCGCCTCGATCTTCTTCCAGGACTTCGGCTGCGTCACGGCCGCCGGAGCCGGTTCGACAGACGCGGCGCGCGCCGCCGGTGCCGCCGGCTTCGACGGCTGGAACAGCCAGGTGTCGAAGAGCGCCCCGAGCGGCTTCCCGGACACCTTCTCCGCGTACGCCTGGAAGTCGGCGACCGAGGCGTTGCCGTACGCGTGATCCTTCGGCCAGCCCTTCAGGACGGCGAAGAACGCGTCGTCCCCGATCTCGTTCCGCAGCGCCTGGACGGCCAGCGCACCCCGGTCGTAGACCGCGATGTCGAACTGGTTGTCCGGCCCCGGGTCACCCGGCTTCACCGTCCAGAAGGTGTCGTCGGCCGGGTGCGAGGCGTACACGTAGTCCGCCAGCTCCTGCGTCGTGCCCTCGCCCTCGTGCTCCGACCAGAGCCACTGCGCGTACCGCGCGAAGCCCTCGTTGATCCAGATGTCCTTCCAGCCCTTCAGCGACACGTCGTCGCCGTACCACTGGTGCGCCAGCTCGTGCACCACGACGGACGTGTTGGAGCCGTTCGCGAACTGCTTGGGGCTGTAGTACACCCGGGTCTGCGTCTCCAGCGCGTACCCGGTGGTCGTGTTCGGCACATAGCCGCCCGCCGAGCTGAACGGATACGGCCCGAGGTAGCCGCTGAGCCAGTCGACGATCTCCCCGGTGCGCTCCACGCTCGCCCGCGCGGCCCCGTCGTTGTCGCCGAGGTCCTTGCTGTAGGCGTTGACGACCGGGACACCGCCGTCCGAGGTGCTCGTCGTGATGTCGAACCTGCCGATCGCGAGGGTGGCGAGATACGTCGCCTGAGGCTTGTTCTCCCGCCAGTTGTAGCGAGTCCAGCCCAGCTTGGAACTCGTCGACTGCAGCGTGCCGTTGGATATCGCCTGCGTGCCGTCCGGTACGGCCACCGACACGTCGTACGTCGCCTTGTCGCTCGGGTGGTCGTTGCTCGGGAACCACCACCACGCCGACTCGGGCTCGTCCGCGGCGACCGCGCCGTCCGGGGTGCGGTGCCAGGTGGTGAAGCCGTACGCGCTCTTGGTGGACGGCACGCCGCTGTAGCGGACCACGACGGTGATCGGCGTGCCCTTCGGCAGCGGGTTCGCGGGCGTGACCACCAACTCGTGCTGGCCCGAGGTGGTGAAGGACGCCTTCGCCCCGTTCACCCGCACCTCGCTCACATCCAGCAGGAAGTCCAGGTCGAACCGCGACAGGTCCTGTGTCGTCCGCGCCAGGATCGTCGCCGTGCCCTGCAGCTCGTCCGTCTTCGGCTGGTACGCAAGTCGCAGGTCGTAGTGGGAGACGTCGTATCCGCCGTTGCCGTAGTACGGGTAGTAGGGATCGCCGATACCCGGGGCACCGGGCTGGTAGGCGGCCGCCGATGCCGGGATCGCCAGCAACAGGGAAGCCGCCGCCAGTGCGCCCGGGGCGATGAGTCTGCGGTGCACGAGAACTCCAAGTCGTAGGGGCACGAGGTCTGTTGTGTCCGGAGCCTATTCAGACCCAGCGTTCCCCGACATGTCCATGGCGCCCCCTGTCACACGATCGCCATCCGGCCGTCATGAGCCATCGCGTTCATCCGGCCTCACCGGCCTCATCCGGCCTCACCGGCCCCGTTCGGCCTCACCGGCCTCATAGGGCCTCACCGGCCTCCCGGCTCCGCCGGAACCCGACTGTGCCTCAGATGCCCTCTTCTGCCCGCGAGTTGATCCCGGTACCGTCCCGCGCATGCGGATCAGCACCCCCCTCAGAGCCTTCAGACCGCTCGCGGCGGCGGCCACCGCCGCGCTCCTGGCGGTCTTCCTCACCCCGTCGGCCGCTCACAGCGCGCCCCGGGAGAGCCGGCCCGTCTACTCGTACGACAACGCCATCCGTGAGTCCGTCTGGGTGGACACCGGCCTGGACGGCGACGGCGACGGGAAGTCCGACCGTGTCGCCGCCGACATCGTCCGGCCCCGCGAACCCGCGGCCCAGAGCCGCAAGGTCCCCGTCATCATGGACGCCAGCCCCTACTACTCCTGCTGCGGGCGCGGCAACGAGAGCCAGAAGAAGACCTACGACGCCAGCGGCCACGTCGTCCAGATGCCGCTCTTCTACGACAACTACTTCGTGCCGCGCGGCTACGCCTTCGTCGGCGTCGACCTGGCCGGAACCGATCGCTCCGACGGCTGCGTGGACGTGGGCGGCCGCTCTGACATCCAGTCCGCCAAGGCCGTGATCGACTGGCTGAACGGTCGGGCGAGGGCCTACACCGCCCGCACCGGCACCACGCCCGCCACCGCCACCTGGACCAACGGTGCCACGGGCATGATCGGCAAGAGCTGGGACGGCACCATCGCCAACGGAGTCGCCGCCACCGGCGTCAAGGGCCTGAAGACCATCGTGCCGATCAGCGCCATCTCCTCGTGGTACGACTACTACTTCGCGAAGGGCGCACCCCTGTACGACTCCGGCCCCAACTGGCTGTCCAACTACGTCGAGAGCCCCGACGCCCGCGCCAAGTGCGCCGCCGTGCAGCACAGACTCGTCGACGGCGCGCCGCGCACCGGTGACTGGACACCGTTGTGGACCGAACGCGACTACGTGAAGGACGCGGGCAAGGTCCGGGCGAGCGTCTTCCTCGTGCACGGCATGCAGGACCTCAACGTGCGCACCAAGCACCTCGGCCAGTGGTGGAACGCCCTTGCCCAGCACGGCGTCAAGCGCAAGATCTGGCTCTCGCAGACCGGGCACGTCGACCCCTTCGACTACCGGCGCGCCCAGTGGGTGGACACCCTGCACCGCTGGTTCGACCACGAACTCCTCGGCTACCACAACGGCGTCGACCGCGAGCCCACGGCCGACATCGAACGCCACCCCGACCAGTGGGTCACCTCCACCGCCTGGCCGCTCCGCGGCACGGCCACGACCACGCTGCGTCCCGGCCACGGCGACCGGGCCGGCGTCGGCACCCTCGGGCTGCGCTCCGGCACCGGCACCGAGACCTTCACCGACGACCCGCAGCTCAGTGAGACCGACTGGGCCGCGGACATCGACCGGTCCACCCCGGACAAGGCCGGGTTCGTCACCCCGACGCTGTCGAAGGACCTGCGGATCTCCGGCTCCTCCACGGTGACCGTCACCGTCACGCCCACCACCTCCTCGGCCCACCTGTCCGCCGTGCTCGTCGACCTCGGCCCCGACACGATCCGCGACTACGCCGACTCCGCGGAGGGCATCACCACGCTCACCGACCGCACCTGCTGGGGCGCGAGCACGGCCGGCGACAGCGCCTGCTTCAAGGTCACCCAGGCCAAGAAGACGGACGTCACCTCCACGGTGTTCAGCCGCGGCTGGGCCGACCTCGGCCACTACGCCTCGGACGCGAAGGGCGTCCCGCTGACCCCGGGCAGGCCCTGCACGATCACGCTCGACCTGGCCGCGACCGACCACGTCGTCCCGAAGGGCCACCGGCTGGCCCTGATCGTCGCCGGCACCGACAAGGACCTCATCGACCCTCCGTCCACCACGCCCACCCTGACCGTCGACCTGTCCCGCACGGCGGCCCGGGTGCCGCTCGTCGGAGGGGCCGCGGCGTTCGCGGGCGCCACCTCCGGGGCGACGTCGGCCACTGCGGCGCCCACAACGCCGTACGGCCTGCGCAGCCCGCACAGGGACCACCGCATCCCTGACGGCCGCTGACGGTGGCACGGCATCCGACACAGCCTCGGGCGGCCGGGTCCACGGCCCGGCCGCCCCCGCCCGCCCGGTACGCCGACCGAATCCGTCCTGCCGTGCTCACATCACTCCCCGCGTGGGGATACTCACGGCATGTCTGCCGAATACGCGACCTTCGGCCTGGCACCGGCCATGCGGGCCGGTGCCGTCCTCACCGGTGGCGACTACGAAGCGCACCGGGACTTCGTGGACTTCGTCGTCGACGGACACCCGCTGCTGCACCGGCTCTCCGACCTGGACGCCGTCTCCCCGCTGGCCTCCGACATACCGCCCGCGATCTTCACCGCGCAGGTGCGCGGGCTGCTGCTGGAGAACGGGGCGCCGCTGCCGGGCGGCAGGTACGTCCTGTACGGCTGCCCCGAGTGCGAGGACCTGGCGTGCGGAGCGGTCACCGCGGTCATCGCACGCGACGGCGACGACTACATCTGGCGGGACTTCGCCTGGCAGACCGACGACACCGCCGATCCCGAACTCGACGGCTACCACGGCATCGGCCCCTTCCGCTTCCACGGCGCCCAGTACCGTGCCGCCCTGGGCGCGCTGCTGGACGGCGGCGCCCCCACCTCCCGACGCCGCGTGCTGCTGATCGGCGCCCGTGTCGCCGTGCTCGCCAAGCTCGCCGCCGCCCTGCGCGCCATCGGCGTCGGCGCCGACATCACCCGCGACGCGACCGGCGTCCCCGCCGAGGAACTGCGCCAGTACAGTGCCGTCGCCTTCGGCCGGGCGGTCACCGCGGACGAACGGGCCGCCGTACGCCGCTCCTTCGAGGACGCCGGGCTCGACGTGGCCCAGGTCGACGGACTCGCCCCGATCGTCCCGCTGCTCGTCGCCCAGATCGAACAGGCGCTGGACCGCGCCCCGGTGCAGCAGCGCCGCCTGACGGGTCTGGCCGCGAGCGACGGCGCGGCGTACGTCGAGGTGACCTCCGCCTGCCGTGTACGTCTCACCGCCCACCGCCTCGACCGCCTCTACCGCACCCACACCAGCGAGGTCTTCGACGGCGTCCTTCAGCCGGGCCGTCACCGTATCGCCCTTGACCCCGAGGCGGTGAAGGGCAAGGCGTTCCTCGTGGCGCGGACGTCGGGAAGTGTGCTGGTGGAAGCCGTGACGCGGTGAAAACCGGGGCGCGGGCGGCACCGGGCGGCCGTTAGGATCGGCGGTCTGATGACTGCCACCCTCGTCGCCAAGAACCTCGCCGCCGGGCACGGCGACCGCTCGCTCTTCACCGGGCTCGACCTCGTCGTCGCGCCCGGTGATGTGATCGGCCTCGTCGGTGCCAACGGCGCAGGCAAGTCCACCCTGCTGCGCATGCTCGCCGGGCTGCTCACCCCCGAGCAGGGCGAGCTGCGGCTGTCCCCGCCCACCGCGACGGTAGGGCATCTCCCGCAGGAGCCGGAGCGCCGGCCGGGGGAGACCGTACGGGAGTTCCTGGCCCGCCGCACGGGCGTCGCCGACGCCCAGCGCGCGATGGACGAGGCCACGCAGGGCCTCGTCGACGGGGTGCCCGGCGCGGACGACGCGTACGCGGCGAGCCTGGAGCGCTGGCTCGCCCTCGGCGGCGCGGACCTCGACGAACGCGCGGAGGAGGTCGCCGACTCCCTGGGCCTGGGCGTCGGCCTGGACCAGCCGATGACGTCCCTGTCCGGCGGGCAGGCGGCCCGCGCCGGCCTCGCCTCCCTGCTGCTGTCCCGCTACGACGTCTTCCTGCTCGACGAGCCCACCAACGACCTCGACCTGGACGGCCTGGAGCGGCTGGAGCGTTTCGTCAGCGGACTCCGGGCCGGGACGGTGGTCGTCAGCCACGACCGGGAATTCCTCACCCGCACGGTCACCAAGGTCCTGGAACTCGACCTCGCGCAGCAGCAGATCAACCTCTACGGCGGCGGATACGAGGCCTACCTCGAGGAACGCGACCGGGCCCGCCGGCACGCCCGCGAGGAGTACGAGGAGTACGCCGACAAGAGGTCCGCCCTCCAGGACCGCGCCCAGATGCAGCGCGCCTGGATGGACAAGGGCGTCAAGAACGCACGCCGCAAGGCGAGCGACAACGACAAGATCGGCCGCAAGTTCCGCAGCGAGTCCAGCGAGAAGCAGGCCGCGAAGGCCCGGCAGACCCAGCGCATGATCGAGCGTCTGGAGGTCGTCGATGAGCCCCGCAAGGAGTGGGAGCTTCGCATGGAGATCGCGTCGGCCCCCCGCTCGGGTGCGGTCGTCGCCACCTTGCGGGACGCGGAGGTACGGCGCGGCGAGTTCACGTTCGGTCCGGTGTCCCTCCAGATCGACTGGGCGGACCGGGTGGCGGTGACGGGCGCGAACGGCGCGGGCAAGTCCACGCTGCTCGGCGCGCTCCTCGGCCGTGTCCCGCTGGACGCGGGCCACGCCTCCCTCGGCTCGGGCGTCCTGGTCGGCGAGGTCGACCAGGCCCGCAAGCTGTTCCACGGCCCGGAATCCCTGCTGGACGCGTTCCGGGCGGCGGTCCCGGACACCGAGCCGGTCGAGGTCCGCACCCTGCTCGCCAAGTTCGGCCTGAAGACGGACCACATCCTGCGCCCGGCGGCGACCCTCTCCCCGGGCGAACGCACCCGTGCCGCGCTGGCGCTGCTCCAGGGCCGGGGCGTCAACCTGCTGGTCCTGGACGAGCCGACGAACCACCTGGACCTGCCGGCGATCGAACAGCTGGAGTCGGCCCTGGACTCCTACGAGGGCACCCTGCTCCTCGTCACGCACGACCGCCGGATGCTGGACGCGGTACGGGTGACACGCCGCCTGGAGGTGGCGGACGGCAAGGTGACGGAACAACGGTGACCGCGTCGGGTAATCGGCTTGTTCCCCGAACTCCCCTCGTTCTAGAGTGATTTGACTCCGATGAGACGTTCCCCCCGAAGTACGCCGCAGAGCGGGAACGTCCCACCTCACCGAGGTGCCGGAGGGGCGGCAGCTTTCCTTGTCGACCCTTCCTGTCGGAGGTCTCCCGCATGAACATCGGTATCGGTCTGCCCATCGGCGACCCGACCACCCTGCTCACCTGGGCGCGGCACGCGGACGCCGGGCCCTTCAGCACCCTCGGCCTGCTCGACCGGCTCGTCTACGACAACCCCGAACCCCTGGTCGCGCTCTCCGTCCTCGCGGGCGCCACCTCCCGCATCCGCGTCCAGACCGAGGTGCTGCTCGCCCCGCTGCGGGATACCGCCCTGCTCGCCAAACAGGCCGCCACCCTGGACCGGATGACCGGTGGGCGGCTGGTCCTCGGCCTGGGTATCGGCGGCCGTGACGACGACCACCGGGCCACGGGCACCGACCCGCGCACCCGGGGCCGGCGCCTCGACGAGCAGATGGAGGTCATGCGGCGCCTGTGGTCCGGCGAGCCGTACGGTGAGGGAGTCGGCCCGATCGGGCCGGAGCCCACTCGCCCCGGCGGCCCCGAGGTCCTCTTCGGCGGGTTCAAGCCGGCCGCTCTCGAACGCGTCGCGCGGTGGGGCGACGGCTTCCTGGCCGCCGCGCCGCCCTCCTGGGCGGGCGGCCTGTTCGACACCGTCCGCGGGTTCTGGCAGCAGTACGGCCGCGACGGCGAGCCCCGCCTCGTCGCTCAGGTCAATGTGGCGCTCGGCCCGCAGGACGTGATCGAGGACGCACGGACCGCCATGCACGCGTACTACACCTTCACCGGCATGGCCGACCGGATGGTCGCCGGGATGCTCACCACGCCGTCGGAGATCCGCGAGGCGATCACCGCCTTCACCGACCTCGGCGCCGACGAGGTGATGCTCTACTGCTACGGCCTCGACCCGGCTCAGGTGGACCGCCTCATCGACGTCCTGTAGCGACCCGGACGAGGAAGCTGGGGCCGGCGACTCGGGCCACCGGAGCCCCGCCCCCTCCGTCGTGCGCGGCGCAGGGGGCGGGGCCCGGCGTCGCCCTATCGGCCGCCCCACAGCCGGGGCCCGCTCCTGTGCGGCGGGCCCGGGCGTTGCGAGCGTGAGCCCGCCCTGGCCGCCAGGGCAACACGGGGGCACCCTGACGGGGGCGGGCGAAGGGCCGGGGTGTTCCAGGCCGGAGGCGTCAGCGGCGGCCCGGCTTCTGGTCGAGCAGGCCGGCCCGGCGCAGTGCGTCCGCCATCGCGCTGTTGGCCGGCGGGGGCGCCTGACGGGAGCCTGCGCCCTGGCGGCCCTGGCGCTGCTGCGGGGGACGCCCGCCGCCGCGCTGCCGGGCGCCGCCGGAGGTCTGCCCCTGCGGGGCCGCTTCGTCGTCCAGCCGCAGCGTCAACGAGATCCGCTTGCGCGGAATATCGACGTCCAGGACCTTCACCTTGACGATGTCACCCGGCTTCACCACGTCCCGCGGGTCCTTGACGAACGTCTTCGACATCGCGGAGACGTGCACCAGACCGTCCTGGTGGACGCCGATGTCGACGAAGGCGCCGAACGCGGCGACGTTCGTGACCACACCCTCCAGGATCATCCCGGACGACAGGTCGGAGATCTTCTCGACGCCCTCCTTGAAGCTGGCCGTCTTGAACGCGGGCCGCGGGTCGCGCCCCGGCTTCTCCAGCTCCTTGAGGATGTCGGTCACCGTCGGCAGACCGAACGTCTCGTCCACGAAGTCGGACGCCTTCAGCGAGCGCAGCACCGCCGTGTTCCCGATAAGCGACGCCACCTCCTGGCCCGTGGTCTTCACCATGCGCCGGACCACCGGGTACGCCTCCGGGTGCACGCTGGAGGTGTCCAGCGGGTCGTCACCGCCCCGGATCCGCAGGAAGCCCGCGCACTGCTCGTACGCCTTGGGCCCGAGCCGCGCCACGTTCTTCAGCTGGGCGCGGGACGTGAACGGGCCGTTGGCGTCGCGGTGCGCCACGATGTTCTCCGCGAGCCCGGAGGAGATGCCGGAGACGCGGGCGAGCAGCGGAGCCGACGCCGTGTTGACGTCCACTCCCACGCCGTTCACACAGTCCTCCACCACCGCGTCCAGCGAGCGGGACAGTTTCACCTCGGACAGGTCGTGCTGGTACTGGCCGACGCCGATCGACTTCGGGTCGATCTTCACCAGTTCGGCGAGCGGGTCCTGCAGACGGCGGGCGATGGAGACCGCGCCACGCAGCGACACGTCCATGTCCGGCAGCTCCTGCGAGGCGAACGCGGAGGCGGAGTACACCGACGCGCCCGCCTCGGACACCATCACCTTCGTCAGCTGCAACTCGGGGTGCTTGATGATGAGTTCACCCGCGAGCTTGTCCGTCTCGCGGGACGCCGTGCCGTTGCCGATCGCGACCAGCTCGACCGCGTGCTCCTTGGCCAGCCGGGCCAGCTTGGCGATCGCCTCGTCCCACTTGTTGGCCGGGACGTGCGGGTGGATGACGTCCGTGGCGACCACCTTGCCGGTCGCGTCCACCACGGCCACCTTCACGCCCGTACGGAAACCGGGGTCCAGGCCCAGCGTCGCGCGCGTGCCGGCCGGGGCGGCGAGCAGCAGGTCGCGCAGGTTGGCCGCGAAGACCTTGACGGCCTCGTCCTCGGCCGCCGTCCGCAGCCTGAGCCGCAGGTCGATGCCCAGGTGCACCAGGATGCGGGTGCGCCAGGCCCAGCGGACCGTGTCCAGCAGCCACTTGTCGGCGGGGCGTCCGCGGTCGGCGATCCCGAAGCGGTGCGCCACCATCCCCTCGTACGAGGACGGGCCGTCCGTCGGCTCCTCCGGCTCCAGGACGAGGTCGAGGACCTCCTCCTTCTCGCCGCGCAGCAGGGCGAGGACCCGGTGCGAGGGCAGCTCGGTGAAGGGCTCGGCGAAGTCGAAGTAGTCGGCGAACTTGGCGCCCGCCTCCTCCTTGCCCTCCCGCACCTTGGACGCCAGGCGCCCGCGCACCCACATCCGCTCGCGCAACGCGCCGATCAGGTCCGCGTCCTCCGAGAACCGCTCGGTGAGGATCGCCCGCGCGCCCTCCAGCGCGGCCTGCGGGTCCGGCACCCCCTTGTCGGCGTCGACGAACGCGGCCGCGGCGGCCAGAGGCTCCACCGCCGGGTCGCCGAGCAGGCCCTCGGCCAGCGGCTCGAGTCCCGCCTCGCGTGCGATCTGCGCCTTGGTGCGCCGCTTCGGCTTGTAGGGGAGGTAGATGTCCTCCAGGCGGGCCTTGGTCTCCGCGCCCCGGATCCGCGCCTCGAGCTCCTCCGTGAGTTTGCCCTGCTCGCGCACCGACTCGAGGATCGCCGTGCGCCGCTCCTCCAGCTCACGCAGATAGCGCAGCCGCTCCTCGATCGCGCGCAGCTGCGCGTCGTCGAGCATCTCGGTCGCTTCCTTGCGGTAGCGGGCGATGAAGGGCACCGTCGAGCCGCCGTCCAGCAGCTCGACCGCGGCCTTCACCTGCCGCTCCCGTACGCCGAGCTCCTCGGCGATCCTGCCTTCGATGGACCCTGCTCCGAGGGACCCGGGTGTCGTCACGATCCCGTACCGCCTTCTCCACTGAGGTTGCGCGGCAATTGTGGCAGGTCGCAACGACAACGGGGGCTCAAGGGCACGAGGACGGGGCGGCGCCGTCCGCGCCGCCCCGTGGGCTGGGAGTCCTCGGACCCGCTCAGGCCCGGCGGGCGGAGCCCGAAGCCCCGCCGAACAGCCGGGCCAGTGCCCGGAACGGCAGCGTCACGACGGTCGCGACGGCGCCGCCGATCTGGCGCAGTACGTCTGCGATCGCACGGAACACAAGCTTCCCCTTTCGTCTCCCGGTGTGAACCATCGGGTGACGACCGGGTACCTCATCCCTTGCCGATCATGCCCTCCGGGAAGGCCCCGGCCGTAAGAGCCCTGGTCAGCAGCGCGCCCGCGAGATCCGTCAGCCGTTCGACGCCCGCGGCGCCGAGGTGTTCGTAGGGGGCCCGGTCCAGGCGGTCGGTCTCCGCCTCCATCTCCCCGCGCAGCGCGGTGCCCGCCTCGGTCAACTCGCCGTCCGCACCGAGCAGTCCACGCTCGCGCAGCCGCCCGCACGCCGCGTCCCAGTCGTCCCGGCTCCAGCCGCGCGTGCCGAGCACCCACTTGGGGGACATGCCCTTGCCGGTCGCGGTGTGCGTCACCAGCGCCTCCACCGGATCGAGGTCCGAGGCCAGCAGCACCGCGAGATGGCCGTCGCCGCGGTGCTCCCGCAGCAGTGTGGCCGCGTGCCAGAACGCCATGTGCGGCTCATCGGGCACCGGCAGATCGGCGTGCGCGGCGTACAGGGGGCGCGCGTGCCGGGTGCACGCCTCCGTCGCGCGCAGCGCGAGCTCCGCCGCCTCGGCCATCTCCTTGGCGGCGACGGTCTCCTCGCCCAGCAGTCGCCGCAGGGTCGTGTCGACGGCACGCGCGCGTGCCGCGAGCACCACCTGAGGGGACGCCGTCTCCCACACGGCGGGCACGTGCCGTGCCACCAGCCCGGGGTGGAAGTTGAAGAACGCGGCCGTCACCACACCCGCGCCCACGGAGCCCATGGCGGCGGCCCGCACCGCGAAGTAGGCGGCTCTGCTGTCGGACACGCCTACGGCGGTCAGTTCCCGGTTCAGATCCGACGAGAAGTAGTGCGTCGAGTGCAGCGGATTGATCACATTGTGGCAGCGCCGCGCGGCGCGCTCCGGGAGGGGAGAGGTCATGACCGGCAGGTTACCGACTGGTCGGTACGTCGGGAAGCGTGGGGCCGCACGGCATGGCTGCGAAGCGGAAAGCCCGGCCCGCGAGGTAAGGAACCTCCCGTCGTTCACCGCGGGGAGGAGGTCAGCCTGACGTGGTCCAGTCGAACCGCGGCTGCCTGCGCTCCAGGAACGCGGCGACGCCCTCGGCGGTGTCGCCGCTGCCGCGCGCCTGCTCCGCCCAGTGCGCGTCCCGGTCCGTCCGCCCGCTCGCGAACTCCTTGGCCGCCGCCTGCGTCAGCTGCGAGCGTGAAGCCAGCACGCGCGTGAACTCCGCGACCCGTTTGTCGAGTTCCCCCTCGGGCAGCACCTCCTCGATCAGGCCGGTGCGCAGCGCCCGTTCCGCCTCCAGCAACTCGCCCGAGAACAGCAGGTACTTGGCGGTGCCCGGCCCCACCAGCGACACCAGCCGCCGGGTCGAGGAGGCCGGGTAGACGATCCCCAGCTTGGCCGGCGTCACCCCGAACAGCGCGCCCTCTTCCGCGAACCGCAGATCGCAGGCCGCCGCGAGCTGGGCGCCGCCGCCCACGCAGTGCCCGCGGACCGCCGCCAGCGTCGGCTTCGGGAACGCGGCCAGCGCCTCCTCGGCCCGCACCGCGAGCGTCTGCGCCCGCTCCGGCGACCCCCGCAGCGTGGAGATGTCGGCGCCCGCGCAGAACGTGCCGCCCTCCCCGGTCAGCACCAGTACCCGGACCGTGGGGTCGGTGGCCAGGGCGTCGAGCAGCGGCGGCAGCGCCTCCCACATGCCGGCCGTCATGGCGTTCCTCTTGGCCGGATGGTGGATGACGACGGTCGCGACCCCGTCGGCGACGCGGTGCAGCAGCTGGGGCTCCATACGCCGGATGCTATCCGCAGCCGCCGAAGGCTCGACGAACGCCTACAACCCGAAGAGTTCGCAAGGTGGCGCGGCAAGGAGCAGGAGCGGTCACACAACTGACCGTGTCATACGCCAATGGTCAGATGTCGTCGATACCTGCTGACTTGTGTTCAGTCTTTTGGGACGGACCAGCGCATTCCCAACACTCGAGGTGTGGTGACAATCGAGCGCAAGGGTGGCGACCGGACGATGGAGAACGAAGGGCGAGGGTCCGGCCCACGCCCTGAAGGAAGGCTGCCGGAAGGCGCGAGGCCGGCGGGACCGCTGCCGTACGAGGGGGTGTGGCGGTTCACCGCCGCCGCCGTGGACGCCTCGGTGCCGCAGGCGCGGCACGCCGTGCGGGACCTGCTCGTCCGCCAGGGCGTGCCGGTCTCGGACGACACCGTGCAGGCGCTGTTGCTGATCGTCTCCGAGCTGGTCACCAACGCGGTCCGGCACGCGGCGCTGTTGTCGCCGATGCTCGCCGTGGAGGTCGCCGTCGGTCCCGAGTGGGTGCGGGTGGCGGTGGAGGACGACCACCCCTACCGCCCGAGCGCGCTGGAGGCGGACCACGGCCGCACCGGGGGCCGGGGACTGCTCCTGGTCCGGGAGGTGACGAGGGAAGCCGGCGGGGTGTGCGACGTGGAGCACACGGCCGGCGGCGGCAAGGTGATCTGGGCCGCGCTTCCGCTCAAGCCCACGGGCATCTTCTGAGCCGGCAGGGACATCTGCTGAGCCGGCAGGGACATCTACTGAGCCGGTCCGGCATCCGCGGACCGGCGGGTCCGTCCGGGCGGGCCGGCCGGACCCCCGTTTCACCAGCCCGCGGACGGCCCGGTCAGCTCCCTGATCGCGGGCCGCGCCGCGTCCAGGACCGTCATGAACCACGAGGAGAAACTGTCCTCGGCGTGCCGCTGAGCCAGCTCCTCCGCGGTCACGAACGCCGTCGCCCCGACCTCCTCCGGGTGCGGGTGCAGGGGGGACTGCACCAGACCGACGAAGAGGTGGTTGTATTCCTGCTCCACCAGGCCCGAGTCCGGATCCGGATGGTTGTAGCGGACCGTGCCCGCCTCGGCGAGCAGCGACGGTGAGACACCCAGCTCCTCGTACGTCCGCCGGGCCGCCGCCGCGAACGGCGCCTCACCCGGGTAGGGGTGGCCGCAGCAGGTGTTCGACCAGACACCGGGGGAGTGGTACTTGCCCAGCGCCCGCTGCTGGAGCAGCAGTCGGCCCCGCTCGTCGAAGAGGAACACCGAGAACGCCCGGTGCAGCCGGCCCGGCGGCTGATGGGCGGCGAGCTTCTCGGCCGTGCCGATCGTGGTGCCGTTCTCGTCGACCAGCTCCAGCATGATGGCTTCGGCGGTGCCGTTCGACGAACGGTGCGTCGCGGTGGCAGGTGTGATCGGCATACCCATCCTTCGCTTCGGTTGTCCAGCCCCAAGTCTGCCGTACGAATCCGGCACTCCCGACACTTCACTCCTCCCCGCATGTCCCGGCACGGACGCATCGAAAGCGGTCCGGCCCCCCGGAGAGGACGCCGGAAGCGGTCGGATACCTGATCGTGCCCCTCGCCACCGACGGGGAACCACACGGGGGCGCGCCCGCGGCAACCGCGCCGGCGCACGCGCCGCGCGCCCGTGGCGCAGCCCCGCGTACCCCCGCCGAAGGGCTCGCATCCCGCTCAGTCGTGGCGTGCCTCCGGGTGGTGCAGCAGCCACCCCTGCCAGGCCGACTCCACCATGTCGCGCACCCCGCGCCGGGCCCTCCAGCCCAGCTCCCGCTCGGCGAGCGCGGACGACGCGACCGCGCGGGGCGCGTCCCCGGGGCGGCGCGGCTCGACGACCGCGGGCGTGCTGTCACCGGTCACCTCGCCGATGAGCGTGACGAGCTCCCGTACCGAGACGCCCTCGCCGCGGCCGACGTTGACCGTCAGGTCGCCCGTCGCGCCCCCGGCCAGCCGCCGGGCCGCCGCGAGGTGCGCCTCGGCGAGGTCGGCGACGTGGATGTAGTCGCGGATACAGGTGCCGTCCGGTGTCGGATGGTCGTCGCCGAAGATCCGCGGGGCCTCGCCGCGGGTCAGTCGGTCGAAGACCATGGGCACGACGTTGAACACGCCCGTGTCGGCCAGCTCCGGCGCCGCCGCGCCCGCCACGTTGAAGTAGCGCAGACACACCGTCGCCATGCCCTGCGCCCGGCCCGCCGCCCGCACCAGCCACTCGCCCGCGAGCTTCGTCTCGCCGTACGGGCTCATCGGGGCACAGGGTGTGTCCTCCGTGATGAGGTCCACATCCGGGTCGCCGTACACGGCCGCGGACGACGAGAACAGAAACCGCCTGATCCCGGCCTCCGCGACCGCGTCCAGCAGCGTGGCGAGACCGCTCACGTTCTCCCGGTAGTAGTGCGTCGGCCGCTCCACGGACTCGCCGACCTGCTTGCGCGCCGCGAGGTGCACCACACCGGTCACCTCGTGCTCGGCCAGGACACCCTTGAGCAGCTCCCCGTCCAGCGCGGAGCCCCGCACCAGCGGAACGCCCTCCGGAAGCCGGGAGGGAACGCCGGCCGAGAGGTCGTCCAGGACCAGGACGCGCTCACCCTCGGCGACCATCGCCCGCGCCACATGGGCTCCGATGTACCCGGCCCCGCCGGTGATCAGCCATGTCATGGAGCCTCACCCTATGCCCGTCCGGCGAACGCCGTCCGGCCCCGCCCGCTGCTGCCGGGAATGGGTGGATCCGCACCCACGGTTTGTGGCCTGCCCGTCCCATCCCCGATGATGATCGCGGCGGTGGCCGCGCAGGCCGGGTTGATCAGCCCGTGAACGCCCGGTGAACACGGGCTTCCAGGCATCCGATAGCCTCTGCCGACATGCCGCCCGGCCCCTGCCCGGGTCTACCGCATCGCACACATGACCGGCGCCGGTACGCGCGTCGGGCCTCCAGGGAGTGAGTTCGTCTGTCGACCGCCATCCTCACCGGACAGCCGGTCCCCGGATCGTCGCTCGAGGGCGATCTGCGGTCCCTCGGCTTCGACGTGCGGGTCGCCACCGGCACCGGTGACGCCGAGGCCCTCGTCGCCGCCGTGCCGGCGGGCCAGCGGGTCGCGATCGTCGACGCACGCTTCGTGGGGCATCTGCACGCGCTGCGCCTCGGTCTGACCGACCCCCGCTTCCCGGCCGCCGCCGTGCCCGGTGCCGTCACCGCCCAGCCCGCCGCCCGCCAGGCCCTGGCCCGTGCTCTTGCCCGCGAGAACTCCGCCGCGGCCGGCGGTGCGGCCGTGGTCACCGACAACCTCGCCGAGCGCGTCACCGCAGCCCTCGACGCCGACGGGATCCCGGTCCACCGCCCCGAACTCGGCACCCTGGTCGCCGCCGTCCCCACCGACCCGCAGTCCCGCAACGAGGCACGGCAGGCGGTCGCCGCCGTCGACGACGAGGCCGTCCGGCTGCGCAGCGCCGTCAAGGCCCGCGACGGGTTCTTCACCACCCACTTCATCAGCCCGTACTCGCGCTACATCGCGCGCTGGTGCGCCCGCCGCGGTCTGACCCCCAACCAGGTCACCACCGCCTCGCTGCTCACCGCCCTCATCGCGGCGGCCGCCGCGGCCACCGGCACCCGCGGCGGGTTCGTCACGGCCGGCGTCCTGCTGATCCTGTCCTTCGTCCTGGACTGCACCGACGGCCAGCTCGCCCGCTACTCCCTGCAGTACTCGACGCTCGGCGCCTGGCTGGACGCCACCTTCGACCGGGTCAAGGAGTACGCCTACTACGCGGGCCTCGCCCTCGGCGCCGCGCGCGGCGGCGACGACGTGTGGGCGCTCGCGCTCGGCGCGATGCTCCTGCAGACGTGCCGGCACGTGGTCGACTTCGCGTTCAGCGAGGCCAACCACGACGCGACCGCCAACACCAGCCCCACCGCGGCCCTCTCCGACCGCCTGGACAGCGTCGGCTGGACGGTGTGGGTGCGCCGGATGATCGTTCTGCCGATCGGGGAGCGCTGGGCGCTGATAACCGTCCTGACGGCCGCCACCACCCCCCGTATCACCTTCGTCGTGCTGCTCATCGGCTGTGCGTTCGCGGCGACGTACACCACGGCGGGCCGGGTGCTCCGGTCGGTGACGCGCAAGGCGCGCCGCACCGACCGGGCGGCTCGGGCGTTGGCGGACCTCGCGGACGGCGGGCCGCTCGCCGAGCTGCTGACACGCATCGCGCGCCGGGTGTCCCTGCGAGCACCCGCCTGCACCGCACTGGTCGGCGGCGCCGTCGTCGTGCTCGCGGCCTCGCTCGCCGGATACGGCAGCTGGTGGCCCGTCCTGGGCGCCGTCCTCTACGTGCTTCAGTCGCCCCTGGCCCTCGCCCGGCCCCTCAAGGGCCCCCTCGACTGGCTCGTCCCCCCGCTCTTCCGGGCCGCCGAATACGGCACCGTCCTCATCCTCGCGGCGAAATCCGGAGTGAACGGAGTGCTACCGGCGGCTTTCGGACTCGTGGCGGCTGTCGCCTACCATCACTACGACACGGTGTACCGCATCCGCGGCGACGCCGGCGCGCCGCCGCACTGGCTGGTGCGCGCGATCGGGGGGCACGAGGGCCGGACGCTGCTCCTCACGGTTCTGGCCGCAACTCTCACCGCGGCCCAGTTCAAGGTCGCCCTCACGGCCCTCGCCGGGTACGTGGCCCTCGTGGTGCTCGTCGAGAGCATCCGCTTCTGGGTGGCCGCACACAAGGACGGCGCACCCGCCGTACACGATGAAGGAGAACCCGCATGATCGGCCTCGTGCTGGCGGCCGGCGCCGGACGGCGCCTGCGCCCCTACACCGACACTCTGCCCAAGGCTCTGGTGCCGGTGGGGCCCGAGGGCGCGGAGGACAACCTCACGGTCCTGGACCTCACGCTCGGCAACTTCGCCGAGGTGGGCCTGACCGAGGTCGGCGTCATCGTCGGCTACCGCAAGGAGGCCGTGTACGAGCGCAAGGCGGCCCTGGAACAGAAGTACGGCCTGAAGCTCACCCTGATCGACAACGACAAGGCCGAGGAGTGGAACAACGCCTACTCGCTGTGGTGCGGCCGTGACGCCCTCAAGGACGGCGTGATCCTCGCCAACGGCGACACCGTCCACCCGGTGTCGGTCGAGAAGACCCTGCTCGCCGCCCGCGGCGACGGCAAGAAGATCATCCTCGCCCTCGACACGGCGAAGAACCTCGCCGACGAGGAGATGAAGGTCGTCGTCGACCCCGAGAAGGGCGTTCGGCGGATCACCAAGCTGATGGACCCGGCCGAGGCGACCGGCGAGTACATCGGCGTCACCCTCATCGAGGGGGAGGCCGCCGAGGAGCTGGCCGACGCGCTCAAGGCCACCTTCGAGCGCGACCCGCAGCTGTACTACGAGGACGGCTACCAGGAGCTCGTCAACCGCGGCTTCAAGATCGACGTGGCGCCGATCGGCGACGTCCCGTGGGTCGAGATCGACAACCACGACGACCTGGCCCGGGGGCGGGAGATCGCGTGCCGGTACTGACGAGGCTCATCCCCTCGCCGGTCGTCGTCGACATCCGCCCGGGTGCCCTCGACGACCTGGCGGGCGTGCTCGCGGACGAGCGCATCTCCCACTCGGGGAAGCTCGCCGTCGCGGTCAGCGACGGCTCCGGCGCCCGCCTGCGGGAGCGGCTCTCCCCGAGCCTGCCCGGCGCCACCTGGTACGAGGTCGGCGGCGGCACCCTCGACGACGCGGTCCGGCTGGCCGGCGAGATGAAGTCCGGCCACTACGACGCGCTCGTGGGCCTGGGCGGAGGCAAGATCATCGACTGCGCCAAGTTCGCCGCGGCGCGCGTCGGCCTGCCCCTGGTCGCCGTGCCCACGAACCTCGCGCACGACGGCCTGTGCTCCCCGGTCGCCACCCTCGACAACGACGCGGGCCGCGGTTCGTACGGTGTGCCGAACCCGATCGCGGTCGTCATCGACCTCAACGTGATCCGCGAGGCACCCGCCCGTTTCGTGCGCTCCGGTATCGGCGACGCCATCTCGAACATCTCCGCGGTCGCGGACTGGGAGCTGGCCAACCGCGTCAACGGCGAGAAGATCGACGGCCTCGCCGCGGCCATGGCCCGGCAGGCCGGCGAGGCCGTCCTGCGCCACCCCGGAGGCATCGGCGACAACGACTTCCTCCAGGTCCTCGCCGAGGCGCTGGTCCTCAGCGGCATCGCCATGTCCGTGTCGGGCGACTCCCGCCCCTCCTCCGGGGCCTGCCACGAGATCAACCACGGCTTCGACCTGCTGTTCCCCAAGCGCGCGGCCGCCCACGGCGAACAGTGCGGCCTGGGCGCCGCCTTCGCGATGTACCTGCGCGGAGCGCACGAGGAGTCGGCGTTCATGGCCCAGGTCCTGCGCCGGCACGGGCTGCCCGTGCTGCCGCAGGAGATCGGCTTCACGGTGGACGAGTTCGTCCGGGTCGTGGAGTACGCCCCGCAGACCCGGCCCGGCCGCTACACGATCCTCGAACACCTCGACCTGAAGCCCGAACAGATCAAGGACACCTACGCCGACTATGTCAAGGCCATCGGTAGCTGAACTCCGGCCCGTCGTGCACCCCGCAGGGGTGAAGGACCGGCGCAGCGGCGAACACTGGATGGGACGCCTCTACATGCGAGAGGTGTCCCTGCGGGTCGACCGCTACCTGGTCAACACCAGGGTCACGCCCAACCAGCTCACATACCTGATGACCGTCTTCGGCGTGCTCGCGGCCCCGGCACTGCTCGTGCCGGGGATCCCGGGCGCCGTGCTCGGCGTGGTGTGCGTCCAGCTGTACCTGCTGCTGGACTGCGTCGACGGGGAGATCGCGCGCTGGAAGAAGCAGTACTCGCTGGGCGGGGTGTACCTGGACCGCGTCGGCGCCTACCTCACCGATGCCGCCGTGCTCGTCGGCTTCGGTCTGCGCGCCGCCGACCCGTGGGGCAGCGGCCGTATCGACTGGCTGTGGGCCTTCCTCGGGACGCTGGCCGCGCTCGGCGCCGTCCTGATCAAGGCCGAGACCGACCTGGTCGGCGTGGCCCGGCACCAGGCCGGGCTGCCGCCGGTGAAGGAGGCCGCCTCGGAGATGCGCTCCTCCGGCATGGCACTGGCCCGCAAGGCCGCCGCCGCGCTCAAGTTCCACCGGCTGATCCTGGGCATCGAGGCGTCCCTGCTGATCCTGGTCCTGGCGATCGTGGACACGGTGCGGGGCGACCTGTTCTTCGAGCGGCTCGGCGTGGCCGTGCTGGCCGGCATCGCGCTGCTCCAGACGGTCCTCCACCTCGTGTCCATCCTCGCCTCCAGCAGGCTGAAGTGAGCGGCTCCGCACAGGGCGGTGCCACCCCGGGCGGCACCATGAAGGTCGGGGCCGTCGTCATCACGATGGGCAACCGCCCGGCCGAGCTCCGCGCCCTCCTCGACTCGGTGGCCAAGCAGGACGGCGACCCGGTCGAGGTGGTCGTGGTCGGCAACGGCTCCCCGGTCCCGGACGTCCCCGACGGCGTCCGCACGGTCGAGCTGCCCGAGAACCTCGGCATCCCCGGCGGCCGCAACGTCGGCATCGAGGCCTTCGGCCCCGGCGGCACCGACGTCGACGTGCTGCTCTTCCTCGACGACGACGGCCTGCTCGCCCGCACCGACACCGCCGAGCTGTGCCGCGAGGCCTTCGCCGCCGACCCTCGGCTCGGCATCATCGGCTTCCGCATCGCCGACCCCGACACCGGCGAGACCCAGCGCCGCCACGTGCCCCGGCTGCGCGCCTCCGACCCGATGCGCTCCTCGCGGGTGACCACCTTCCTGGGCGGCGCCAACGCCGTCCGCACGAAGGTGTTCGCCGAGGTCGGCGGCCTGCCGGACGAGTTCTTCTACGCCCACGAGGAGACCGACCTGGCCTGGCGGGCCATGGACGCGGGCTGGATGATCGACTACCGGTCGGACATGGTGCTGTACCACCCCACGACCGCGCCCTCCCGGCACGCGGTCTACCACCGGATGGTCGCCCGCAACCGGGTGTGGCTCGCCCGCCGCAACCTGCCCGCCGTCCTCGTTCCGGTGTATCTGGGTGTCTGGATGCTCCTGACGCTGCTGCGCCGTCCCTCGCGGGCCGCCCTGAGGGCCTGGTTCGGCGGCTTCCGGGAGGGCTGGACGACCCCCTGCGGGCCCCGCCGGCCCATACGGTGGCGTACGGTCTGGCGGCTTACCCGACTGGGCCGGCCCCCGGTGATCTGACAAGCTCGGTACTCGGAAGCCAGCGGGCGGGGGCCCACATCGCGGCTCCCACCCGAGCGCGGGCCGTCCGCGCATCCCGAAAAACGGAGAGTCTGCCAACCTGTGAGTGAGACAACGCATGACGGGCGCGTCGCGGTGACCGCCGGCCCGTCCGCCGATGGCGGGCTGAGCCCGGCCGAGCTGGCCGCCAAGTACGGCCTGTCGGTCAGCGGTGCCCGGCCCGGACTCGTCCACTACGTCCGCCAGCTGTGGGGACGGCGTCACTTCATCCTCGCCTTCTCGCAGGCGAAGCTCACCGCCCAGTACAGCCAGGCCAAGCTCGGCCAGCTGTGGCAGGTCGCCACCCCGCTGCTGAACGCGCTCGTGTACTATTTCATCTTCGGGCTGATCCTGAAGGCCAGCCGGGGCATGTCGCACGGGACGTACATCCCGTTCCTCGTGACCGGCGTGTTCGTGTTCACCTTCACCCAGAGCTCGATCATGGCGGGCGTCCGGGCCATCTCCGGCAATCTGGGTCTGGTGCGGGCCCTGCACTTCCCGCGTGCCTCGCTGCCCATCTCGTTCGCGCTGCAGCAGCTCCAGCAGCTGCTCTTCTCGATGATCGTGCTGTTCGCCGTCGCCATCGGGTTCGGCAGCTACCCGAGGCTGTCCTGGCTGCTGATCGTCCCGGTCCTGGTGCTGCAGTTCCTCTTCAACACCGGCCTGTCCCTGATCGTGGCGCGGATGGGTGCCAAGACACCGGACCTCGCGCAGCTGATGCCCTTCATCCTGCGCACCTGGATGTACGCCTCCGGTGTCATGTTCTCCATCCACACCATGCTCGCCGGCCGCCCGGGATGGGTCGTCCGCGCGCTGCAGGCGAACCCGGCCGCCGTCTACATGGACCTGATGCGCTTCGCGCTCATCAAGAACTACGGCGCCGCCAACCTCCCTCCGCACGTGTGGGCCATCGCGCTGTTCTGGGCCGTCGTCGTCTTCGCCGGCGGGTTCGTGTACTTCTGGAAGGCGGAGGAGCGGTACGGCCGTGGCTGAGCAGAACACCGGGGCGAGGGTGCCCACCGTCATCGCCGACGACCTGCACATCGTCTACCGCGTCAACGGTGCCAGGACCGGCAAGGGCAGCGCGACCGCCGCTTTGAGCCGCATCCTCAAGCGGGGCTCCGACGATGCGGCGCGCGGTGTCCGCAGGGTGCACGCGGTCAGGGGAGTGTCGTTCGTCGCCTACCGCGGCGAGGCCATCGGCCTGATCGGCTCCAACGGCTCCGGCAAGTCCACCCTGCTGCGCGCCATCGCCGGACTGCTGCCCCCGGAGAAGGGCAGGGTCTACACCGACGGCCAGCCCTCGCTGCTCGGCGTCAACGCGGCCCTGATGAACGACCTGACGGGCGAGCGCAACGTCATCCTGGGCGGTCTGGCGATGGGTATGTCCCGGGAGGAGATCAAGGCCCGCTACCAGGAGATCGTCGACTTCTCGGGCATCAACGACAAGGGCGACTTCATCACCCTGCCGATGCGCACCTACTCCTCCGGCATGGCCGCCCGGCTTCGCTTCTCCATCGCCGCCGCCAAGGACCACGACGTCCTCATGATCGACGAGGCCCTCGCCACCGGCGACCGCGCCTTCCAGAAACGGTCCGAGGACCGCATCCGGGAACTGCGCAAGGAGGCGGGCACGGTGTTTCTGGTCAGTCACAACAACAAATCCATCCGTGACACCTGCGACCGCGTCCTGTGGCTGGAACGCGGTGATCTCCGGATGGACGGCCCCACAGAAGAGGTCCTCAAGGAGTACGAGAAGTTCACGGGCAAGTAATCCACACCGCCCCGGGCCCCGTCGCAACGTTTCGGCGGGGCCCCGCGTCTGCAAAGGAAACGTCAACTCGGGCTTTTCTCAGGAATCTTGGCGCCAATCGGTGTGTTGTTGTGATGTGCAGGACACCCCGCCGAAGCTTCCTGCGTTGTACAACGTAAGCTGTAACGGTGCTGATTCGCGGCAAGTGGGGCGATAATGCCATACACCCCCACACCTGTCGCGCTGCACGGGCAGCCGGGCGGCGTGTCCGAAAGAGGATGTATTGGGTCGGCGGTGTAGAACGGGAGATGTGACGGCAATGGCTACGGAAAGTCTCCAGCTCCGCGGGACATGCGCCGTCTCCGCGTCGGGCGGCGAGCGGTGACGCTAGCCGGGACGGCGCGCACCGGCGACCCGGAGCGCGGCACCCTCGACAAGGCCGTGGACGAGAACTTCCCCGTGGCACCGTTCTTCCTGCCGAGGGCCTGGCGGGAAGACCTCATGGCCGTCTACGGCTTCGCCCGGCTGGTCGACGACATCGGTGACGGCGATCTCGCCCCCGGTGGGTCCGACGCCCGCCTGCTCGGCGTGTCGCCCGAGGAGGCCGAGGACCGCCTGATCTTTTTGGACGCCTTCGAGGCCGATCTGCGCCGGGTCTTCGACGCGACACCCCGTCACCCCCTCCTGCGCCGGCTGCAGCCCACGGTCCGGCGCGCCGGCCTCACCCCCGAGCCGTTCCTCGGCCTGATTGCCGCCAACCGCCAGGACCAGCTCGTCAAGCGGTACGAGACGTACGACGACCTCCTCGCCTACTGCGAACTCTCCGCCAACCCGGTCGGCCGCCTCGTCCTCGCGGTGACCGGCACCTCCACCCCCGAGCGAGTCCGCCGCTCCGACGCGATCTGCACGGCGCTGCAGATCGTCGAACACCTGCAGGACGTCGCCGAGGACCTCGGCCGCGACCGCGTCTATCTGCCCGCCGCGGACATGAAGCGCTTCCACGTGCAGGAGGCGGACCTCGCCACACCCACAGCGGGCGCATCGGTGCGCGCACTGGTCGCGTACGAAGCAGAACGCGCCCGCGATCTCCTGAATGAAGGCGCCCCCCTGGTGGGTAGCGTCCACGGCAGGCTGAAGCTGCTGCTCGCGGGCTTCGTGGCGGGAGGAAGGGCGGCCATCCACGCGATCGCCGCAGCGCACCACGACGTACTTCCCGGCCCGCCCAAGCCCGGCAAGCTCCGGTTGCTGCGCGAGGTGGGCGTGACTCTGCGAGGAGAGGGGTGATCCGGACCGTGGAGTCGGAAGAACACGTGTCCCCACCGGTACTCGCCGCGTACCGCTACTGCGAGGCCGTGACCGGGCAGCAGGCCCGTAACTTCGCCTACGGGATCAGGCTCCTGCCGACGCCGAAGCGCCGCGCGATGTCGGCGCTCTACGCGTTCTCCCGGCGTGTCGACGACATCGGTGACGGCGCGCTGGCGGCCGACGTCAAGACGGCACGGCTGGAGGAGACCCGCGCGCTGCTGGCCCGTATCCGCGACGAGGAGGTGGCCGAGGACGACACCGACCCGGTCGCGGTCGCCCTCACCCATGCCGCCCGGCACTTCCCGATCCCCCTCGGCGGCCTCGACGAGCTCATCGACGGCGTCCTGATGGACGTACGCGGCGAGACCTACGAGACCTGGGACGATCTGAAGGTCTACTGCCGTTGTGTCGCCGGGGCCATCGGACGGCTCTCGCTCGGCGTGTTCGGCACGGAACCGGGGGCGCGCGGCACCGAGCGCGCGCCGGAGTATGCCGACACGCTCGGGCTCGCGCTGCAACTCACCAACATCCTCAGGGACATCCGTGAGGACGCCGAGGACGGGCGCGTCTACCTTCCCGCCGACGACCTGGCCAAGTTCGGCTGTTCGGCCGGGTTCCACGGACCGACCCCACCGGAGGGCTCCGACTTCGCGGGCCTCGTGCACTTCGAAGTGCGTCGGGCCCGCGCCCTTTTCGCCGAGGGCTACCGGCTGCTGCCCATGCTCGACCGGCGCAGCGGCGCCTGTGTCGCCGCCATGGCCGGCATCTACCGCCGGCTCCTGGACCGTATCGAGCGCGAACCGGAGGCCGTGCTGCGCGGCCGGGTCTCGCTGCCCGGGCGTGAGAAGGCGTACGTCGCTGTCCGCGGCCTGTCGGGGCTCGACGCGCGGAACGTGTCCCGACGGACCGTCAGGAGGCGTGTGTGATCGACACCCCGGAGAGCACGCACCTCACGCCGCTCCTTGACGGGCAAACGTTGCCCGCCGCGGCACTCGCCGCCTCTGAAAAGCGGCAGGCAACCCTCCGGTGCGGCGCGGCGTCCCTGACTGCGACGGCCTGCCGTGCATCGTTCAAGCACCACGGTGGACCGGCACGGGAGGAAGCACGATGAGCGACGGCACCCAGGCGGAGGACCCGGTCGCGGACACCGCGGGTCACCGCGGCATGCCGTCCTCGCCCGGGACGTCCGCCGTGGTGGTCGGGGGCGGGCTCGCCGGGATCACGGCCGCGCTGGCGCTCGCCGACGCCGGGGTGCGGGTCACCCTGCTGGAGGGACGGCCTCGGCTCGGCGGACTCGCGTTCTCCTTCCACCGCGGCGACCTGACCGTCGACAACGGTCAGCACGTCTACTTGCGCTGCTGCACCGCGTACCGCTGGTTCCTCGACCGCATCGACGCCTCCACGCTCGCGCCCCTGCAGGATCGTCTCGACGTGCCCGTCCTCGACGCGAACGCCGCACCGGGACGGCGGCTCGGCAGACTCCGGCGCGACGCGCTGCCCGTTCCCCTGCATCTCGGGCGCAGCCTGGCCACCTATCCGCATCTCTCGCTCGCCGAGCGCGCCAAAGTGGGGCGTGCCGCACTGGCGCTCCGGGCACTGGACCTCGCGGACCCCGCGCTCGACGCGCAGGACTTCGGCAGCTGGCTGGCCGCGCACGGTCAGTCGGCGCGTGCCGTCGAGGCACTGTGGGACCTGGTCGGGGTCGCCACCCTCAACGCGGTGGCCGGCGACGCCTCGCTCGGGCTCGCCGCGATGGTGTTCAAGACGGGCCTGCTGTCCGACCCGGGCGCGGCCGACATCGGCTGGGCACGCGTCCCGCTGGGCGAACTGCACGACCGGCTGGCCCGCAAGGCGCTCGACTCCGCGGGCGTCCGTACCGAGGTCCGTACACGCGCCACCTCCATCTCCACTGACGAAAACGGCCTCTGGAGCGTTCAGGTTCCCGGCGAGCGCATCGAAACGGACGCCGTCGTGCTCGCCGTACCGCAGCGCGAGGCCCACGATCTGCTGCCCCCCGGCGCCCTGGAGGCCCCCGAGCGGCTGCTGGACATCGGCACCGCGCCGATCCTCAACATCCATGTCGTCTACGACCGCAAGGTGCTCAACCGCCCGTTCTTCGCGGCCCTCGGGTCCCCGGTCCAGTGGGTCTTCGACCGCACCGAGGCCTCCGGACTGCGCGAGGGCCAGTACCTGGCGCTGTCGCAGTCGGCGGCCCAGGGGGAGATCGACGAGCCGGTCGCCGTACTCCGCGAGCGCTATCTGCCCGAGCTCCAGCGGCTGTTGCCCGCCACCTGCGGCGCCCAGGTGAAGGACTTCTTCGTGACCCGGGAGCGCACGGCGACGTTCGCCCCCAGCCCCGGCGTCGGGCGCCTCAGGCCCGGTGCCCGCACCAAAGCCCCCGGCCTCTGCCTGGCCGGAGCGTGGACCGCCACGGGGTGGCCCGCGACCATGGAGAGTGCGGTCCGCAGTGGCATCAGTGCGGCGGGCGCCGCACTCGGCGCGCTGGGCCGGTCCGGCGCCCACCTCCCCGATCTCTTCGAGGAGGCGGCATGAGCGTCGATTCGCCGGCAACAGGCCCCCGCACCCCCGGTATCGCAACAAGAGGAGAGACCGTGCCCACTGTGCCCCCGGCCGAGACGGCCGCCCCGAGGACCGCGGTGGACGTGTCCGCGCTCCTGGAGCGCGGCCGGACCCTGGCCACCCCGGTGCTGCGGTCGGCCGTCGACCGCCTGGCGCCGCCGATGGACACCGTCGCCGCCTACCACTTCGGCTGGATCGACGCCCAAGGCAACCCCGCGGACGGCGACGGCGGCAAGGCCGTGCGCCCCGCGCTGGCCCTGCTGTCCGCCGAGGCCGCCGGCCGGGCCCCCGAGGTGGGTGTGCCCGGCGCGGTCGCGGTCGAGCTGGTGCACAACTTCTCCCTGCTGCACGACGACCTGATGGACGGTGACGAGCAGCGCCGCCACCGCGACACCGTGTGGAAGGTGCACGGCCCCGCACAGGCCATCCTGGTCGGCGACGCGCTCTTCGCCCTGGCCAACGAGGTGCTGCTGGAGCTCGGCACCGTCGAGGCCGGGCGTGCCACCCGCCGGCTGACCACCGCCACCCGCGCCCTGATCGACGGTCAGGCCCAGGACATCTCCTACGAGCACCGCGAGCGGGTCACCGTCGCCGAGTGCCTGGAGATGGAGGGCAACAAGACCGGCGCCCTGCTCGCCTGCGCGTCCTCCATCGGCGCGGTCCTCGGCGGCGCGGACGACGCGACGGCCGACACGCTGGAGAAGTACGGCTACCACCTCGGCCTCGCCTTCCAGGCCGTCGACGACCTCCTCGGCATCTGGGGCGACCCGGAGGCCACCGGAAAGCAGACCTGGAGCGATCTGCGCCAGCGCAAGAAGTCGCTGCCGGTCGTGGCCGCGCTGGCGGCGGGCGGAAAAGCCTCCGAGCGGCTCGGCGAGTTGCTCGCAGAGGACGCCAAGAGCAGCGACTTCGAGAACTTCTCCGAGGAGGAGTTCGCCGCGCGCGCCGCGCTCATCGAGGAGGCCGGCGGCCGGGAATGGACCGCTCAGGAGGCGCGTCGCCAGCACGCGATCGCCATCGAAGCCCTGGACGCCGTCCGGATGCCCCCGGAGGTGCGCGACCGCTTCACGGCGCTCGCCGACTTCGTCGTCGTACGAAAGAGATGATCAGTATCGTTCGAATACACCTCGCGTAGTCGCCGGCCGATGCCCTGAGCGCACGAGCACCGGCCGACGGCGGACCCACAGCAGCACGATTTCGCACGACTGCACGAAGGGGAAGCCATGACAGCGACGACCGACGGAAGCCCCGGGGCCCTGCCGCCCCGTGCTGCCTCGGCCAGCGAAACCAGCGAACCGATCCCGGGGGCGGCCGGGGCCGGGGGCACTCGAGACGCCGCCGAGCGCGCCATGCGGCGCGCCACAGACTTCCTGCTCGCGCGGCAGGACGCCCAGGGCTGGTGGAAGGGCGACCTCGAGACCAACGTCACGATGGACGCCGAGGACCTGCTGCTGCGTCAGTTCCTCGGCATCCTTGACGAGAAGACCACCCACCCCGCCGCGCTGTTCATCCGCGGCGAGCAGCGCGACGACGGCACCTGGGCCACCTTCTACGGCGGACCCGGCGAACTGTCCACCACCATCGAGGCGTACGTCGCCCTGCGCCTGGCCGGCGACGCGCCGGACGAACCCCACATGGCCAAGGCGTCCGCCTGGATCCGCGAGCAGGGCGGCATCGCCGCCGCCCGTGTCTTCACCCGGATCTGGCTCGCCCTGTTCGGCTGGTGGAAGTGGGAGGACCTGCCCGAACTCCCGCCGGAGCTGATCTGGTTCCCGAAGTGGATGCCGCTGAACATCTACGACTTCGGCTGCTGGGCACGGCAGACCATCGTGCCGCTCACCATCGTCTCCGCCAAGCGTCCGGTGCGCCCCGCGCCGTTCCCGCTCGACGAGCTGCACACCGACCCGGACCACCCCGACCCGGAAAGAGACCTCGCCCCGGTGGCGAGCTGGGACGGGGTCTTCCAGCGGCTCGACAGGGCGCTGCACCAGTTCCGCAAGGTCGCCCCGCGCCGGCTGCGCAGAGCCGCCATGAACACCGCCGCCCGCTGGATCATCGAGCGACAGGAGAACGACGGCTGTTGGGGCGGGATCCAGCCGCCCGCGGTCTACTCGGTCATCGCCCTGCACCTGCTCGGCTACGACCTCCAGCACCCGGTGATGCGCGAGGGCCTCGCCTCGCTGGACCGTTTCGCCGTCTGGCGCGAGGACGGCGCCCGCATGATCGAGGCGTGCCAGTCCCCGGTGTGGGACACCTGTCTCGCGACCATCGCGCTCGCCGACGCGGGGGTGCCTGCCGACCACCCGCAGCTGGTCAAGGCGGCCGACTGGATGCTGGGCGAGCAGATCGTCCGGCCCGGCGACTGGTCGGTGCGCCGGCCCCAGCTGCCGCCGGGCGGCTGGGCGTTCGAGTTCCACAACGACAACTACCCCGACATCGACGACACCGCCGAGGTCGTCCTCGCGCTGCGCCGGGTCGAACACCACGACCTGGACCGGCTGGAGAAGGCCATCGGGCGCGGGGTGCGCTGGAACCTCGGCATGCAGTCGAAGAACGGCGCGTGGGGCGCCTTCGACGTGGACAACACGAGCCCGTTCCCCAACCGGCTGCCGTTCTGCGACTTCGGCGAGGTCATCGACCCGCCGTCCGCCGACGTCACCGCGCACGTCGTGGAGATGCTCGCGGTCGAGGGCCTCGCCCACGACCCGCGCACCCGCCGCGGCATCGAGTGGCTGCTGGCCGAACAGGAGCCGGACGGCTCGTGGTTCGGGCGCTGGGGCGTCAACTACGTCTACGGCACCGGGTCCGTGGTGCCCGCCCTGGTGGCGGCCGGCATCCCCGCGGCGCACCCGGCGATCCGCCGTGCCGTCGCCTGGCTGGAGAGCGTGCAGAACCACGACGGCGGCTGGGGCGAGGACCTGCGCTCCTACAAGGACGCCGGAAAGTGGAGCGGTAGGGGCGCCTCCACCGCCTCGCAGACGGCGTGGGCCCTGCTCGCGCTGCTGGCCGCGGGGGAGAGCGAGAGCAAGGCCGTGGAACGCGGTATCGAGTTCCTCGCGCAGACCCAGAACGAGGACGGCTCCTGGGACGAGCCGTACTTCACCGGCACCGGCTTCCCCTGGGACTTCTCCATCAACTACCACCTCTACCGGCAGGTCTTCCCGCTCACCGCACTCGGCCGTTACGTGCATGGCGAGCCGTTCGCCAAGGCCAAGGGGAGCTGATGAGCGTCAAGCCCGAGCCGACCCCGTTGCTGATCGCCTGCGCGCTCGGCATCGAGCACCTCGCCCTGCGCAGCGGCGGTCACAGCGGCGCGGACGGGCCCGTCACCATACTCCGCACGGGTATGGGACCCCGGGCGGCCGAACGCTCGGTCACCCGGGCGCTCGGCGAGCCGGGCTTCGCTCATGCGGCTGTCCTCGCCACGGGATTCTGCGCGGGACTCGCACCCGGGATGCACCCCGGTGACCTGGTCGTCGCCGAGGAGACCCGGGATCCGCGCGGCACCACGCCGTGCGAGGGCACCGACCTGCTCGTCAAGGAACTCCTGCACGCCGTCCCGGGGCGCACCGTCCACACCGGACCGCTCACCGGCTCGGACCACGTCGTGCGCGGTCAGGAGCGGTCCGAACTGCTCGCGACCGGCGCGATCGCGGTCGACATGGAGTCCGCGGCCACGCTCCTGAGCGCCGTTCGGACGGGCGCCCGCCCGGTTGCGGCCGTCCGGGTGGTCGTGGACGCTCCAGAACATGAACTCGTCCGTATCGGCACTGTTCGCGGTGGAATATCAGCTTTCCGTGTTCTTCGTGCCGTGCTGCCTGTTTTCTTTGAATGGCACCGTTCTTTGCTGCTCCCCAGGAGGTGAGCCAGATGGCCATGCCGCTGCGCCAGTCCATCAAGGTGGCGACCTATCTCTTCGAACAGAAGCTGCGCAGGCGGGACAAGTTTCCGCTCATCGTGGAGCTGGAACCGCTCTACGCCTGCAACCTGAAGTGTGAGGGCTGCGGCAAGATCCAGCATCCGGCGGGGGTGCTCAAGCAGCGCATGCCGGTGGCGCAGGCCGTGGGAGCGGTTCTGGAGTCCGGTGCGCCGATGGTGTCGATCGCGGGCGGCGAGCCGCTGATGCACCCGCAGATCGACGAGATCGTCCGGCAGTTGGTGGCGCGCAAGAAGTACGTCTTCCTGTGCACCAACGCCATGCTGCTGCGCAAGAAGATGGACAAGTTCACGCCGTCCCCGTACTTCGCGTTCGCCGTGCACATCGACGGCCTGCGTGAGCGTCACGACGAGTCCGTGGCGAAGGAGGGCGTGTTCGACGAGGCGGTGGAGGCCATCAAGGAGGCCAAGCGACGTGGCTTCCGGGTCACCACCAACTCGACCTTCTTCAACACGGACACCCCGCAGACCGTCATCGAGGTGCTCAACTACCTCAATGACGACCTGAAGGTGGACGAGATGATGATCTCGCCCGCCTACGCCTACGAGAAAGCACCCGACCAGGAGCACTTCCTCGGCGTCGAACAGACGCGTGAGCTGTTCAAGAAGGCGTTCGCGGGCGGCAACCGCGGCCGCTGGCGGCTCAACCACTCGCCGCTGTTCCTCGACTTCCTCGAGGGCAAGGTCGACTTCCCGTGCACCGCCTGGGCGATCCCGAACTACTCCCTCTTCGGCTGGCAGCGGCCCTGCTACCTGATGAGCGACGGGTACGTGCCGACGTACCGGGAGCTGATCGAGAAGACCGACTGGGACAAGTACGGCCGCGGCAAGGACCCGCGCTGCGCCAACTGCATGGCGCACTGCGGCTACGAGCCCACCGCCGTCCTCGCCACCATGGGCTCCCTGAAGGAGTCCCTGCGGGCCATGCGCGAGACCGTCCAGCAGAACAACGGGTGACGTGATGACCGCCGTTCCTCTGGGCGTCCCCGAGGTACCGGTCCGGCCGATCGCCGAGCGGCGCATGTCGCGGCAGATCCATGTCGGGCCGGTGGCGGTCGGGGGCGGGGCCCCGGTGTCGGTGCAGTCGATGACGACGACCCGTACGTCGGACATCGGCTCCACCCTGCAGCAGATCGCGGAACTCACCGCCTCCGGCTGCCAGATCGTCCGCGTCGCCTGCCCCACGCAGGACGACGCGGACGCCCTCGCCACGATCGCGCGCAAGTCGCAGATCCCGGTGATCGCCGACATCCACTTCCAGCCGAAGTACGTGTTCGCGGCGATCGAGGCGGGCTGCGCGGCCGTTCGGGTGAATCCCGGCAACATCAAGCAGTTCGACGACAAGGTGAAGGAGATCGCCCGGGCGGCCAAGGACCACGGCACCCCGATCCGGATCGGGGTGAACGCGGGTTCCCTGGACAAGCGGCTGCTGAAGAGGTACGGCAAGGCGACCCCGGAGGCGCTGGTGGAGTCCGCGCTGTGGGAGGCCTCGCTCTTCGAGGAGCACGACTTCCGGGACATCAAGATCTCCGTCAAGCACAACGACCCGGTCGTGATGATCGAGGCCTACCGGCAGCTCGCCGCCCAGTGCGACTACCCGCTGCACCTCGGCGTGACGGAGGCCGGTCCCGCCTTCCAGGGCACGATCAAGTCGGCGGTGGCGTTCGGCGCGTTGCTGTCGCAGGGCATCGGCGACACGATCCGGGTGTCGCTGTCGGCGCCTCCCGCCGAGGAGGTCAAGGTCGGCATCCAGATCCTTCAGTCGCTGGGCCTCAGGCAGCGGCGCCTGGAGATCGTCTCCTGCCCGTCCTGCGGGCGCGCCCAGGTCGACGTGTACAAGCTCGCGGACGAGGTCACCGCCGGCCTCGAGGGCATGGAGGTGCCGCTGCGGGTCGCGGTCATGGGCTGTGTGGTCAACGGCCCCGGGGAGGCACGGGAGGCGGACCTGGGGGTCGCCTCCGGCAACGGCAAGGGCCAGATCTTCGTCAAGGGTGAGGTCGTCAAGACCGTGCCCGAGTCGAAGATCGTGGAGACCCTCATCGAGGAGGCGATGAGGATCGCCGAACGGATGGAGAAGGACGGCGTCGGGCCGGGAGCGCCGGCCGTCACCGTGAGTTGAACAGCACGGACCGAGAGGGGGCCCGGCGTGACCATTCTGGAGAACATCCGGGGACCACGCGACCTGAAGGCGCTGTCCGAGGCGGAACTGAGTCAACTGGCCGAGGAGATCAGGGAGTTCCTGATCCACGCGGTCGCCAGGACCGGGGGACACCTGGGGCCCAATCTGGGGGTGGTGGAACTTTCCATCGCGCTCCACCGGGCCTACGAGTCACCGGTCGACCGCATCCTGTGGGACACCGGCCATCAGAGCTATGTGCACAAGATCCTGACCGGGCGTCAGGACTTCTCCAAGCTGCGCGGCAAGGGCGGTCTGTCCGGTTATCCGTCGCGTGAGGAGTCCGAGCACGACGTCATCGAGAACAGCCACGCGTCCACCGCGCTCGGCTGGGCCGACGGGCTCGCCAAGGCCCGCCAGGTGCGGGGGGAGAAGGGCCACATCGTCGCCGTCATCGGCGACGGCGCGCTCACCGGCGGCATGGCGTGGGAGGCGCTCAACAACATCGCCGCCGCCAAGGACCGCCCCCTGATCATCGTCGTCAACGACAACGAACGCTCCTACGCGCCCACCATCGGCGGCCTCGCCAACCACCTCGCCACCCTGCGCACCACCGACGGCTACGAGAAGGTCCTGGCCTGGGGCAAGGACGTGCTGCAGCGCACGCCCGTCATCGGCCCCACCGTCTACGAGGCCCTGCACGGCGCGAAGAAGGGCTTCAAGGACGCGTTCGCCCCGCAGGGCCTCTTCGAGGACCTGGGCCTGAAGTACGTCGGCCCGATCGACGGCCACGACATCTTGGCTGTCGAGTCCGCGCTGCGCCGCGCCAAGCGCTTCCACGGTCCCGTCCTCATCCACTGCCTTACCGAGAAGGGCCGCGGCTACGAGCCCGCCCTCGCCCACGAGGAGGACCACTTCCACACCGTCGGCGTGATGGACCCGCGCACCTGCGAGCCCCTCGCGCCGCCCAAGGCCCCGTCGTGGACCTCCGTCTTCGGCGACGAGATCGCCCGGATCGGAGAGGAGCGCGAGGACGTCGTCGCCATCACTGCGGCCATGCTGCACCCGGTGGGCCTCGGCAGGTTCGCCGAGCGGTTCCCCGACCGGGTCTGGGACGTGGGCATAGCCGAGCAGCACGCGGCGGTCTCCGCGGCCGGTCTCGCCACCGGCGGACTGCACCCCGTCGTCGCCGTCTACGCCACCTTCCTCAACCGCGCCTTCGACCAGCTCCTGATGGACGTCGCCCTGCACCGCTGCGGCGTCACCTTCGTGCTCGACCGGGCCGGGGTCACGGGCGTCGACGGACCCTCGCACAACGGCATGTGGGACATGTCCGTCCTGCAGGTCGTGCCGGGCCTGAGAATCGCCGCGCCACGCGACGCCGACCAGCTGCGGGCCCAGCTGCGGGAGGCGGTCGCGGTGGACGACGCGCCGACCCTGATCCGGTTCCCGAAGGAGTCGGTGGGCCCGGCGATCCCGGCCGTGGACCGGGTGGGCGGCCTGGACGTGCTGCACCGCGACGAGGCGCCCCAGGTGCTGCTCGTCGCCGTCGGCGTCATGGCGCCCGTCTGCCTGCGGGCCGCCGACCTGCTTCAGGCCCGCGGCGTCGGCTGCACGGTCGTCGATCTCCGCTGGGTCAAACCCGTCGACCCCTCCCTGCCGGGCCTGGCCGCCGAGCACCGGCTCGTCGCGGTCGTCGAGGACAACAGCCGCTCCGCCGGCGTGGGCTCCGCGGTCGCCCTCGCGCTCGGCGACGCCGACGTCGACGTACCGGTGCGGCGGTTCGGGATCCCGGAGCAGTTCCTCGCGCACGCCAAGCGCGGCGAGGTGCTCGCCGACATCGGCCTCACGCCCGTGGAGATCGCCGGGCGGATCAGTGCCTGCCTGGCCGCCAAGGACGAGCAGTCCAAGGACGTGCTGTCCCAGGAGAAAGTGAACGCGGAATGACCATCCCCACCGGGCAACGGGAGTTCGACCTCGGCGTGCTCCTGGCCGAACGCGGGGCCGAGCGCTACGAGCTGCACGCGAAGTACCTCAACCACCAGCTTCCGCGCATGCTGCACACCATCGGCTTCGACAAGGTCTACGAGCGGGCCGAGGGCGCCCACTTCTGGGACGCGGACGGCAACGAGTACCTGGACATGCTCGCCGGTTTCGGGGTGATGGGCCTCGGCCGCCACCACCCCGTGGTCCGCAAGGCGCTGCACGACGTGCTGGACGCCCAGCTCGCCGACCTCACCCGCTTCGACTGCCAGCCCCTGCCCGGCCTGCTGGCGGAGAAGCTGCTCGCCCACAGCCCGCACCTGGACCGGGTGTTCTTCGGCAACAGCGGCACGGAGGCGGTCGAGACCGCGCTGAAGTTCGCCCGGTTCGCCACCGGCAGGCCCAGGATCCTGTACTGCACCCACGCCTTCCACGGGCTGACCACCGGGTCGCTCTCCGTCAACGGCGAGGACGGCTTCCGCGACGGCTTCGCCCCCCTGCTGCCCGACACCCCCGTCCCGCTCGGCGACCTCGACGCCCTGGCCCGGGAGCTGAAGAAGGGGGACGTGGCGGCCCTCATCGTCGAGCCGATCCAGGGCAAGGGCGTCCACGAGGCCCCGCCCGGCCATCTGCGCGCCGCGCAGGAGCTGCTGCACAAGTACAAGGCGCTGCTCATCGCGGACGAGGTGCAGACCGGCCTCGGCCGCACCGGCGACTTCTACGCCTACCAGCACGAGGACGGCGTCGAGCCCGACCTGGTGTGCGTGGCGAAGGCGCTCTCCGGCGGCTACGTCCCGGTCGGCGCGACCCTCGGCAAGGACTGGATCTTCAAGAAGGTCTACTCGTCCATGGACCGGGTCCTCGTGCACTCCGCGAGCTTCGGGTCCAACGCGCAGGCGATGGCGGCCGGGCTCGCCGTCCTGTCCGTGATGGAGAACGAGCAGGTCGTCGCGAACGCCCGGGCCGTCGGGGAGCAGCTGAAGTCCCGGCTCACCGAGCTCGTCGACAAGTACGAGATGCTCAGCGAGATCCGCGGCCGGGGCCTGATGATCGGCATCGAGTTCGGCCGGCCCAGCTCGCTCAAGCTGCGCAGCCGGTGGACCGTGCTCCAGGCCGCCCGGAAGGGCCTGTTCGCGCAGATGGTCGTCGTGCCGCTGCTGCAGCGCCACCGGATCCTCACCCAGGTCTCCGGCGACCACCTGGAGGTGATCAAGCTGATCCCGCCGTTGATCATCGGTGAGGCGGACGTCGACCGGTTCGTGGACGCCTTCACCGCGGTGATGGACGACGCACACGGCGGCGGGCTGATGTGGGACTTCGGCAAGACTCTGATCAAGCAGGCGGTGGCGAACCGCTGACCCTCCGGGAGCCGGAGCTTTTGCCTCACAGGCAAGAAACTTGCCGCACAGGCAAGGCTCCGGCTCAATGGAGGCATGAGCTCTCCGGAGACCGATCCCGGCACCGGGCCTGAGGACGGGCCGTCCGAGGACCTGCCCGTCGTCGCGCCACAGCTGCGTGCGCTGCGCCGCCGCGCCGGGCTGACCCTGGAGGCCGCGGCCCGTGCCGCCGGGCTCTCGCCCGCGCACCTGTCCCGACTGGAGACCGGCCGGCGGCAGCCGTCGCTGCCCATGCTGCTGGCGCTCGCCCGTATCTACGGTACGACCGTCTCCGAACTGCTCGGCGAGACCGTCGCCGACCGGGACGCCGTCGTGCGGGCCGCCGACATGGAGCCCACCCGGGCGGGCGGCTGGGCGTACTGGCAGGCGGGCGGGGCCGGACGCGGCATGCAGGCCCTGCGGGTGCACATCCCTTACGGCACCCAGGGCGACATCGTGCGCGTCCACCCGGGCGAGGAATGGCTGTACGTCCTCAAGGGGCGGCTGCGGCTGCGCCTCGGCGACTCCACCCACGTGCTCGCGCCGGGGGACAGCGCGCACTTCGACTCGCTGACCCCGCACCGTCTCGCCGCCGCCGACCACGGCGGCACCGAACTGCTCTTCGTCCACACCCTGCTGCAGAGCCCGACCGCCGCGCTCTGCCTCGGCCCCACCCCTGGAGAGATGCCATGACCGAGCAACCGGAATCCCGCCCCCGCAAGGTGATGGAGGAGAAGTTCCCGCGCGGACTGTGGGTGCGGCTGATCGTCTACATCGCGGTCGGCCACCTGTTCGCCGCTTTCATCTACCTGCTGTTCCAGGTGGGCGCGAAGTGAGCGCCCATCCCGGACCGCGCTTCAGTCCAGCAGCCGGTCGCGCAGCCGCTCCCGCACCGCGGGCGTGATCCGCAGCCCCTTCTCCAGGTAGGTCTCGACACCGCCCCAGGTCTCCTCGACGGTCTCCAGCGCCGCCGCGAGGTACTCGGCGCGAGCGTCGAAGAGGGGGCTGAGCAGCTCCATCACCTCGGGGGAGTACGCGTCGGGCGACGAGCCGTTGCGGCGTACCTTGTAGCGGCGGTGCTTCGCGTTCGACTCCAGGTAGTCCGCGACGATCGCCTCACGCTCGACCCCGAGGGCGAGGAGCGTCACCGCGATCGACAGCCCCGCGCGGTCCTTGCCCGCGGCACAGTGCATCAACGCGGGCACGCTGTCCTCGGCCAGCGCGTGCAGCACCTGGGAGTGCTCGGCCGTGCGCTCCTTGATGATCGTGCGGTACGACAGGATCATCCTGTTCGCCGCCTTGCCGTCGGCGAGCAGCGCGCGCAGCTGCTCCAGGTCGCCGTCGCGGACCATCTTCCAGAACTCGGCGCCGTGCGCCGGGTCGGTCAGCGGCAGGTTGACGTTCCGCACGCCGGGCAGCTCGACGTCCGGGCCCTCCAGCTTCTTGTCCGCCGCGTTGCGGAAGTCGAAGATCGTGTGCAGGCCCAGCGAGGTGAGGAAGGTCGCGTCCCGCTCCGTCGCGTGCGCGAGGTGGCCGCTGCGGAAGAGCACTCCGCGCCGCACCCGCCGGCCGTCCACGGTCGGCAGGCCACCCACGTCGCGGAAGTTGCGTACGCCGGTCAGCTCGGGCTCGGTAGACGGGACCTGCTGCGTCACGAGGGCTCCTCCCATCCGTCCGCCGGCGCTGTTCGCCGGCGGGCCGCGCCTCGACGATACGGCACCGTGTGATCAGGCGATCGTCCCCGGGAGGGCGCACGCGTCGCGGACAGGCGTTGCCCGCGAGGCACCTCACAGCCGATGATGTTGGGGCCTGATCGCACCTGTTCGAATCTGTGGGGGCATGTGATGCTGGAGATCGCCGCGGACGGCCGCACCTGGCTGCTGTCAGGGCCCACGAGCAGCTACGCCCTGCGGCTCGCCGAGGACGACACGCTGCTGCACCTGCACTGGGGCCCGCGGATCACCCTCGCCGACGCCGAGGCGCTCGCCGCCCTGCCGGCACCGCCGTACCGGCCCTTCGAGTCCCCGCTCGACGGCCGCGAGGAGTACCCGGTCGAGGGCGGCCCCCGTTTCGTACGCCCTGCCCTGTCCGTGCGCACCGAGGAGCGCCGCGGCACCGAGTGGGCGTTCGAGGCGTACGAGGCCGACGGCGACGAACTGCGGCTGCGGTTCACCGACGCCGGACTACGGATCACCCTCCACTACCGGATGCGCGGCGACGTCGTAGAGCGCTGGGTGACCCTCGCCAACGACGGCCCCGCCCCCGCCGAACTCCTGCGCGCCGACTCCGCCACCTGGACCCTGCCCGAGCGCGGAGGGTGGCACCTCTCCCAACTGCACGGCCGTTGGGCGGCCGAGTCCCGGCTGGTGCGGTCCGACCTCACCTACGGCGAGAAGGTCATCGGCAGCCGCCGCGGCCACACCGGCCACCAGCACCTGCCGTGGGTCGCGCTCGACACCGGCGCCACCGAGGAGAGCGGCGAGGTCTACGGCTGCGCGCTCGCCTGGTCGGGCACCTGGCGGATCGCCGTGGCCCAGCTCCCGGACGCCCGGGTGCAGATCACCGGCGGCGCCGGGTACGACGACTCGGGTCTGCTGCTCCTTGCGCCGGGGGAGACGTACACCACCCCCGTCTTCGCGGGACTGTGGAGCGACGGCGGCCACGGCGGCGCGAGCCGCGCCTGGCACGCCTACCAGCGCGCGCACATCGTCCCGGACGCCGACCGGGACCGCCCCGTGCTCTACAACTCCTGGGAGGCCACCGAGTTCGACATCTCCGAGGAGCAGCAGGGGGCGCTGGCGCGGCGGGCGGCGGCCATAGGGGTGGAGCTGTTCGTGGTCGACGACGGCTGGTTCGGCACCCGTACCAGTGACCGCGCCGGTCTCGGCGACTGGCGGCCCAATCCGGACCGCTTCCCCTCCGGCATCAAACCGCTCGCCGACTACGTGCACGCCCTCGGCATGCAGTTCGGCATCTGGGTCGAGCCCGAGATGGTCAACCCGGACAGCGACCTCTACCGCGCCCACCCCGACTGGGTGCAGTACCAGCCGGGACGGAAGCGGACGGAGTTCCGCAACCAGCTCGTGCTCAACCTCGCCCGCGAGGACGTCCAGGAGTACCTCTGGGAGCAGCTCGACGCCCTGCTCTCCAGCGCCCCGATCGACTATGTGAAGTGGGACTTCAACCGCTGCTTCACCGACGCCGGCTGGCCCGGCGAGCCTTACCCGCAGCGGCTGTGGGTCGACCACGTGCGCGCCTTCTACGCCCTGCTGGACCGGTTGCGGGCCGCGCACCCCCATGTCGCCTTCGAGTCCTGCTCGGGCGGCGGCGGACGTGTCGACCTGGGCGTCATGAGCCGTACGGACCAGGTGTGGACGTCCGACAACACAGACCCGCTCGACCGCCTCGCCATCCAACACGGCTTCAGCCAGATCCATCCGGCCCGGGTGATGGCCGCCTGGGTCACCGACAGTCCGAACGCGATGCTCAACGGACGGGTGAGCTCGCTGCGCTTCCGGTTCGTCAGCGCCATGGCCGGAGTGCTCGGTGTCGGCGGCGACCTCGCGCAGTGGACCGAGGAGGAGCTGGCCGAGGCGCGCGACTGGGTCGGCCTCTACAAGGAGATCCGGCCCGTGGTCCAGCGCGGTGACCTGTACCGGCTGCGGCCGCCGGCGGGCGGGTTGAGCGCGGTGCAGTACGTCCTCGGCGACGAGACCGTCGTCCTCGCCTGGCTCCAGGCACAGCACTACGGCGAGCCGGTCGCCCCTCTGCGGCTGCGTGGCCTGGACCCGGCGGCGACGTACGAATGCCGGGAAACCGGCGAACTGCACCGCGGTGCGGTCCTTCTGCATCACGGGCTGCGGCCCGCGCTGCGCGGTGACTTCGACGCGACGGTCATCCGGCTGCGCCGGATCTGAATCTGAAAAATGGGCGTGCCCGAATTGACCGATTCCTTGTAACTCGCTCTGGATGAAGGGCTTCTGAAGAACCGACACGTGAGCAGTGTCATACGCGTGACGCTCCGCTGTCGCCATGTGCATGTAATTCGGTGATTGTTCAGGGAAATGGTGAAGCCCAGAGTCGCCGGATCGACGGAGCGTCACCGGGGGCTTCCGGTGAGGACAACGAGAAAGGTGCGCACCGGGAGGCGAACAGTTGTCGCTGCGCGTCCTGTTCGCTTACGTTTCCCATCCATCCGGGCGGAACGCCGAATCCTGCCGCCGTCCGGAGCCCGCACACACACCCATGCCCGGCAGGAGCGGGGGACCCACAGGAACCATGCCTGTTCCGGTCTCCGGAACGGCTAGGGGTAAAGCCGTGCGCGAGCACGGCCGGACATCTCCAGTCCGCACCCGACAGCTCACCTCGCAGGCGCCGGAGAGGAATTCACCATGCCCGCGAAGGGTAAGCACCGCCGTCCCAAGCCCCGGCGTTTCACCCGTTCCCTCGCCGTCGCCGGAACCGGCGGCGCCGCGTTCGCGCTGCCCCTGGTCGGGGCGGCCGGGGCCCATGCCGCCACCCCGGCCTCGTCCGTTGCCGAGAAGGCCGCCATCGCTTCCCAGGAGACCGTCACCGCTTCCCAGGGGACCGCAATCGCTACCGAGAAGGCCGCCACCGCGGTTCCCGTCACCGTGAAGCGGGGCGCGGACCGGGCGACCGGCAGCAGGACCTACACGGTCGAGGCCGGCGACTGGCTGGAGAAGATCGCCCGCGAACAGCACGTCGACGGCGGTTGGCACAGGCTCTACGAGGACAACCGCTCGGCCGTCGGCTCGGACCCGTCGCTCATCCACCCGGGCCTGAAGCTGACGTTGGACGGTGCCCGGGCCGCGACGAGGACGACCACCCCGCCCGCAGCAAAGTCCAAGGCCTCCAGGGCTGTCACGAGGAAGGCCGCCAGGACCGCCACGGTCTCCGCCGGTTTCACCCTGCCCGTCACGGGTGCCGTCCTCGGCACCGGTTACCACGTCGCGGGCGGCATGTGGTCCAGCGGCCACCACACCGGAGTGGACTTCGTCGTCCCGACCGGCACCAGTGTGAAGGCCGTCACCGAGGGCACCGTGGTCGCCGCCGGCTGGGGTGGCGCGTACGGCAACCAGGTCGTCATCAGGCTCGCCGACGGCCGCTACGCCCAGTACGCCCACCTGTCCCACATCTCCGTCGCCGCGGGCCAGACCGTCGCCGAGGGGCAGCAGGTCGGCCGGTCCGGCGCGACCGGCAATGTCACCGGACCGCATCTGCACTTCGAGATCCGCACGACCCCCGACTACGGGTCGGACGTCGATCCGGTGGCCTACCTGCGCTCCCACGGCGTGACCGTCGGCTGACGCCACCCGCCGCGATTTCCGCGAGGCCGGGCCCTGTTGGGGGTCCGGCCTCCGGCGTTCACGCGGTCCCGACAGGAGTGCGACCACGGCCCACAGTGATCGGGAAGCCACTTCCGGATCACCGGGTTCAGCGTCCGGCGGCTCGCCCAACACCCCTGATCGGGGGCGTATTCCTGATCGGCGCAGTTGCGGCGAGTGGTTTATCTCACCGTCCGTCAACCTTTTCCTACGGTCGCGTAGCTCACATCGCAAGGTGAATCATGGACCGATGTGGCAGACGATTCGAAGAATGACAACAGATCAGTGATCGGGTCGTACGTGGCGGTGGGGGACAGCTTCACCGAGGGTGTCGGCGACCCGGGGCCCGACGGGCAGTTCGTCGGCTGGGCCGACCGGTTCGCGGTCCTCCTCGCGGACCGGCGGCCCGAGGGCGACTTCCGGTACACGAACCTCGCCGTGCGCGGCAAACTGCTCGACCAGATCGTCGAGGACCAGGTCCCGAAGGCCGTCGAACTGGCTCCGGACCTGGTCTCGTTCTGCGCCGGCGGCAACGACATCATCCGGCCGGGCACCGACCCCGACGACGTCGCCGAGCGGTTCGAGCGGGCCGTCGCGGTCCTGACGTCCGCCGTCGGCACGGTGATGGTGACCACCGGGTTCGACACACGGAGCGTGCCGGTGCTCAAGCATCTGCGCGGCAAGATCGCCACCTACAACGGCCATGTGCGGGCGATCGCGGACCGGTACGGCTGCCCGGTCCTCGACCTGTGGTCGCTCAAGTCCGTGCAGGACCGGCGCGCCTGGGACGACGACCGTCTCCACCTCTCGCCCGAGGGCCACACCCACGTCGCCCTGCGGGCGGGCCAGGTTCTCGGCATGGAGGTGCCGGCCGACCCGGACCAGCCGTGGCCGCCCCTGCCGCCGCGCGGCACGTTCGAGGTACGGCGCGACGACATCCACTGGGCACGCGAGTACCTGGTGCCATGGATCGGACGGCGGCTGCGCGGAGAGTCGTCGGGGGACCGGGTGGTGGCCAAGGGGACGCTGTCGCCGGACGACATCAGGGTGCGGATCGCGCAGGCGGTGTGAGGCCCGGCCTCCTCCTCCCAGGAGGCCGGCCGTTCAGGCCGAAGCGGGGGTCCGTGGGCGGAGCCCCGGGCCGGTGGCTGGGGGCGGCAGCCCTCAGCCACCGGCCCGGACCGCGCCCTGCCGCCGGTGGCCGCGACCGGGGCGTCCACGCGGTCGATGCCCGCGCCGACGACCTCGGCGGCGACTGCCGAGCTGTCCGACGACGGCGTCGAAGCGCTCGCCGCCGCGGTCCACGGGCGAGGACCTGGGGCTCACCCAGGAGCTGAGCGCGGCGGTCCCGCAGAGCCGGGGCCGCTCATCCGGTCCGTCGGACACCCGCCTACGGAAGCCTCGAAGGAGTCGCCCGCTTCCTGTGGAGGGGCGGCACGGCGGTCGCCGGAGCCGGCCGGAACCGCATGCTCTCGGAGTGACCGCTACCGCGCGGAGGTCGTCCGCCGTTCCTCCACGGGCGGCACGTCGCAGGAGTCCTTGAAGCCCTGGCTCGTCAGTCCGAGCGCGGAGTTGGTGCGCGAGCGCAGGTTCTCCACCGCGACCATCGCCGTCAGCTCAACGAACGCCGGCTCGCCCAGGCGGCCCAGGAGCCGTGCCGCGAGGACGTCGTCGACAGCGGGCGGGGTGGCCGTCATCGCCTCGGCGTACTCCATGACGTCGCGCTCCAGTTCGGTGTACACGTCGCTGTCGCGCCAGCGCGGCACGTCGACCAGCTTCTCGCGCGCCATACCGCGCTCCCGGCTCACCCAGTACCCGAAGTCCATGCACCAGGCGCAGCCGATCGCCGCGGCCGACGCCATCTCGGCCAGCGCCTTCAGGTCCGGGTCCATCTTGTTCCACTTCGCCACCCACTGTTCGAACCGCAGATCGCTCCACAGCACGCGAGGCTGGTGGGCGAGCGCCTTGCCGGGGTCGAGGACCTTTCCGTACGTCCGCTTCGAGTACCACTCCATGATGCGGAAGAAGAGCGTGCGGCGCGGGGTTGTGAACTGCTGCCGCGGAACAGTGCACGAGCGTGATCTGGCGTACGTGAGTGAGTGGGCCGGCCACGGTGCGCGCGGGGGAACGAGGGTTCCCTTATCGCATGGGTGACCTCTTCGGGTGGTGGCGTTGAGTGCGGTGACGGAATTCTGCGGGTCTGGAGGGGGTGGTTTTGGTGGGTGGGCTGCGGGAGGTGGCGGCGCCGTTCGTGGTGCCCGGCCCGTGCGGGGTGGCCGTCCGGGACCGGCTCAAGCAGCTGACCGCGGATGACGAGCGGGTACTGCGTCTGGTCGGCGGCCACCTCGGGTCGCTCGCCTCGCGTGACCTGAAGGCGCGCTGTGCGGCTGGTCTGGATCATGACGGTGGTGCGTGGGCGGAGCGCAAGCGGGTGCTGACCGGGCAGTCGTCTGCGCGGTGGGCGGGGTCGATCACGAAGGCCACCCACGACCGGTGGGCCCTGGCCCGGCGCGCCCAGCTCGCGCATATCCAGGGCCTTCAGGCGCAGGTGCGCGCGGTCGCGCACCGGCTGTCCCTGCCCGTGGGCGACAAGGGCGGCAAGCATGCACCGGGTGGCTACCGCTCACGGCGCGAATGGCATGCGAAGTCGCGCCGCCTGCGCGTCCTGGAAGACCGGCTTCGGGCGGCGCGGGCCGACTGGCAGGCCGGGGTCGTGCATGTCGTACGCGGTGGCAAGCGGCGGTTGAACACCCGCCACCACCTTCAGGAAGCGGGACTCACCGAGGCCCGGTGGCGTGCCCGGTGGGAGGCCGGGCGCCGGTTCCTGCAGGCCGACGGGGAGTCGGGGAAGCGGTACGGCAACGAGACCATCCGCGTCACCCCCGACGGAGAGGTGAGCCTCAAACTCCCGGCCCCGCTCACCCACTTGGCGAACGCTCCGCACGGCCGGTACGTGCTCACCGCGCGGGTGGCGTTCGCGCACCGGGGCGAGCAGTGGCGCGACCGCATCAGCGTCAACCGGGCCGTCGCCTACCGCATCCACGAAGACCCGGTACGCGGCCGCTGGTACCTGACCGCCTCCTGGACCCTCCCCCCCGGCCACGACCGTGCCGCTCGCGGCGGCCCGCGCGAGGGGGATGGTCGGGGTGGACACCAACGCCGACCACCTCGCCGCCTGGCGCCTGGATGCCCACGGCAACCCCATCGGCGCACCGTTCCGGTTCGGCTACGACCTCACCGGTACCGCCTCCCAACGTGACGCCCAGGTCCGCCACGCCCTGATCCGTCTGCTGCACTTCGTCCAGCGCCACGGTCTCGCGATCGCGGTCGAGGATCTGGACTTCAGCGCGGACAAGACCCGCGAGAAATACGGGCGGCGCAAGCGGTTCCGCAAGCTGATCTGCGGCATGCCCACGGCCAGGTTGCGGGCACGGCTGGTGTCGATGGCCGCCGAACTCGGCATCCCCCTGATCGCCGTCGACCCCGCCTACACCTCCAAGTGGGGCGCGCAGCACTTGGCAGAAACCCCTGACCACGACCACCCGTACAACGACGCGCCACGACGCTGCTGCCGTGGCGATCGGACGACGCGCCCTCGGGCACCCGATCCGGCGACGGACGGCACCGCCCCTCGACGACCGGAGTGATCGTCGCGGGCATCGGACCGCCCAGGCCGGACCAGGCACCCCAGAGCGTGAGGGAACCCGCCCCCGCATCCCCGGCCCACGGACACGATCCCTGTCACCGGACGCGGAGCGAAGGCGGGCGACCAGGACATCCAACACCGTTCGGGATGTCCGCAGTGACCAGGCATGGGTCCAAGACCCACTCCTGCTCACTGGTTAGGAACGGTCAGGGAGATACGGGCCATGGGGCACCTCCAGTGCGTCGTTCCCGGGCGCTCAGTGCCGAGCGCCCACACGGGTACGACGGACCGGCGCGCACGGATGTGACATGCGGCGCGCACGGATGTGACATCCGGCCGGCGCGGCGAGTCGCGAACGGGACGGACGCCGCCGTGTGACATGGCCGACCCGGCACTGCCGTACGGGCCGACCATAATGAGGACCTCACCCACTCCACTGGAGGTGCCGTGACCGGTTTCGGTCCCCTGAGCTCCGGGCTCCGCGCGCTGCGACCCACCGCCTTCGGCGTGGATCCCAGCGGGGAGCGCCTTGCGCGCATCCGCAGATCACCGCACTTCGCGGACGGCGCCTTCGTGAACCCGGAGGGCACCCGGACCCGCCCCTCCGGCGGGTCCGCGCTGGAGCTGGCGAAGATGTACTTCCGCAAGGAGGACCGCGCCCGCCGCGCCCCGGCCGGCCCGATCCCGGTGCACCCGACGACCTACGCCGACCTGGCCAAGCCCCCGGCGAGCGGGCTGCGACTGACCTGGATGGGTCACTCCAGCGTGCTCGCGGAGATCGACGGGCACCGGGTGCTGTTCGACCCGGTGTGGGGGCAGCGCTGTTCGCCGTTCGACTTCGCCGGACCCAAGAGGCTGCACCCGGTGCCGCTGCCGCTGGCCGCGCTCGGCCCCGTCGATGTCGTCGTCATCTCCCACGACCACTACGACCACCTCGACCTGCCCACCATCAAGGCCCTGGCCGGCACGGACACCGTGTTCGCGATACCGCTCGGCGTCGGCGCCCACCTGGAGCACTGGGGTGTGTCCGCGGACCGCCTGCGCGAGCTGGACTGGCACGAGTCCACGCGGGTCGGCGGCCTCACGCTGACCGCCACCCCGGCCCGCCACTTCTGCGGCCGCGGCCTGCGCAACGGGCAGCACACGCTGTGGGCGTCGTGGTCCGTGGCGGGCGACGAGCACCGCATCTACCACAGCGGCGACACCGGCTACTTCGAGGGATTCAAGGACATCGGCGCGGCGCACGGCCCGTTCGACGCCACGATGATCCAGATCGGCGCGTACTCCGACTTCTGGCCCAAGAACCACACGGATTCTACGCCGCTGCCCGGTGCGTGGCCGGACATTCACATGTCGCCGGCGCAGGGGGTCCAGGCGCACCTTGACCTGCAAGGGGGCAGGCCGCATGGTGTGTTGCTGCCGATCCACTGGGGGACGTTCAACCTGGCTTTCCATGCGTGGGCGGAGCCGGGGGAGTGGACCAGGGACGCGGCTGAGGAGGTCGCGCAGGCTGTTGCTTCTCCCCGGCCTGGGGAGCCTTTCGAGCCGGCGGGGCATGTTCCCACGGGCCCGTGGTGGCGGTCCGTGTCCGGCCCGATCGCTCACCCGTGGCGCCGGCCGCGGCCGGTGGTGTCGGCTGCCGCTGAGGAGCGGAGCGAGGATCTCGACTTCGCGGGTGACGTGTGACACCGGGCGAGCATGAGATCGGCCCGCTCATAGAGATGTTGAGCCGGGTGTTCCGGTCCTGAGTATGACCGCGTGATCCGTGCGTTGGACGGGCCGCCTCGCAAGGAACCCTCGGATCCCTTTCGACAGTTCAAGGCCCCTGCCGACGTTGGATGGCTCGGCGCGGTTTTCGGTCCGAACGCACGTCGTGAGCCGCGGGGATGATGATCAGTGGCCGACCAACCGGTGACCTGACCGCAGCCCGTACCCACATGGTTGTGTCCGTACTACCCGATCACAGCCACGTGGAAGTACTCCCGTAGGCCTTCCTCCTTGGCACACTTGACGGACAGTTCGGTCAGCAGCCGGTTGATCGCGTCAGACACGACCTCGGCCCTCTGCTGCGTGACCTCACCGACGCGCAGGGGATCGCTCATGGAGGCGGACTGGTCCACGAGGAAGATGAAGCAACCCTGATTGGTCCGGCTGATCTCTGCTGTGTATGGCACTGCGCCCCCCTTGCTTCGAAGAGGATCACCATATCGAATGACCAGCACTTTCACATTGCCTTCACGGTCTAACGTCTGGAGAGGTGACCGCCGGTCACATGCAGTTCCACAGGTCGTCCGACATGAGCCCCAACAGCTTGATGGCCTCACGCCGGAGGGTCTGCTCGACAACGGTCGGAGCCAAGTGCTCCTCGGAGTCGTGGAGGACGTTCCCGACTTGTTTGGTGTCCAGGATTCAGGGTCAAGGCCCGGATACTGTGGCGCTGCACGTTGCATGAGCCGCGAGACGGCGAAGGCTCGACCGTCGGCGGGGGCCCGTAACTGGAACCGGCGGAGTGGGCGAGGGACGTGGCCGTGAAGGCCGGTCAGACCATCGCGTTCCCGGCCGGGCCAGCCGTTCGAGGCAGGCGGGGAGATCCCGACGGACCCGTGGTGGCGTACGGTATCCGCACCGCTCCCGCGGCCTTGGCGCCCCCATACCGTGCCAGCGGCTACCTCCACGGCCGGGCTGAAGTCGGCGGGGGAGCGGTGAGCATGGCGGCGGACGACCTGGCTGTCCTGGTCCAGATGCTCTCGGACATGGCACCCGAGAAACGCACACGCGTCCCGGATGCGGTCGACGGCCGCCACCGCGAGCGAAAGACGCCCGTGGAGCGGCATTTCGTGCCGTTGCCGACGCGAGGATCCGCGTCATGGTGCTTGGACTTTCACGTCCGGCAGGCGCCTGAGGAGGGCGCTGTCTCCTCAAGTACCTCGCAACGCCGAACGAGTCCCGACCGGTAGGCTGCGCCACGAGACAGAGTGTCCACCGATCTCGGAGAGCTTCACTACGGGGTTGTCCGCTCCGGTAGCGTTGAAGCAATCCGGTCGGTGGACTCACGGCTGGGGCAATCAGTAGGAAAACCGGCGGCAGGTGCGGCTGGGGGACATCGGCAGAGGAACCAGACGATGGCCACGGTCTACCGCGTGGTGACCATGAACGACGAAGGCCAGGAGCAGAGCGCTCGGTACTTCGATGTGGACGGCCGGGAGATCGATGATCCCCGGCTGTCCAAGGGGCGTATTCCTTCCCAGCATCGGCAGCCTGTGGACCCGCCTGTGACTTCCGAGCCGGGGTCCGGGACGGAGCAGGTATCACCCGTTCCCAGGACCGTCGTGTTCGACCCGGTGTGGTGGGAGGATCTGAGGGGTTGCGCGGCTGTATTCCTGCCGGGCGATCCCCCGCGCTCCGGACGGATCGCTTTCCACGCCCAGGGTGGGCGGCTGCCGGCCGGTGCTCCCACCGAAGAGCTCCTGGTGGTCCTGCCGCACGGTCGCGGCGGGCGGCGACGGACCGTTCCCGCGGTGGTGTGCTCGCTTGCCGACGTTCTGCCGTTGCTGCTGGACGAGCCGCCGGAGCGGCTTACCGCGACAGGGGTCGCATGGCGCCACGCGGCCCTCTACGCGCTGCACATGGCCGGCCGGGGACTGTTGCTGCCCGGGCTGAGTGCCGGCGGGTACGACGCGTGGAGGCTGGGGCCGTTCTCGCAGGAGGACGCCGGCTGGGTACAGGCATTGGCCGGATCCCTTGACCCCGCCGCGTACGCGACTCCGTTCGAGCAGGCCGGACGTGGACGTACTCCGCTGCTTCTGCCGCATCCGTACGACCGGCTGCGTCTGTTCCTGGACGCGGTGGCGGACTTGCTGCCGCGCACGCCCGCCGCTGCCGCCGCTGCCGGGCAGGCCGCTTTCGCCGGTCGGGACCCCAGGCATCTGCCGGGGCTGTGGGGCTGGGCCGTCAAGCTCGCCGACGGCCGGGACGCCGGTGTCCGGCTCTCTCTCCGGCTTGAACTGCCGTACATGGAGGGGTACTTCGACAGCGCCGACGACGGCACGGGCGCGGGCGCTGCGGACCGCCTCGGAGCGGTGGTGCGCTGTGTGCCCCAGGTGCGCTCGCTGGCGGATCCGTTGCTGCTCGCCGACCTGGCCGAGGTGCGGCGTGGGACCGTGGACGGATTCGGTCCGCGTGACCGTGCGCGGGTCGATGCGACGCTGCGTGCGGCCGCCGAGGTCTGGCCCGTACTCGCCGGACTGCGGGAACCGGCCGGGCAGGACGCACTGGACGTGGACGACGACGCCTTTCGCGCCCTGCTGGACGACGGCATTGGTGCCCTGGCACGGGTGGGTGTGGCGGTGCACCTGCCGAAGGACCTGGTCCGGGACCTCGTCGTACAGGCAGTCGTCGAGCCCGGGAGCGGTTCGCCGGACGAAGAACCGGAAGGATCGGGCTTCTTCACACCCGACGCGCTGCTCTCCTTCCGCTGGGAGCTGGCGGTGGGGGACCGCACTCTCACCCCTGCGGAGCTCGACCGGCTGGCACAGGCCGGGCGCTCGCTGGTGCGGCTGCGGGACCAGTGGGTCGTCGTCGACGAGGCGCTGGTACGCAAGGCCCGGAGCCGGCCACGCGAATTGGGCGCCCTGGAGGCACTGACGGCCGTTCTCACGGGCGAGGTGGCGGGCGGCGACGGATCCGTCACCCCGGTGCGGCCGAACGGATGGCTTACCATCCTTCGTGACCGGCTGACCGCACCGGAGCACGCCGCGGATGCCGAGCTGCTGCCTCCCGCCGGGCTGGAGGCCACCCTACGCGGGTACCAGCTGCGTGGGCTGGCCTGGCTCGACCGGCTCACCCGCCTCGGCCTGGGTGCTTGCCTCGCGGACGACATGGGGCTCGGCAAGACGATCACCGCCATCGCCCTCCACCTGCGCCGACAGGAGGATCCGAGGACGGCCTACGGCCCCACCCTGGTGGTATGTCCCGCCTCGCTGCTCGGCAACTGGGGGCGGGAGATCGACAGGTTCGCGCCCGGTGCGCCCTGGCGCCGCCATCACGGACCCGCACGCGACCTCGGCGACATCCGGCCCGGGGAGATAGTCCTCACCACCTACGGCACCCTCCGCCGCGACCTGCCCGACCTCTGCGAGGCCGGACCGTGGGGACTCGTCATCGCCGATGAGGCGCAGCACGCCAAGAACCCCGCCTCGGTCACCGCCAAGGCCATGCGCGCCCTCCCTGCCCAGGCCCGGGTAGCGCTCTCCGGCACACCGGTGGAGAACAACCTCACCGAACTCTGGTCGCTCCTGGACTGGGTTACGCCCGGTCTGCTCGGCCCGCTCACCGCCTTCCGGGACCGCTACGGCCGGGCCGCCGAACGCGCCGCCCGCGGCAGCCAGGCCGAGGCCGACGCGGCGGCCGCCGAACGGCTCGGCCGCCTCATCCGCCCCTTCGTGCTGCGCCGCCGCAAGACCGACCCGGGCATCGCGCCCGAACTGCCGCCCAAGACCGAGACCGACCACCCAGTCCGGCTGACCCGGGAACAGACAGTGCTGTACGAGGCACAGGTACGGGAGTCGATGGACGAGATCCGCAACGCACAGGGCATCACCCGGCACGCCCTGGTCCTCAAACTCCTTACTGCCCTCAAGCAGATCTGCAACCATCCCGGCCACTACCTGAAGGAGGACACGGCGGCCCGCCTCACCGGACGCAGCGGCAAGCTCGAACTCCTCGACGAACTGATCGACGTCCTCCTGGCCGAAAACGCTTCCGTGCTGGTCTTCACCCAGTACACGCGGATGGCGCGGATGCTGGAGGCGCACCTGGCCCGGCGCGGAGTGCGGACGCTCCTGCTGTACGGCGGGACACCGGTGCACCGCCGCGAGGAGATGGTCGACGCCTTCCAGAGAGGTGAGGTCCCGGTGTTCCTGCTCTCCCTGAAGGCAGCCGGCACCGGCCTCAACCTCACCCAGGCGTCCCACGTCGTCCACTATGACCGCTGGTGGAATCCCGCTGTCGAGGACCAGGCCACCGACCGCGCCTACCGTATCGGCCAGACCCAGCCGGTCCAGGTCCACCGCTTGATCACCGAAGGCACCGTCGAGGAGCGCATCGCACAGCTCATCTCGTCCAAGCGCGACCTGGCGGACTCGGTTTTCGGCGGAAACCGGCGGGAGGCCGCGATCAGCGATCTGACCGACGACGAACTCGCCGACCTGGTCGCCCTGCACACCACCACCGACCGGAGCAGCCGATGAGCCGCAACGGCACAGGGAAGCGCCCCGTTGATCTGGTCCTCCCGAAGCCTCCGCCGGTACCGGGACAGCGGAAGCTGACGGACGGGCCGTGGGGCATCCTGTGGATCACCGCCCTGGAAAGTCCCCGCAGACGGGACTCCGGGCACGCGGCCAGGCTCGACCGTGCCCGCACCTACGCCCGGCGCGGGGCGGTCGGAGACATCACCGTACGCGCGGGCGAACTGTCCGCCCGGGTCACCGGCAGCGGCCGCCGTCCGTACAAGGTCACGCTCCGCGTTTCCGAACTGCCCGAGGCGGAGGCGGACCGGCTGCTCGAGTCATGGACGGACGACGTCGACGCAGCCGCCGAACTGTCCCGCGGGGAGCTCGGCGAGGCAACCGCGCGCGTCACCGTCGCCGAAGACATCGCCCTGGTACCCAGACCCGGCCTCATCGACTACGAATGCACATGCCCCGACTGGGGCTTCCCCTGCAAACACGCGGCAGCGGTCTCCTACCAGTACGCCCGGGCCGTCGACGCCCGCCCCGACGCCCTCCTGCTGCTCCGCGGCCACCACTTCGACTTCGTGTGTGAGGAAGCAGCGCTCCGGTGCGCCGAACGCGAAGCCGCCGCTGCCGAACAGGCCGCCGAAGAAGCGGAACTGATCAGGGCGGGCGCGGCTCGCGGAGTCCCGGCCGGCGAGGCGTTCGCGCGGGCCAGGCAGGAAGGCGGACTGCCTCCCCTGCCGGAGCTTCCCGCCCCGGCGACCGGGCCCGTCACCGTCGGACCGTTCCCGGATCCGGGCCACGAGGACAGCCTTGTCGCCCCCGACCGGCTGCGCACACTGGCCGACGACGCGGCCCACCGTGCCGCCGACGCCTACAGCCACGCGGTCGCCACCGGAGGCACCCCCGCCGCCCGGCTCTGGCTCGACACCGACCCCTGGCTGGACACCGTCCGGCGCGCGGCACGAGCGGACGGCGATCCTCGCGTCGTCGGCCGCCTGCTGAACAGTTCAGACCGGGCGCGCGCCCGGCTCGCGCGGGCCAGCACCGCCTGGAAACACGGCGGCCAGCCCGCACTTGCCGTCCTCGACGGAGGCCAGGTGCCACCGCGTGCCGCGGAGACCGCGGCACGCGAACAACTCCTCACCCGACCGCTTCCCGGCCTGCCCGGCCCTCCCCTGTTGCGCCGCACCGGCGGCCGCCTCCAATTGGTCGGTCACGATGTCGAGTTGCGGTACGGACCGGACGGTCACTGGTACCCGTTCCGGAAGCAGTCCGGCCAGTGGTGGCCAGCCGGCCCTCCCTCCCAGGACGCCGGGGAGGCTGTGCTGCCAATCCTGCCGGGGACATGACCGGCCGGATCAGCTCCGATACCTCGTCCGGTGGATCACTCGGGTACGACTACCGCCCGTCCATGCCCACCAGCACACCGTAGGCTCGACCGACCGCAAGCCCTCAAACCGGACGACACCCAGCGACTCGCACAACGCCCACTCAGATCTCGAAGAGGCCCGGACCGGGTGAGTGCCTGAGCCGAAACACGATGGTTGTCACATAGGCAGGCTTGTTGTGACATGCGAGGTTTGACGCTGGAAGGTCGTTTTCTCAGCTCTTGACGGCATCTGCGATCTGCTGGGCGGCCTGGGCGGGAGTGAGGTGCGTGGTGTCGACGACCTCGGCGTCGGCATGCAACCACGTGCGGGCCGCCTCGGCGTAGGGCTCGAGGTATCGGAGACGGAACGGGGAGTTGGGGCCAAGAACGGTGTCGCCTGCGATGCGCTCGCGTAGGGTGTCCTGGTCGGCATGGAGGACGAAGTGCCGGACCTGAATGGCATGCTGGGAGAGGCCCGAGCTGATCTCGCGCCAGTACTTCTCGACCAAGACAGTCATGGGCATGATCAGGGTGCCGCCGGTGTAGTCGAGTACGCGGCGGGCAGTCTCGACCACGAGCGGCCGCCACGGCGGCCAGTGCTGGAAGTTGTCCGTCGTGGGCAACCCTGGCGTAATGTCCATGAGTGTCTCGCCGACCTTCTCGGCGTCGAACACCCGTGAGTCCGGGATCAGTTGCTGCACGAGTGCGCTGGTCGTCGTCTTGCCTGCGCCGTGGGTGCCGTTGAGCCATACGAGTACGGACTTCACGCTACTGAACTTGATCGGGCGATGTCGGGTGATTGCCCGACAGGTGGGGCATGGGTCGGGTAGATCTGTGCAGGTGACTGACTCCATGCCCCCCGAGGACGGCGAGCCCACCTCCTTCGTCGAGAAGACGAAGAACTGGTACGGGAAGCACAAGCCGAAGATCCGCGTCGCCCTCGGCGTGACTCTGGCCGTGGGCCTGGCGGTGGTCGCCCATCTCCACGAGAGGGCGGACGCCGAAAGGTACGACGCCGAGGACATCGGGGATTCCGAGTCGTTCTTTGATCGTGAAGCCACGGACGAGCCTCGTCAGTCCTTCCTCGACCCTGACCGCGACCCGTTCCTCCGCAGGCTCCCCGCCGGTCAGCGCGCCAGCGAGGAGGCCAACGCGATATACAGGGAGCTGAGGGGCTGCGATCTCCCTCCTGGTTACACCTGTGTTCGCCCGTGGTCCTTCCTGAGCCCGGACGACGAGGACGAGGACCCCGGCGAAGTCGCAGCCTGAGCGCCTGGGCGAGGGTCGCCGCGGCCTCGCATTCCTGTGCAGTGCCAGCGGATGCTCTATCGAGGTCGCCAAGGTCCGCAGCGTCCCCGACGACGAAGCGCCCTCCGCGGGGGGACCCTGCCCAGCCTCGGGGCTACGCCTGTACGCCGACGACGGCGACGCAGCCATGGGCCTGCGCGTCGTGAGCCTGCACCTGGAGAACTGCGGCACCGATGTCTACCGGCTCAACGGCTACCCGCAGCTCCAGGTCCAGGACGAGAGTCACGGGCGCGTCGACGGAGTGAGGATCGTCCACGGCGATGAGATCGCCTCCGGCACCGGAGCCGACGGCCTCCCTGAGCCGGTGACCCTGAAGCCGGGGGAGCGCGCCTACGCGGGTCTCGTGTGGCGGAACACCACCGAAGGCGGAACTCCCATGAACGCGCCGACGTTCGTGTGTGGGCCAAGCCCGGCGCACGCCCGGTGACGGTGACCCCGGAACTCGACCTCGGCACCACCGGGAAGCTCGGTGTCGGCCCGTGGAAGAAGGACACGGCATCGGGCTCCACCGGCACACGGCCGTCCACCGCGCCGTCCACGTCATGACGCCGGCCTGTCCCATGGGCAGCGGCGCCGCCGGCGGGCGGGCGGCGCCGCGCTCACTCGCCCGCCGGCTCTTGTTCAGGAGCGCGGACACTCCTTCCAGGCCATGTGGTAGACGGTGCTGATGTCTCCGTCGGTCGAGTCCATGGTCATGAAGCTGACCTTGCCCGGCGCGGACGTGCCCGCGGTGACCCGCAGTTCGGTGTTGATGTTGAAGTTCCGCTGCACTCCGCACGGTGCCCAGACGAGCTGCGCCCAGTCCGTACTGTCGGTGGCCTGCCAGTTGTCGTCGTAGGGGCCGTTGAAGGGGTGGCTGCGGTCCGCCGTGTTCGAGGAGCCCTGGAAGTAGTACGAGGCCCGCTGGGTGCCGCTCGCGCCCTGCTGGAGCGAGGCGAAGCCGCGGTAGTCGGCACTGGCGATGGCGTAGGTGAAGCCCTGCGGGACGTGCACGACCAGGTTGAGCTGGCAGTTCTTGCGGAAGGCGGTGGGGTCGGAGGTCCCACCGGCCTGGGCGAGGTAGTCGCTGTAGGTCACCGTGAAGGCGGTGTTGTCCTCCGAGACGGCGACGGCGGCGGTGCCCTGGGGGCAGCCGGAGCCGTTGACCGTGGCGATGTCGATGACGATCTTGTCCGGGGGCGGGTCGGTGAACACGGGTGAACTGTGCTGTGCCGGAATCGTGGTGGTGAGAAGAGCGGCGATCGCGCCGCTCAGGAGGAGTCCGCCGGCCATGGTTCTCCTTCGTTCGGTGGGGGGTGGACACACGTGGGCTGGTCATGAGCACGTCAAACTCGCCCGCGCGGACTCCCGGTCCGTGGAGAAACCATGAGCGAGATGTGAAGGCCGGGAGCGCTCGCATCGTACGCAGTCGCCCATCGGGGGGACAGGTCGATCCCCGGCCATTCATCGACGGGACCACGCGTGGAGGGTGTCGCAGGCGAACGCCGATTGCGGCCGCGCCTCGGCCCGTGCCGAGCCCTTGGTTGTGCCGCGCCGGTGGCTTCAGCGGGGGCGCAGTTCCCCCGAGCCGCGGGGGATGAGCCGGGTGGGTATCTCCGTGGTGCGGGCTCGGGAGCGGTCGCCGTCCAGGCGGGCCAGCGCGGTCGTCGCGGCCGCGGCGCCCATGGCCGCCGGGTCCTGGGCGACAACGGTGAGGGCGGGCTCGAGGACCTCGGCGAGCGGTATGTCGTCGAAGCCGACCAGCGCGACATCCCTGCGGCCCGCCCGGGCAAGGCCCAGCACGGCTCCCATGGACGCGAAGTTGTTCGCCGCGAACAGCGCCGTCGGCGGGTCCGCCAGGCTCAGCAGGCGCTCGGTGTCGGCGGCCGCCGACTGCATGTCGTGGCCGCCGGCCACCAGTGCCCTGTCGTACGGCAGCCCGGCTTCCGCGAGGGCGTCCCGGTAGCCCTGCAGACGCATGCGGCGGGTGTAGAGGTGGGTGGGCGTGTTGCCGATGAAGCCGATCCTGCGGTGGGCGTGTTGCCGATGAAGCCGATCCTGCGGTGGCCGTGCGCGATCAGGTGTGCGGTGCCCTCGCGTGCTCCCTGCCGGTTGGAGCTGAGCACGCTGTCCGCGGTCAGGCCGGTGCCGGGACGGTCGAGGAAGACCACCGGCAGTCCCGCGGAGCGCTCCGCCTTCAGGTACCCGTGGTCGGCTTTCACGATCGGCGCCATGAGCAGGGCGCTGACCCGGCGGGCAAGGAACGTCCCGACCAGAGAGCGTTCACGTTCGGCGTCCTGAGCGGAGGAGCCGACGAGGAGGGTGAGGCCCCGGCCGTGCGTCACCGACTCGATCCCGCTCACCACCGTGGCGAAGAACGGGTTGCTCATGTCCGGCACGATCAGCCCGATGGCGGTGTCGCTGCCGCCGAGGCGGATGTGCCGGGCCATGAGGTTGGGCCGGAAGCCCAGCCGCTGCACGGCCTCCATCACGCGCTCACGGGTCTCGGCGGCGACCGGCCCGTCACCGTTGAGCACCCGTGACACCGTCTTGGCGCTGACGCCGACCTGCTCCGCGACGTCGCTGAGCGTCGGTCGGCGTGCCACAGCCATGGTCGTATCCCCTCACATGAGGGTGGCGCGAGTGAGTCGTCCTCCTCCGCGCCACCCGTGGTGCTGTCAGTTCTCCGAGGGACCGGCCGCCCCCGCGGCCTGCTCGTCGGCAACGACAGTACCCGTGCCGTCGTCCTCCGGCGGAAGTGCACCCGTCATGATCGGCAGACCTCGGACGCCGGCTGGTCGCCCGGCTCGATCAGCTCCGTCCCGCGGCCGCCGATCAGCAGACGGCCGCCGACACTCCGGGTGACGATCCCGGGGGCGCCGTCCGGGGTTCCGAGGAGCGGAAGACCCCCGGCCCGGCTGACTCTTCGATCGGCGTTCGAGCGGGGCGAGGGCTGTGGGGCGGGAAATTCCTCAGCGACTCGCCTTTTGCATGTGACCGCTTCTGACCAGCTCTGATCGTTTCGATGACAAGCGGGAACGCGCGATCGACACGGTTATCGGTCTGTCGTACGACAGGTCATACCAGAGCGGGAAGCTCTCCGGGGGACTTTGTCAACAGCCCGCCCCGCCTGCCTCAAGGGTGACTACTCTGAGTGTCCGTCGGGCGACGCAGGGCCGGAACGTCGGCTCTCTCGACCGGCGCCGCGATGGCGCGTGCCCGAGTCGCGCAGACCCGCGGGAGCCCCCACGCCCCCGACGCACCCAGGACGAGGACGCCGATGTCTCACCTTCGCGCACCCGCCGCACGCGAAGACCGCCGCGAGGGCGGGCGGCACGGGCGGCCGGCCGCCCACGCGGTCCTTCCGCATCCCGAGATCCGGATACGGCCCCAACTGTGGCGTCTGGCCGTCCTGCCGCCCCTCGCGGTGGCCCTGGCCGCCTGCGCCGCCGTGCTCTTCGCGGTCCGTACCACCGGCGCACGCCCCACCCTCGCGCTCTGGGCCGTGCTCGCGGGCTCCCTCGGAGTCACCGTGGTGGGCATCGTGATCGCTGCCGTGGCCGCCGAGCGAGCCGCCCGGTCCGTGACCGGCCGGCTCGACGCGTTGCGCCGCGAGAGCGCCCGCGACGAGGCCGACCTGCGCGCCCTCGTGGAGGCGCTGCGCCACGGCGAGACACCGCCCCTGCGTGCGCCGCGCGGCACACCCGCCGCCGACGCCGACGAGTTCGAACAGCTCGCCGCCGAGCTGGCGCGCGCCCACGACGGCGCCGTCGCCGCGGTCGTCCAGGCGGCACAGCTCTCCAGCCGGGCGGGCAGCGAACAGAAGCTCGAGGTGTTCCTGAACCTCGCACGGCGGTTGCAGTCGCTCGTCCACCGGGAGATCTCCATCCTGGACGAGCTGGAGAACGACATCGAGGACCCCGACCTGCTCAAGGGCCTCTTCCACATCGACCACCTCGCCACCCGCATCCGGCGCCACGCCGAGAACCTCGCCGTCCTCGGCGGCGCCGTCTCCCGTCGGCAGTGGAGCAACCCGGTCCCCATGACCGAGGTGCTGCGCTCCGCGACCGCCGAGGTCGAGCAGTACACGCGGGTCCGGCTCGTGCCGCCGGTCGACGGCAGCCTGCGCGGACACGCCGTGGCCGACGTGATCCACCTGCTGGCCGAACTCGTCGAGAACGCCACGGTGTTCTCGCCGCCGCACACCCAGGTGGTGCTGCGTGCCAGCCTCGTCACCTCGGGACTCGCCGTGGAGGTCGAGGACCGCGGGCTCGGCATGCCCCAGGACGAGCAGAACAAGATGAACGCCCTGCTCGCCGACCCGGACCAGTTCAACGCCGCCGGTTTGCTGGCGGACGGCCGCATCGGCCTGTTCGTGGTCTCCCAGCTCGCCCGCCGGCACGGCATCCACGTGCGGTTGCAGACCAACCTCTACGGCGGTGTGCAGGCCGTGCTCGTCCTGCCGCAAGGGCTGCTCGGCCCGGCACCGGGGGCGGCCGCGACGATGACACCGGTGGCACCGCAGGGCACCGCGGTCGTTGCGGGCGGCTGGAGCACCGGAGGCGCATCCGGCTCCCGGAGTGCGGCGACCCGGACCAGCCCGCGGGACACGGCCATTTCCGCGAACCCGTGGCCCACCGTCACCGCGGCCGACCCGCACACCACGGCTGTCGCGGCCCCGCCCCACACCCGTCCCACCCCCCATCCCTCCGCCCGCGCGTCCGAACACCCCGTACCTCACGAACCGCGCTGGCCGGCACCCAACGGCATCCCGGCCGACCACGTCCGGAGCGCGTTGCCCGTCCGCGACACCGACGGACGACGGCCCACCCCCGCCGAGGCCCGGCCCGGCATCCACCCCGCCGACCGCGCGACCCTCGCCGATAACGCGACCAGACCGCCCGTGCCGCGCGTCGACACGGCGAGCGCGGGCCTGGGCAGACCCTCGCTGCCCCGCCGCCGCGCCCAGGAACACCTCGCGCCCCAACTCCGCGGCGGCCCGACCCCGCCCGTCCACCAGGACGCCAACCGGTACACCGGCCACGACCCGGGCCTGATGGCCGCGTTCCGGCGGGGCATCGGCCTCGCGGAGGCCCTTCGCGGGTCGAACCCGCCCGAACATGACCTGACAGACCGTCACGACGGGAGCGCTCCGGCCGGATGACCGTCCCGACCCCACCCGCTCCCGCAGACCCGCGTACCCCAAGGAGTCGATCCACCATGGCGAGCGAAGCGCCGACCGCCGGGGCTCATGACCTCGACTGGCTGATGAGCGGCCTCGTCCAGCGCGTACCGCACACCACGAGCGCGGTCCTCCTCTCCTGCGACGGGCTGGTGAAGGCCGGGCACGGCCTCGACCCGGACAGCGCCGACCACATGGCCGCCCTCGCCTCCGGCCTCCATGCCCTCGGCCGCAGCGCCGGCGTCCGCTTCGGGGACGGCGGCGACGTACGGCAGGTCGTCGTCGAACTCGACTCGACCCTGCTGTTCGTCACCACCGCCGGCTCCGGCACCTGTCTCGCCGTCCTGGCCGGCCGCGAGGCCGACGCGGCGGTCCTCGGCTACGAGATGGCGATGCTCGTCAAGAGCGTGCGGCCGTACCTGACGACCGCGCCCCGCCGAAGCGCCGACCAGCCCACGGCGATGCGGCCTTGAGCGTCACCGCGGCCGGTGACGGCCCTGGCTCGACGACGCTGCCGGGCGGCTGGTGCGTCCCTACACGATCAGCAACGGCCGCACCCGCCCGACCGCCGCGCTCGACCTCCTGTCACAGATGAGGGCCACCGGATCCACCCCCCTCGGCCCCCTCGGCCCGGAGCACGCCCAGGCGCTCGGCCTGTGCCGTTCGCCCGTCCCGGTCGCCGAGGTCGCCGCCCACCTGAGGCTGCCGGCGGCGGTCACGAAGGTGCTGCTGTCCGACCTCGTCGACTGCGGGGCGCTCACCACCAAGCCCCCCGCACACCACCACAACCCCACCGACCGGTCCCTTCTGGAGGCAGTGCTCGATGGACTACGACGACAGCTCTGATTCCTTCCCCACCGCGCTGAAGGTCCTGGTGGCGGGAGGGTTCGGCGTCGGCAAGACGACCTTCGTGGGCGCGGTGAGCGAGATCGCGCCGCTGAGCACGGAGGAACTGCTCACCACGGCCGGCGCCGCCACCGACCGCCTCGACGGCATCGAGGGCAAGGTCGAGACGACGGTGGCGATGGACTTCGGCCGTATCACCCTGGACCCGAAGCATGTGCTGTACCTGTTCGGGACGCCCGGACAGGAACGCTTCTGGTTCATGTGGGACGAGCTGTCGGAGGGCGCGCTCGGCGCGGTGATCGTCGCCGACACCCGGCGCCTGCAGGACTGCTTCGCCGCCGTCGACTTCTTCGAGCGCCGCGGCCTCGGAATCATCATCGCCGTCAACGGGTTCGACGGCGCCCACCGCTACGACCCGGAGGAGGTGCGCGCCGCCCTCGACCTGCATCCCGGGATCCCCGTCGTGCGCTGCGACGCCCGGATCTCCAGCTCCGGGATCCAGACCCTGCTCACGCTCGTCCGCCGCCTGCTCGCTCAGACGCCGGCACCCGCCACGAGCCGCGGAGCCAGCGCATGAGACTGAGCCGACTGCTCCTGACCCCTCAGGACGGGGACGCCCCCGAGCGCGTCCGCAGGCTGCGCCGACTCGGCCTCGGGGAGCGCGCGGAACCGGAATTCGACGCCTTCGCGGACCGGCTCGCGGGGCTCGCCGAGGTGCCGTACGCCATGGTGACCTTCGTCCAGGAACACCGTCAGTACTTCGCGGGACTTCACCAGCCCGACGACCGCCCCCTCACCGTGCCCGCGGACCCGGACGGCGCGGCCGGCGAACCGGCCCGCCACCTGGGCCGCGAGTACGGCTTCTGCCCGCATGTGGTCGTCCGGCGCAGGGCCCTGGTCCTGGAGGACGTCCGTGACTACCCCCGCTTCGCCGGCAATCCGCTCGTGGACGAGGCCGGCGTCCGCTCCTACCTGGGCGCCCCGCTCATGGACGGCACGGGCATCGCTCTCGGCACGGTCTGCGCCCTCGATGTGCGACCGCGCCCCTGGGGCCGCGCGGGCCTGGACACCATCAAGTCGCTGGCGGCGGAGCTCGCCGAGCGGATCGCCGCCAGGGAGACCGGTGATGCCGAGCGCGCCTGACGGCAGGACCCGAACGGTGCGGAGACGCGCGTGAAGGAAAGCGGTCGGCTGCGCGGGGCGTGAAGGAAAGCGGTCGGCTGCGCGGGGCGTGAAGGAAAGCGGTCGGCTGCGCGGGGCGTGAAGGAAAGCTGCGGTCGCGCTTAAGAAATCCTCGATGGACCGCCGATCCCCCATGCGGCAGATTTCTGAGCGACTTCACATCCTTCCCCCGGCGCGGGCCCCTTCGGCATGCCCTGCGCAGGGCCTCACTCCCAGGAGCCGTAGCGTTGAAGGCGCTGGTCAAGGACAAGGCGGAACCAGGGCTCCGGCTCACGGACGTTCCGGAGCCCACCGTCGGCCCAGGCGACGTACTGATCAAGGTGCTGCGGACCGGGATCTGCGGAACCGACCTGCACATCCGCGCCTGGAACGGCTGGGCGCGGCAGACGATCCGCACGCCCCTGGTCGTCGGGCACGAGTTCGTGGGCGAGGTCGTCGCCACCGGACGGGACGTCACCGATGTGGGCGTCGGTGACCGGGTCAGCGGCGAGGGCCACCTGGTGTGCGGGAAGTGCCGCAACTGCCTCGCCGGGCGCCGTCATCTGTGCCGGGCGACCGTCGGGCTCGGTGTCGGGCGGGACGGGGCGTTCGCCGAGTACGTGGTGCTGCCCGCCACGAACGTCTGGGTGCACCGCGTCCCCGTCGACCTCGATGTCGCCGCGATCTTCGACCCGTTCGGCAACGCCGTGCACACGGCCCTGTCCTTCCCGCTGGTCGGCGAGGACGTCCTGATCACCGGTGCCGGCCCCATCGGCCTGATGGCCGCCGCCGTGGCCCGGCATGCGGGCGCCCGCAACGTCGTCATCACCGACGTCAGCGAGGAGCGCCTGGACCTCGCCCGCAAGATCGGCGTGAGCCTCGCCCTGAACGTCTCCAGGGCGACCATCGCCGACGGCCAGCGCGAACTCGGCCTGCGCGAGGGCTTCGACATCGGCCTGGAGATGTCCGGCCGCCCCGAGGCGATGCGCGACATGATCGCCAACATGACGCACGGCGGCCGCATCGCGATGCTCGGTCTGCCGTCCCAGGAGTTCCCCGTCGACTGGGCGCGCATCGTCACCTCGATGATCACCATCAAGGGCATCTACGGCCGCGAGATGTTCGAAACGTGGTACGCGATGTCCGTCCTGCTGGAGGGCGGCCTCGACCTGGCACCCGTCATCACCGGCCGGTACGACTACCGCGACCACGAGGCCGCGTTCGCCGACGCGGCGAGCGGCCGCGGCGGCAAGATCATCCTCGACTGGGCTGCTTGATTTGTGGCTCGGTTCGCCTCTGCACTTGAAGGAGTGCTTCATGTTCACCTCCGTGCGCGACGACCTGCGCGCCACCCTCGACGAGATCCGCGCCGCCGGGCTGCACAAGCCCGAGCGCGTGATCGGCACCCCGCAGTCCGCGACCGTCAACGTCACCGCGGGCGGCCGCCCCGGCGAGGTGCTCAACTTCTGCGCCAACAACTACCTCGGCCTCGCCGACCACCCCGAGGTGATCACCGCCGCCCACGCGGCGCTGGACCGCTGGGGCTACGGCATGGCGTCGGTGCGCTTCATCTGCGGCACCCAGGAGGTCCACAAGGAGCTGGAGGCGCGCCTTTCGGCCTTCCTCGGCCAGGAGGACACCATCCTGTACTCCTCCTGCTTCGACGCCAACGGCGGTGTGTTCGAGACCCTGCTCGGCGAGCAGGACGCGGTCATCTCCGACGCCCTCAACCACGCCTCCATCATCGACGGCATCCGCCTGTCCAAGGCCCGCCGCTTCCGCTACGCCAACCGTGATCTCGCCGAGCTGGAACGGCAGTTGAAGGAGGCCGCCGAGGGTGGCGCCCGCCGCAAGCTGATCGTCACCGACGGCGTGTTCTCCATGGACGGCTACGTGGCCCCGTTGCGTGAGATCTGCGACCTCGCGGACCGCTACGACGCCATGGTGATGGTCGACGACTCGCACGCCGTCGGCTTCGTCGGCCCCGGCGGTCGCGGCACCCCCGAGCTGCACGGCGTCATGGACCGCGTCGACATCGTCACGGGCACCCTCGGCAAGGCGCTCGGCGGCGCCTCCGGCGGTTACGTCGCCGCCCGCGCCGAGATCGTCGCCCTGCTGCGCCAGCGCTCCCGGCCGTACCTCTTCTCCAACACCCTCGCCCCGGTGATCGCCGCGGCCTCCCTCAAGGTGCTCGACCTGCTGGAGTCGGCGGGCGATCTGCGCGAGAAGCTGAATGAGAACACCGCTCTCTTCCGCCGCCGGATGACCGAGGAGGGCTTCGACATCCTGCCGGGCGACCACCCGATCGCCCCGGTCATGATCGGTGACGCCGCGAAGGCCGGACGCATGGCCGAGCTGCTCCTGGAGCGGGGCGTGTACGTCATCGGCTTCTCCTACCCGGTGGTTCCGCAGGGCCAGGCCCGGATCCGGGTGCAGCTGTCCGCGGCGCACTCCACGGACGACGTCCACCGCGCCGTCGACGCCTTCGTGGCGGCCCGGGCGCAGCTGGACGTCTGAGGCGACCCGGACCTCTTGCGATAATCGTTCGCATGATCGAAGCGCGGCGGCTGCACATCCTCCGTGCGGTGGCCGACCACCGCACGGTGACGGCCGCTGCCGCCGCGCTCTACCTCACCCCCTCCGCGGTGTCCCAGCAGCTCACCGCGCTGGAACAGGAGACCGGCCACCGGCTCGTCGAGCGAGGCGCCAAGGGAGTACGGCTCACTCCGGCCGGCGAGATCCTGCTCAGCCACACCCATGCCGTCCTGGCCCAGCTGGAGCGCGCCGAGGCCGAGCTGGCGGCCTACGGCGCGGGCTCGGCGGGCACGGTGACGCTGGCTTCCTTCGCCACCGGCATCGGTCTGGTCGTCGCCCCCGCGCTGGCCCGGCTCGCCGGCAGCGCGCCCGGCATCCGGATCCGTGTCCAGGACGCGGAGGGCGACGAGAGCCTGCCGATGGTCCTCGACCGGCAGGTCGACGTGGCGGTCGCCGTGGAGTACCGGGGCGCGCCGGACGCCGACGATCCCCGGCTCACGCACATCCCGCTGTACGCCGAGCCCTTCGACGCGGTCGTACCGGTCACCCACCGTCTGGCCGGCGCCCCCGAGGTCCCGCTCGCCGAACTGGCCAAGGATCCGTGGATCGGCCCGTATCCCGGCAATCCCTGCCATGACGTGGTGGTCCTGGCCTGCGAGCACGCGGGGTTCCAGCCCCGCCTCGAGCACTCCTCGGACGACTTCCGGGCGGTCGTCGCCCTCGCCTCGGCGGACGCGGGGGTGGCGCTGGTGCCCCGCTCCGCCCTGTGCGGCATGGACCTCAGCGGCGTGATGGTCCGTCCGGTCGACGGTGTCGCGCCCACGCGCCGGGTCTTCGCGGCCGTGCGCCGGGGCGCGGAGGAGCATCCCCTGATCCGCCCGGTGCTGGACGCGCTGACGGAGGCGGCGACGGCGGACTGACGGGCTCGGCCTGTCTCCGGCGATCTGGAAACCCCCAGCGCCCGGACACCCCCGCGTGCCTCTCAGATCCGGGATACGATCCCGAATATGGGAACAGGAAACGGCCTCATCGACCTCATCGACTCCGTCGACGCCCGGCTCGCGGCCCGTCTCGCCGAACTGCGGGCCGAACGCGGCTGGTCGCTGGACGAGCTGTCCGAGCGCAGCGGCGTCAGCCGCTCGACCCTGTCCCGTGCCGAACGCGCCGAGATCAGCCCCACCGCCGCGCTGCTGAACCGGCTGTGCGCCGTCTACGGCCGTACGATGTCCCGGCTGCTCAGCGAGGTGGAGGCGGAGGCCGCGCAGGTGGTGCGCGCCGCCGACCAGTTGGTGTGGCAGGACACGACGTCCGGCTTCGTACGGCGGTCGGTGTCCCCTCCGCACCCCGGACTGCGCGGCGAAGTCGTCGAGGGACGGCTCACGGCGGGAGCCGACATCGCCTACGACCGGCCGCCCGTGCCAGGGCTCGAACAGCACATATGGGTCCTCGACGGAACGCTGCACGTGACCGCACAGGACGTCGAACACCGCCTCGGCGCCGGCGACTGCCTGCGGATGCGGGCCTGGGGGCCGACGCGGTTCCGCTGCCCGGGACCGGACGATGTGCGGTACACGCTGGTGGTGGTGCTCCCATGACCGTGATCGACAGACTCGGTGGGGAGGAGCTGCGGGCACGCTCCGAGGAACTGGCCGGTCTGCTGACCGACACCGTGCACAGCGGGGCGTCCATCGGCTTCCTCGCACCGCTGGACCGGGCAGCGGCCGTGGCCTGGTGGAAGGCACGGGCGGACGCGGTCGACGCGGGCGGCCTCGCGGTGTGGGTGGCCTGGGCGGGGGACCGGGTGACGGGCACGGTGAGCCTCGCCTTCCCGGACAAGCCGAACGGTCGCCACCGGGCCGAACTGGTCAAACTCATGGTGCACCGCGAGGCCCGCGGCAAGGGCCTTGCGCGCAGGCTGCTGGCCACCGCGGAGTTGGCCGCCGCCGAGGCCGGGATCACCCTGCTCCACCTGGACACGGAGACCGGCAGCCCCGCCGAGTCGCTGTACCGCTCCGCGGGCTGGACCAGGGTCGGCTCGATACCGGACTTCGCGGCGACCCCGGCGGGCGTCCTGCAGCCCACGACGATCTACTACAAGCAGGTGGCGCCGCTCCCTCGTTGACCGGCCGCCCGGTTGTCAGTGGTGTTGGCTACGGTGCGAGACATGCCGGACGCCGAAGACGTACGCCGTATCGCCCTCTCCCTGCCGGACAGCACGGAGAAGATCGCCTGGAGGATGCCCACGTTCCGGGTCGCGGGGAAGATGTTCGCCACGCTGCCCGAGGACGAGTCGTCCATGGCCGTGCGGTGCCCCAAGGAAGAGCGGGACGAACTGGTCCTGGCGGAGCCCGGGAAGTTCTGGGTCGCCGACCACGAGGCACAATTCGCCTGGATCCGGGTGCGCCTGGCCGTCCTGGAGGACGAGAGCGAGCTGCGCGACATCCTCGCCGACTCCTGGCGCCAGGCGGCGCCGCCCCGCCTCCTCGACCTCCATCCTGACTTGGGTCTCCCGGCGGGGGAGGGCTGCCGCGACTGAACGCCGGACAAAGGGATGCGCGACCAGGGCCCCGAGTGCGGTATTGTTTCTGTGCACGTTGGGCCAGGGGAAACCCCAGGTCAGACGGGCAACGGGACGTGGCGCAGCTTGGTAGCGCACTTGACTGGGGGTCAAGGGGTCGCAGGTTCAAATCCTGTCGTCCCGACTGGAGACAGTCGCAGGTCAGGGCCGGTTTCGGAGGCATCCGAAACCGGCCCTTGATCATTCTTGGGGACTAGTTGGGGACCGGCGTCGTTGACCGAGGTCAGCGGGTCACGACGATGGGGCTCGGCAGCGACCGCGGTGCGCGGAGCACGCTGAAGTGTGCGGAGAGCGCCGCCCCGGCGGCCGTGGTCTTGTGTACGTCCGGGTGCAGATAGCGCTAGCTTCGTCAGAAGGTGCCGGCAGCGCGCTCTCCACGCCGGTCGGCCTCGCCGGCGCCGCGGTCGTCATCGTCGCTCTCCTCGTGGTCGGCCTGCGGCGCCCCCTGGCCGAGCTCCCCACGAGGGGCTGAGAGCGTGTCCGAGATCGGGTGGCGGGGGATGTCCCGCCGGACTTCGGAGCCCTGTTTCCCGAGATCTTCGCTCATGACCTCCAGGGTGCGCCGCAGGGCGATGGCGGACCGGCCCAGGAACCGGTCCATGAACGAGTCGGCGAAGTCCTGGTCGGCCCAGGTCACCTCGACGACGCAGTGCAGTCAGCGTGTGCACGGCCAGTACCGCTCCCGGGCCGCCGGAGCCTGCGGCCCCGGGCGGGGCGGTCAACCCGCGCATGAACATTCGATGGGGACAGGGTGGGTCTGCAGGCAGATACCGAGACTGGAGCGGCGGCCTTCGAGGTCAAGTCAGATGCGGCCAGTGTCCGGCAGGTTTTGCCCACCGCATCCCCTCTTCTCAAGCAAAGACGACCCGCTGCCTTGCGCCTCTGGCCAGGGGGCGGCTGCATGCGTAGTGCGGGCGCACCTTACTCTTACAACATGTAGGAGCTGCCGGGGCGTGTAAGCGCGCTCCGGCAGACCCCAAGGGGGCACTCCGTGGGTGGCCTCTCGGCGCCGACGGAGCCGGGTCCTTGGCTGAGGAGTGGCGAGAATGAGCGAACACCGGCGCCGATCGCCGGGGAGGACCATACCGTCCGGCTCTGACGGTGTGCACAACGGTGGCCGGGCCGCGGCGCGCAGGGCTGCGCAGTCCCGGGACGGGCGTGCCCGCCGAACTGCGGGCACGCGACGTGCGGACGTCACACGGTCCCGTCGGCGGGGCCTGATCGACTACCCGCGGGCCGGCCGACGTGGTCTCCGGCGGTGGCTGCCGTCGTGGAAGCTGGTGTCGGGCACCTTCCTGCTGTTCGTCGTCGGCCTGCTGGGCCTGTTCGGCTATGCCTACGCCACGACGACCATTCCCAGCGCGAACCCCAATACCCAAGCGCAGAGCAACACCTTCTACTGGTCGGACGGCTCGGTGATGACCACGCAGGGGGCGACCAACCGGCAGAACGTCGACCTCGCCCAGGTGCCGAAGCTGGTGCAATGGGACTTCCTCGCCGCGGAGAACGCCACCTTCTACTCCGATCCAGGTGTTGATACGCAGGGCATGCTCCGAGCCGTTTACCACATGGCCACGGGCGGTGAGGTGCAGTCGGGGTCCACCATCACCCAGCAGTTCGTGAAGAACACCTACCTCAGTCAGGACCAGTCGGTCACCCGCAAGCTCAGGGAGATCATGATCTCCCTGAAGATCGGCGGGCAGATGTCCAAGCAGCAGATACTGCAGGGCTACCTCAACACCTGTTACTACGGCCGGGACGCCTACGGCATCGAGGCCGCGGCCCGTGCCTACTACCATGTGCACGCCTTCCAGCTGACCGTAAGCCAGGGGGCCTTCATCGCCGCAACGGTCAATGAGCCGAGCCTGCTGATGCACGCCGACACCGACCCGCAGGCCAAGGCCCAGGCCAAGGCGCGCTGGACGTACGTACTGGACCGCATGGTCAAGATCCACAAGCTCACCGACGCCCAGGAACAGCAGTACCTTGCGGCCGGATTCCCCACGCCCAAGCCGTACACGCCGTCGTCGGGGATGGCCGGGCAGACCGGTTACTTGGTGCAGACCGCAGAAAAATCACACGTCCCTCACGGACCAGCAGCTGGGCCACGGCGGCTACCAGATCTACACCACCTTCGACAAGAAGAAGGTCAGCGCCCTGGCGACGTCCGTCACGGCGATGGAGCAGAAGCACCTCGACCCGCAGTACCGCTCGGCCGACAAGGACGTCCAGGTCGGCGCGGCGTCGATCGATCCGTCCACCGGCGCGATCGTCGCGCTCTACGGAGGGCCCGGCTGGAACAAGGGGCACTGGACGGACAACGCGGACGCAACCGGCGTGCCGGTCGGCTCCACCTTCAAACCCGTCGACCTGGCCGCCGCCCTCGACCACGGCGCCGTCTTCTCGCCTGGGCAGCCGGCCGCACCGGTCACCCCGGATTCGAAGTTCGACGGCGACGACGGCATCACCATCAAGAACCGGCAAGGCCAGGAACTACCGGACCCGAAGGACCCCACGGGGCTCCTGCACCAGCGCAACGACGTGTCCACCAAGTGGGGTTACATCACTCTGCGCAAGGCGATGGAGCAGTCGGTCAACACCCCCTACGTCCAGCTCGGCGAATACGTCGGCTACGACAACGTGGAGGGCGAGGCCCTGAAGGCGGGGCTCCTGCGCACAAGCCTGCAGTACGACACCCCGGGCTTCTACATCGGTACCTCCACACCGTCGGCCATCCGGATGGCCGACGTGTACGCCACCTTCGACGACGGCGGGATCCAGCACGAGCCGTACTCGGTCACCAAGGTTGTCGCCGACGGCCGGCAGCTGCCCGGCTTCGACAAGCCCAAGGGCACCACGGCCATGCCCGCCTCGACCGCCGACACCGTCACCGACGTTCTACGAGGCGTCGTTGAACACGGCACCGGTACCAACGCCCAGGCCCTGGGGCGCCCGGCGGCCGGCAAGACGGGTACGACCGACGACTACAAGTCCGCCTGGTTCATCGGCTACACCCCGCAGCTGACCACGGCCGTGAGCATGTTCAAGGAGGACCCGAAGAACGCCGGCCTCCAGTCGATGCAGGGTGTCGGCGGCTACGCCAAGGTCTTCGGCGCCGACATGCCCACCGAGGTATGGACCGGCTACATGACAGCTGCCCTTCGGGGACAACCCGTTCAGCAGTTCCCGCCCGCACCGCAACTGGACCAGAGCACGGACGAATACGGCGCGCCCTCGCCCACCCCCTCCGCCACCGCGGCCCAGAGCACGCCCCCGGCCACCCCGACCGCGCCGGCCACCCCGTCCCCCACCACCGCACCGTGCCGCGGGCATGGGAAGCACTGTGTCAGTCCGAGTCCGACCGACACCGCCGGAACCACTGCCGGTACTGGCGGCGGCCTCCTCGGCGGCACAACCGGCGGCAATACGCCACCCTCATCCACACCGACGACCAGTACACCGGCGCCGACGAGCGTCCGGGGTGGGCCTTGAGCCGTCCCATGGCGGTAGGGCGCTGCCCAACTTGCCAGTGGGAGGGGGTCTGTACGGTCTTCGGGTCTGGCTCGTGGTCGGTGGTGACGCCGGGTGTCCGTCAGGGTAGGAGGATGCGGTGGCGGAGGAGGTCGAATCCGGCGCGTGCGTGCATCTGCCTCATGATCCTCTTGGTGCGGGTGTTGACGCCGCAGCGGCATGACCGCCGTGCCGGGCGCTTTGCGGAGAAGCGCGGAGGCGTCTTCTCACCCGTCTCTAACCCTACAAGTCGTAGTGTGGGGTGGCCTCCTACCAGTTGTAGGAGAATCCGGCTCCATGGCGTGCGACGACGAGAGGTGCAAGATGGCCGACGGCTCGAATGCCACGAAGACCAGCGCCCCACGCACCAGTCTTCCGGCGCAGTCCGCCGAGCCTCGTCGCCTGCGCGGGGAACCTTGGCTCGGAGCGGTCGCGGCCGCCTTCACGGTCGCCCAGCTCGTCCTCGTACGGCCGGATCTCGGTCTCGGCTGGGACGAGACGGTCTACGTCAGCCAGGTCAGCGGCCACGTTCCCGCCGCCTACTTCAGCGCGCCCCGCTCCCGCGGCATCTCGCTCCTCGCCGCCCCGATCGCATCGTGGTCCGACTCCACCGTCCTCCTCCGGATCTACCTGGCCGTCCTCTCCGGCCTGGCGCTCTACTTCGCCCTGCGCGTCTGGCGAGGACACTTCAGGCCCGGCGTCCTGGCCTTGGCCGGCGCCCTGTTCGCCTCCTTGTGGATGACGCTCTTCTACGGCCCCCAGGCCATGCCCAACTACTGGGTCGCCATCGGCGCCCTGGCCTGCGTCGGCTGCTTCCTGCGCGCTCGCGCGAACGCCCGGGACCGGGCGGCCTGGTGGGGAGTGTTCGCGGGCACGGCGCTGATGGCGTGCATGCGCCCGATGGACGCGGTCTACGTCGTGCTGCCCCTGCTCGTCCTCGCCCTGCGCCTGCTCGCCGTACTGGCCCTGGGCCTGATCGCGGGCGCCGGCGAATGGGTGATCGAGGCATACGTGAGCTACGGCGGTCTCGGGCAGCGCCTCTCCGCCGCCTCCGCCATTCAGGGCGGCCTCGGCTGGCACCTCGCCTTCGTCGACCAACTGCGCAGTCTGGGCGGACGTACCCTGTGCCGGCCCTGCACCGGATCGGCCCCCAGCCTGGTGGTGACCCTGTGGTGGTTCGCGCTGCCGCTCCTCGCCGTCCTGGGCTCTGTGGTCGCTGTCCGCGCCCGGCGCGCGCTGCCCGTTCTGCTCCCGGGGGCGTGCGCCGTCACGGCCGCTGTCCCCTATCTCTTCCTCATCGGCTACGCGGCCCCCCGGTTCCTGCTGCCCGCCTACGCCCTGCTCGCCCTCCCCGTCGCCCACGGCCTGGCCCACCTGGTCACCGCCCCGGCCCGTGGGACCGCGCGCACCCTGGCCGCCGGCCTACTGGCGGTCGGCCTGGCAGGCCATCTGGCCGTGCAGTACGTCGTCCTGGAACACACCGTGCACAGCTCCGCCGCCTCCCGTCGCGACTGGGCCCGCACCGCGGCCGCCCTCCACGCGCTCGGCGTACGGCAGCCGTGCCTGCTGAGCGGTTACGACGCCGTTCCGATCGCCTACTACACCGGTTGCGGCTCCGCACAGACGGCAGGCCACGACGCCAGCACCAGCGTCGCCGAACTGACGCGTGCCGCCCACCGCACATCCTTCGCCGTCCTCGCCCGACCGGGGGGACGTGCACCCGCGTACGCACGCACCTGGCCCGACGAGCGGGTCGGCGTTCTCCAGGCGTACGTGGCGCCCGACGCACAGCGGGGGAGGTGACCGCGTGTCCGCGACCGAGAGCCTGCCGGTCACCGCAGGCAGACGCCTGTACTTCCAACTGGGAATCACCCTGGTGGTGCTGGCCGCCGCCGGCGGGATGCTCGCCGCGCACCGGGCCACGCTGGACAGCGGTACCGACCGGCTGGCCGCTGCCGACGGGGAGTGGCTGGCGCTCGCCTGCATGGCCGCCGTGGCCACGTGGGTGTGCGCGGCCGTGGCGCAGCAGGGGGCGGTGGTCGAACGGCTGCCCAGGGGGCGGCTGGTGGCGGCGCAGTTCGCGGCCGGCGCCGCCAACCACCTCCTTCCGGCGGGGGCCGGAGCGGCGGTGGTCAATCTGCGGTTCCTGACGCGGTGCGGGCTGTCCACCCGGCGCTCGGCGACCGCGCTGGCGGTGAAGGCGGCCGTGGGCGGGATCGTCCGGTGCGTCCTGGGTGTAGCGCTGCTGGTCGCCTCGCCCGGCACGGTCCATCTCTCGGCGCGGGTCCCGCATGTGCTGGTCCTGCTGCCGGTGGCGGCCGGAGCCGTCGTTCTGGCAGTCGCGATCAGCCGCCGCCTCAGACGAGCGGTGAGCCGGGCCTTCGCCGACGTGCGCGACGTGCACCGGAGCCGGGCGCGGGCCTGTGCGCTGTGGGGCGGGTCGGTCGCGTTCGCTCTGCTGCACGCCGGTGTGATCGTTGCCGTGGTTCATGCGATCGGCCTCGGCCTCCCCACCGGCCGGGTCGTCATGGCCTACCTGGTCGCCAGCGGCGCGGCGGCGCTGCTGCCCACGCCGGGCGGACTGGGGTCCCTGGACGCCGCGCTCGCCCTCGCCCTCACGGCGGCCGGCGCGCCGGGACCGGCGGCGGTCTCGGCGGTCCTCGGCTACCGTCTGCTGACCGGGTGGCTGCCGATGGTCCCCGGGCTGCTGGTCCTGGCTCTGCTGGCCCGCCGCTCGGCACTGTGAACCGGCCGCCTGACTCGTACTCATCCTTCCCGGCCCTGTGAGTCCGGTTTCTCAGCCCTGCGGATCCGGCTGCCGCTCCAGCCGGTACCCGTGCCCGCGCAACGTGGTGATCCCTGGCAGCCGGGTGGGCTGTTCGCTCGCCTGCGCGGCCTCGGTGAGCCTCCGTCGCAGGCTCGCCATGGTCACGTCGAGGGTCTTGGTGGAGCCGAACCAGTTCTCGTCCCACACCTCGGCCATCAGTGTCTCGCGCGAGACCGCCTCGCCGATCCGCTCGGCCAGCACCGCGAGCAGGTCGAACTCCTTGGCCCGCAGCGGGACGTCGACGCCGTGCAGTGCGCAACGCCGGGCGGGGAGGTCGACGACCAGGTCGCCCAGCCGCACCGGCTCCCGGGCCGGTGCCGCCACCGCGTGCCGCCTGAGATGGGCCCGCAGCCGGGCGAGCAGCACGGTCAGGCTGAACGGCTTGACCAGGTAGTCGTCGGCCCCCACGTCCAGCCCGGCGATGATGTCGATGTCGTCGGTCCGTGCCGTCAGGACGACGATCAGCAGGTCGGGGAGGCGGGCGCGCAACTGCCGGGCGACGTCCAGGCCGTCCATGTCCGGCAGGCCCAGGTCCAGCAGCAGCACGTCGTACGGTGCCCGCGCTGCCTCCGCCAGCGCGCCGGCTCCGGTGCGGCACCACGTCGGAGCATAGTCGTGGCCGCGCAGGCCGGTTTCCAGGTGGCGGCCGATGGTTTCGTCGTCCTCGACGACGAGGACGCGCAGTCGGCTGCGGTCCGGTGCGGCGGACATGCGCATGGTCGACAGCCTAGAAGCCGCAGGGGCGAGGGGCTCGTCGCCGGTGTACGCCGAGTTCACAGCTCCCGGAGCTCTTCCACGGCGGGGCGGTGGCTGCCGCGGATGCCGTTGAGGGCCGCGGCGAGGATGGCGGCGAGGGCGGCTGCCCCGGTGAACGCGAGGTAGCCACCGGGGATCGACAGGGCCGCCGGTGGGGGATCGAAGACCCCGGTGAGGACCTTGACCAGCATCTCCGACAGGGCCCAGCCGATGAGGGCGCCTCCGGCCAGGCCGCCGGTGGCCAGGAGCGGGGCCTCGGAGAGGACCATGCCGCGCAGGTGGCGTGGCCGGGCGCCGAGGACGGTGGCGATGGCGAAGGTGCGACGGCGTTCGGCGAGTCCGAGGGCGAGGACGAGACCGCCGGCTCTGGCGGCGAGCAGGACGGCGAAGGCGAGCTCGATTCGGGTGAGGCCGGCCAGGTCGACGGAGGTCAGGCTTGTGCCGACGGTGCCGCGGGTCTGGGTGAGGTCGATGACGGTGGCCCGGGTGCCGAGCTGCTTGCGCAGCTGGGTGGCGATCTGTGGCTGGTTCGTGCCACCGGTGTCGAGGAGGAAGGCCCCGACCGCGTCGCTGCCGGTGGCCTTGGCGATGTAGGAGGCATTGGCGACGAAGAAGCTGTCCTTGGGGGCGGTGGGGAACTCCTTGGCGATACCGGCGTAGTGGAAGGTGACCGTGCGCAGGGCCTTGGTGCGGGCGTCCTGGATGCGCAGGTTGAGGGTGTCGCCGGGGGAGAGCTGGAAGTCGTTGACGGTCTCGACGCTGACCAGGAGGTTGTCCGGGCGCTGCGCGAGGCGGCGCATCAGCTGGTGGGCGGTGCCGCCCGCGAAGTAGGCGTCCTGGAGGGAGGTGTCCTTGGCGATGGTGTCCGGTCGGACGCCGTAGAGGTGCTGAAGGTCGGAGCCGACGTAGGCGAAGCGGTGCCCCACAACCCTCGCCCACGCCGAGACCGCCGGCCACAACCCCCGACGTCTCCTGGCTGAGGTAGGCGTCCAGCGGGAGCTCGACAGCGCCGAGCACCCCGCCGAGGTCCTCAACTGGCGCATCACCGCTCAGCCGAACAAGCGGTCGCAAGCGGCTCGCAGGCAAAGCACCATCAGCGGCGCATCGTCCATGTCCGCCACGCCACACCCGCCAGCCACACCAGTGGCCGATCGATCCCGGCCAGAATCGCTACGAAACGGCCGGTAACGCGGAGACCCACGCGCCCCCCGTGCGACATGTTCCCCGAGGGAACAGCGAACGTGTTCCCTCGGGGAACGCCCGACTCGTTGTCAGGACCACGGGTCATCGCAGTCTTCGACGTCAGCCATGCCCGGGTGCAGCATTGTGCGCAGGCAACGGTGGAGGCCACTGCCCCTGGCGGTCTCGACGGCGCGCATCCACGGCAACGGCGCCATCAACCGAGCTGTCTCGTCGGTAGCGAGGTCGTCCAGCATGGCGCGCAGTTCGTCCGGGACCGGCAGGTCGGTTAGGCACATCCATCCCAGCGCGGCGCTCACGCGTACCGCGGGCGGTCGTGCGGGGTCGGACCAGCGGGCCCGCATCCACACCACCGTCCCCCGGCCCTGGTGCGCCCGGGCCAGCTGCGCGATCGCCAGGACCAAGCCTGCGCGTGCGGCCGGGTTGTGCTCGGTGAGCAGGCGGGAGTGGAATGTAGTGAGGATGTCCTGCGCGCGGCCAGAGGCAGCCGCCAGGGCATATGCGGTGGCGATGCGCACTGCGGGGGCGGGGTCGTCGAGCCTGGCCAGGAGGAGATCGGTGTCCGCGGTGATCGCTTCGCGGGCGGCCTGCACCGACCAGTTCTGCAGGTAGCCGGTGACCTCGAAGGACCATTCGTCATCACTGCGGAACCGCAGCATGTCGGCACGCGTGCATACGCCCTGGTGCCGCATGCGCGCCACCTCGCCCACCACGGTCAGGGCCTCGGCATGGTGGCGGACCTCCGGACCGGTACCGATTCGAATCAGGAAAGGCACCGTCGGCGCGGCCGCCGCCCTCATATCGTTGGCACACAGGCCGATCAGCGTGCGGAGTGCACCATCAACGGCGGCGGCGTCGCCCGAGCGCAACCGTTCCATGGCCTCCCGGACCCTGGCACCCTCCGGGAAGCGGTCCCATGGCACCTCCTCAAGCAGAAGCCCGTCCTTGGCCCCCGGACGGATACCCGCCACCACCGCGCGAACGTCGAGGGGACCACCCACTTGGTCGAGCGGATCTCCGTCCACGAACGCCCGCCCCACCGCCCGGTACGCCGGGTCGCTCTCCCACGAATTCACCCAGCAACCTCCACGACGGCTCCTATGGCCCGGCGGCACGGTGCTGAAAGATGGAGCCGAATCATGCAGCTGATCATGCCAGTCGGCACAGACAGCACGCCGTGGCCAGCCAGCCCGGATGTCCCCGTTGAAGACGCTTCCGCAGGGTGCGCTCTGGGCGGGCAACGATCACGTACAACCTGGGAACAAGCCTCGCTCAGGGCTTACATGAGCGTTGATCAGCATGCTCCGCCAGTCCCCAGGCTCCGTTACCCCTGCGCTCTTGCTGCTCGTGGCAGCGAAGGCATCAGTCGTCAGGCGGCGCGGGCTGTGGGTAACTGCGAGGCCCACGTCGTGACCTCGGTCAGGTGCTCGGGCTGCAGCCCGAGGTGTGGGTCGGGCTGAACGAGGAGAGTCGCCGTTCCCTTGACGGTGCGCTCCGCCGCCCAGGCGTGGTCGAGGCCGGCGAAGTCGTCGTCGATCCAGACGGCGGGGGTGTCTGCCAGCCAGGCGTCGACGTGGTCGCGCTTCCAGAGGTAGCCGTTGGGGTGGCTGGTGGTGATCTGGGGGCGCGGCAGGTCGACGTACGGCAGGTTCGGGAGACCCAGGAGGGGGCCGATGAGGGTGGTGGCGTCCTGCCGCCAGCTGGTGCACCAGACGGGGGTGACCAGGCCGGTACGGATCACATCCGTGAGCAGGCAGCCGTGGTCGGGATGGAGCCAGACGGTGACCGGGTTGTCGGCGCTCCGCCCGGTGGGGACGACGTCGTGGCGGGCGTGAGTGGCCGGGATCGAGCCGTCCGCGTCGGGGAAGGGTATGAGGACGCCGTCGATGTCGAGGAGCAGGTAGGGCGGGCGCATCGGTTCCTCCAGGGGAAGCCGGGGCGAATGGCTGGTCAGAGCTTGCGAGCGCGGATCAGCAGGGTGGTGGGCCAGTGGCCCATGCGGGGGTCGTGGAACTCCTGGGCCGAGGTGAGCCAGAACCCGGCCTGGCTGAGGTGCCTCTCCCAGCGGTCGATGGCGAACTCCCAGCGGGCAATGGGGAGCCGGGTGCGGTCGGGGAGGGTGACGAAGTCGCGGCGGGGCCGATCGTCGCCGGAGGGGCTGCGGCCGCCGCGCTGCGGGTGGGGAACGGAGAAGGCGAGCACCCGGCCGGGCGTGAGGCGTTGGGCGATGGCCGGGAGCAGGAGCTCGGGGGCGACGAGCCCTACGGCGCCGAAGACGGAGTAGATCGCGTCGAACTGCTCGTCGGAGGCGTGCAAGTAGTGCAGGGCGTGGCTGGCGACGATGGTGAGGTTGTTCAGCCGTCCGTAGTGGGAGCGGGCGCGGCGGACCTGGAGGCCGACCAGGTCGACGCCGGTGACGTGAGCGCCGTGGCGGGTGGCGAGGTGGGCGGCGTTGTGGCCGGGGCCGCAGCCGAGTTCCAGGAGTCGCTTGCCGCGCAGGCCGGGGCCGAGGATCTCGGCTCCGGGACCTTGGCCGGGTCTCGTGGTCCATTCCATCCGGGCAGGTACGGCGAGGGGTTCGGCGAGTCCGGCGGTGATGCGCTGGAGGGCGTGGGTGTGCCATGGGGATGCCTGGGCGAGCACGTCAGATCTCCGGGAGGTGGAGGATGTCGGTGAAGTGGCGGCGGACGGCCTTGACGTAGGCGGGGTCGGTGGCCGGGTCGTCGATCCAGCGGACGGACTGCTCCATGAACCACTCGACGGCCCACATGCGGTGCCAGCCCAGGGCCCAGTTCTCGGCGGTGAGCCCGCCGCGCGGGGCGAGGACGTCGGGGGTTCCGCCGGCGGTGACGTACTGCTCCAGGAAGACACGCAGGCGCACAGGGTGCGGGGCCTCGATGGTGCCGTGCCAGCTGGCGAGGTCGAGCAGGCCGAAGCCGGTGAAGGCGCGGGCGAAGTCGAGCAAATCCCGCCCATCTCGTCGTCCAGGTCGAAGACGACGGAGGTGGCGGCGGGGAAGAACCAGCACGGGCCGACGTTGGAGATGTGCCCGTCGAGCTCGACCTTGTTGAGCGCCATGAGCGTGGCCGCCTCGCGGAGCATCCGCAGGTGATCGGCGGTGATCTGCGGGAGTCCGAGACCGGCGAGGTGCTCGTCACGTAAGAGGTAGGCGTACACCTCGTACGAGGTGGCCAGGACGCGGGCCGCGTCGGAGGTGGACTCGCCGTGGTTCTTGATGAAGTCGAGCGCGAGCTGCTCGACCGCACTCTCGGTCGTCTCGTCCACGTTCAGGAGCTGGGACTTGACCAGCTCCCAGTCGGCGACGAGCCAGGTGCGGGACTCGAAGCGGAAGAAGTACTCGGCCGGGTCGATGGTGATGCGCCAGCCGTCGACCTGGATGCCGGGCAGGCGGCTCCAGCGCGGGTCGAACGCCTCGGGCAGTTCGACCGTGATGGCCGTGGTGTCGATGGTGGTCACCGTGTCTCCGTCTCTGATCGGCCGGGTCCGGGCACAGGAATGCCCGAACCAGGTGTGGGCGTACGGAACTTCGGGGAGCCGCCCGGACCAAGGGGGAGCCTGGCTCACGGTCGCACCGTTCCGGGCGGCTACTGATAAGTGAACCGGTGGTCACGCTCAGTGGGTACGGTGGAAGGCAGTTGAAGCGGTATACGCGGTTTACAGCTCCAGGGCGGAGGCGATCGTGGCGGCGCAGAGAGATCCCAACTCCCGTCTGCGCGAAGTCATCGACGCGGTCGACTGCACCTACGAGGCCCTCGCCCGAGACGTGCGGCGCATCGCCGCCGAGAACGGCGAGATCCTCCAGACCAACAAGTCGACCATCTCGCACTGGGTGAACGGCACTCGCACCCCTTCCGGCCGGGTAGGCCAGTACCTGGCCGAGGCGCTGTCTCGCCGAGCGGGACGCACGATCACTCATACCGAGATCGGCTTCCATGCCGGTGATGCCGAAGAGCCAGCGGAATCCGACCCCGTCCTCGCCGTCACCGACCTGGGGCGGGCCGACGTTGAGCGCCGCCGCTTCCTCGCCATCGCGGCCTTCACCACCGCCGGCGTCGCCATGCCGCTCAGCCATGACCACGAGGCCACAGCCCGCATGCTCCGTGCTCGCACCGGAACGTCCCTGGTCGGTGGAGAGGACGTGGACGTTGTACGACAGATCACCGCGGCCTTCAGCGCCGCGGACGAGCGTCTCGGCGGCGGGCACGGTCTGACCACGGTGACCGCCTACCTCGCTGACACCGCCGCCCCTATGCTGCGCGGACGCTTCCCCAGCGAAGCCTTACGCCGGGCAGCGTTCGGCGCGGTTGCCGAACCCGCCTACCTCGCAGGGTGGAAGCACCACGACCTGGGCCAGGAAGGCGCGGCCCAGCGCTACTACCAGGTTGGCTACCAGCTCGCCTGCGAAGCTGACCCCCACGGCCACGCCGCCTGGATGATGCGCGCCCTCGCCCACCAGGCCCTGAGTCTCAAGCAGCCCCACCACTGCGTCGACCTCGTCGAAGGCGCCCTGCGGCGCGGCCTCGGCTACGTCGACGGCCAGACCGAGGCCCTCCTCCACATCACCCACGCTCGTGCCTACGCGGCGACCGACGAGAGCCCGTCGGCCGCACGTGCCCTCCTTGCCGCCGAAGACGCCCTCCTTCGGGACGATGGCCCCAGCCCAGCTACTCCCGCGTCAGCGGCCCCGCCGCCGGCACCGTGGCCAGCCACACGGCCCGCACCCTGACCGACCTCGCCGACCACATCGGCACCGAACAACAGCACCGCCACGCTCTCACCCGCTGGGACCCTGAGAAGTACAAGCGGGTTCATGCCCTCACCCACGCCGACCTCGGCGACAGCCTCGCCGCCCAGGCCCGCGCCGACGAGGCCGTCGCCGCGTGGCCCCAGGCACTGGTCCTCATGGCGGGCATGACCTCCGACCGGACCTGGAACGCGGTCACCTCAATCCGCTCCACCCTCGCCGTCCAGGGGGAAGCAGTAGGCGCTGCCGGAGTAGCAGACCTCGCTGGCCAGGAGCAGGTCTCCGGTGCGCTCGCGGAATGGTTCGCGGCGGTCGACACCGATCAGCCAGGCGGCGGTGAGGCGCGAGCGCCATTCGTAGGCGAGGAGGGCTTTCAGTTCGGCGTCAGCGATGGTGGCGGCGTCCTCTATCAGGTGGCGGGCGAAGCGTTTGGCGTGCGGCCACCCCGGCCGGAGGACGCGCGCGCTGTTCAGTTCGAGGTAGCGCGGGTGGTCCGAGTCCTTCCTCGTCACATAGCGCTCGATTACGTAGCCGTAGCCGATCTCCTCGGGGTGCTGGAACGGCATCGGTCACCTCTCCGGGTATAGGTCGGTACGGTTGATCCAGGTGGGGGCGACGAAGATGTTGTCGCCGGCTGGGGCTTCGGAGGCTTCCAGCAGGGACCAGGTGCGGGACTCTTCGACCAGGTGCTCCCAGGGCGCGGTCCAGTCGAGTTCCCAGTCCAGGCCGGTGCCGGAGATGCCGTACGTGCGGCCGGCGTCCACCCGCCAGAATTGGGAGTAGAGGTTCACCTGGGCGTGGTCGGCCAGGTCGTTGATGATCTCGGCGAAGTGGGCCGAGGGCCAGCCAGGGGCGTCGTCCGCAGCGGTGGCTCGTAGGCGCGCGGTGAGCGGCGGGACGACAGGGCTGCGGGGGCCGAGTTCGGTCAGGGCCCAGCGGATGCCGACGGGCTCACTCCAGTCCGGTGGCGTCGCCCGTTCCAGGCAGGCGCGGTATGCGCGGCGCAGGGGCTCGACCGCGCCGTCGATCTCCAGGCCCGCCAGGGCCATCGCCGCCCATTTCCGGACGGTGGGGTCGTCGCTGCCCATGAGGGCGATCAGAGCGGGGCCGCAGCGTGGGTCCGCTACCTCTTCGAAGACCTCGATGGCGGTCAGCTGACCGAAGCTGCCAGGGTGGGCAGTCCGTAAGTCTGCTATGTCCAGAAAATTCCTTCGACGCTCACTCCTGGGGGGCAAGGAGTCGCAGGTTCAAATCCTGTCGTCCCGACTTGCGAAACAGCGGGTCGGAGGCCGTATCGGAGGATGCCGATACGGCCTCCGACTCATTTCCGGGGGGGGGATCGCGGCGACCGGTCCGCTGCTTTGCCGTCCCCTCAGTCGAGTTTGGTCACCTGGTAGTGGCTGATGGACCAGCCGTCGGCAGATCGCCTGATCAGCACACTGAGAGTGACCTTGATCGTCGGGCGGTCGGTGAAGGAGAAGTCGACGCCCAGGTATCCGAGCACGACATCCTCGGCGACCTGCCTTGTTTCCAGAATGCGGTACTCCGCCGTCAGTCCGATCGGCTGGGAGTCGTAGTACTCGGCGACCGCTTGACGGCCGACACCGTAAGGGTGAAGTCCCTGGAAGATCGCGTCTTCGGTGAAGCACGAGGCGACCTGCTGCGGCTTGTGAGCATCGACGCCCGACTTCCACCGGTCCATGACGCCACGCAGGATCTCTTCGTGCTCTGCCGTGCTGCTCATCAGGATTGTCCTCTCGCACTCTCTCGTGGGTGAGGGGCAGAGCTGGTTTCAGGCGGCGCCTGGCCTGCCGGGGTCGTTGGGGTGTGGCTGTACGGCGGTGACCACCGCGGTCATCCAGGGCCACAGGGGCAGCGTGCCGAGGACCTTCTCACGGAGCTCGTCCTCGTCGGCGGCGCGCCACAGTCCGATGCTGCGCAGTTCGCCCACCGGGCGCCACAGCCGGACCAGGTGGCCGGCGGTGGCGAGCTCCTTGGCCCGGACGGCTTCGGCGGCGCGACGCCGGTCGACCTCGGCGGGTTCGGTGCCCTCGGGGACAGTGGTGGTGAGCTCCACAAGGAACTCCTTCATGGTCATTTCCCTTCTGCGCGGTGTCGTCTCGCGCCGTTGGCTGGTCAGGCGGCCTTGACCTGTGCGGCGATCTGTACGACGCGTTCGGCCTGGATGCGGGCGGCGGTGCGGGTGGTGTCGTCGACGGGGTTGCTGCCCTGGCCGTCCGCGTGGGAGGTGCCGTAGGGGTTGCCGTCGATGAACTTGGCGGGATCGGTGAAGCCGGGGGTGACGATGATGCCGCCGAAGTGGTGGACGGAGTTGTAGAGGGCGAGAAGCGTCGACTCGTGGCCGGCGTGGGCGGTCGCGGTGGAGACGAAGCCGCTGTACACCTTGTCGGCGAGCCTGCCCTGTGCCCAGAGGCCGCCGAGGGTGTCGATGAACTGCTTGAGCTGTGAGGAGACGTTGCCGAAGCGGGTGGGGGTGCCGAAGACGACGGCGTCGGCCCAATCGATGTCGTCGGGGGTGGCTTCGGGGATGTCCGCGGTGGCGGTGTGGTTGGCGGCCCAGGCGGGGTTGGAGTCGATGGCGCTTCGGGGGGCCAGTTCCGCGGCCTTCAGCTGGCGGACTTCGGCTCCGGCCTTGGTGGCGGCGTCGTGGAGTTCCTTCGCGATCTCGGCGATCGTGCCCGTGGACGAGTAGTAGACGATCGCGAGCTTCACCGGGGTGGCCATAACAGCGAATTCCCTTCGTAAGGGGGTGGTGCGGTAGGCGAAATAGCCGACCGGTCGTCTAAACTAGGCGACCGCTCGGCAAAAGTCAGTACGCAGGGCCCTGAGCTGGTCCGTCCGCCTCACCGGACGCCCGGGCTCGGTGAGGCGGACGGGGGACGGGCGTCACACAGCGATCCGCTGCTCCTCGGACGCGCGAGCACCCAGCAGGGCCAGGCAGTTCAGCCACAGGGCGCTGAGCTGCGACGTGTTGTTGTAGAGCTTGGCGAACAGCACCTGGCCCTCGAGTTGCGCGACAACCGAGCGAGCGGCTTGGTCCGTGTCGGTGACGGTGACCTCTCCACGTGCGAGAGCCTCGGAGATGACTGCCTCCACCATGGCGACCTGTGCCTCGAAGATCTGCTGCAGGCGCTCACGTATCGCCTCGGTCTGGTTGCTCAGCTCCAGGGTGAGGTTGCCGAACATGCACCCCGAGACGGAGCCGCAACTGGCCTGACCGGCGCGCTGAGCCGCTTCGGTCTCCTCGAGCAGCTGCCGGAGCCGCTCCAGGGGCTCCGCCTCACTGCGCAGAATGCGGGCCCAGTCGCGCTGTTGAGCGGCCCAGTGTTCATCGAGGACGGCCAGTGCCAGAGCCTCTTTGGACTCGAAGAAGTAGTAGAAGCTGCCCTTGGGCACCCCGGCCGTCTTGCAGATCTCGGCCACGCCCAATGCGGAGTATCCCCGCAGTTCGATGAGCGACTGCGCAGCTGTGAGGATCTTCTCCTTGGCGTCACTGGTGCGTCCCATACCACGCAGTATACGACCACCCGCCTACTACCTGGCCTGGACGGAGAAGACTTGGCCGGAGAAGACCTGGCTTGGACGGAGAAGACCGTGCCGGGCGCAGCGAGTCGTGTGCGGGCCGGTCCCTCACAGGTTGATCATGTGCCCGGCCAGACCGTGCAACGCGTCCTGGACGGCTTCGCTCAGCGTGGGATGCGCGTGCACGTTCCTCACGAGCTCGGTCACCGTCAGGTCCCATTTCTGGGCGAGGGTCAGTTCCGGGAGCAGTTCCGTGACGTCCGGCCCGATCAGGTGGCCCCCCAGGAGTTCGCCGTGGCGGGCATCGCTGACGAGCTTCACGAAGCCGGCAGTTTCGCCGAATCCGTGCGCCTTGGCGTTCGCGGTGAAGGGGAACTTGGCGACGCGGACGTCGAATCCCTCGTTCCTGGCCTCCGTCTCGGTCCAGCCGAAGCTCGCGATCTGGGGCCGGCAGAAGGTGGCGCGGGGAATCATGCGGTAGTCGAGTTCCATCGTCTCGGCGCCCGCGATGGTCTCCGCGGCGATGACGCCCATGGCCTCCGCCGTGTGCGCGAGCATCAGTTTCGCCGTCACGTCCCCGATGGCGAAGATGTGCGACTGGCTGGTGCGGCACCGGCCGTCGACGTCGATCGCGCCGCGATCCGTGAGCCGGACGCCCGCGTTCGCCAGCCCGTATCCGGCCGTACGGGGCTGAAAGCCCGTGGCCTGGAGCACCTTCTCCGCTTCGAGTGTCTTTTCCTGGCCGGCCTGCGAGACGACGACGCGGACGCCGTCCGCGGTCTCCTCCATGGACTCCACGCGGGTGGAGGTCATGACCGTGATCCCCTGCCGGCGGAACTGCCGGGCGAGCTCCGCGGAGACCTCCTCGTCCTCCAGGGGAGCGACCCGGTCGAGGAACTCGACCAGCGTGACCTGGACGCCGTAGGCCCGCAGCAGGTAGGCGAACTCCACCCCGATGGCACCGGCGCCCGCGATGACGATGCTGGCCGGCAGGCTGTCGGAGAGGATCTGCTCCTCGTAGGTCACGATGCGCTTGCCGAGACGGGTGCCCGGCAGCAGCTTGACGGTCGAGCCGGTGGCGATGATGCAGTGGGCGAAGGTGAGGGTGGCCTCTTCACCGGACATCCGGACGTTCATGGTGTGCGGGTCGATGAACGACCCCTGGCCCTCGAACTGCGCGATGCCGTTCTTGCGCATGAGGTAGCCGACACCTTTGGCCCGTCCGTCGGCCACCTTGCGGCTCCTGAGGTAGGCCGCCCGGTAGTCGAGGCCGACCTGCCCGTCGAACTTCAGGCCGTAGGTGTCCGCTTCGTGGACGACGAGGTGCGCCAGTTCCGCGTTCCTCAACAGCGCCTTCGCAGGGATGCACCCGATGTTCAGACAGATGCCGCCCCAGAACCGTCCTTCGACGATGGCGGTCCTCAGGCCGAGTTGGGCGGCGCGAATGGCTGCCACATAACCGCCGGGACCTGCCCCCAGGACCACGACATCGAACTCCGCGTTCATGGATCGACCTTACCGTCGAATCATGTTTTCGCCCGCTTGATCAAACGGCTTCGCCCGGCCTGGGCCGGGCCCGCCGGTTCGGCATGTCGGTGTCCGGGCCGGGCTCCCGCTCGGGGAGCCCGGTGGTGCGCCGGTCTCAGATGACCTCCGTCTCCGTACGGCCCGGCGTGCCCCAGAGGGTGTGGTAGCTGCCCTCGCGGTCGACGCGCCGGTAGGTGTGGGCGCCGAAGTAGTCGCGCTGGCCCTGGGTGAGCGCGGCCGGCAGGCGGTCGGCGCGCAGGGAGTCGTAGTACGACAGCGCGGCGGAGAACGCGGGCACCGGCACGCCCCGACGGGCCGCGGTGGCGATCACCTCGCGCCACGGCACCTGCGCCTCGGCGATCTCCGCGGCGAAACCCGCGTCCGACAGCAGGCTGACCAGGCGCGGATCGGCCGCGTAGGCGGCACGTATGCGGTCCAGGAAGGCGGCGCGGATGATGCAGCCGCCGCGCCAGATCTTCGCGACGGCCCCCAGGTCGATCTTCCAGTCGAACTGCTTGGCCGCGTCCAGGATCATCTTCCAGCCCTGGTCGTAGGCGATCAGTTTGGAGGCGTACAGGGCCTGCTCCACCTGCGCGGTGAAACGCTCGGCCTCGTACGGGGTCAGGTCCCAGTTCGTGCCGCCGGGCAGCCCCCGGTACGCGGCGCGCAGCGAGGACTGGCCGGATGCGGCGCGGGCGAAGGTGGCCTGGGCGATCGCGGTCACCGGGGAGCCCAGTTCCAGCGCGGTCTGCACGGTCCAGCGCCCGGTGCCCTTCTGCCCGGCCGAGTCGGCGACGACGTCCACGAACGGCCTGCCGGTCGCCGCGTCCACATGGGACAGCACCTCCGCCGTGATCTCGATCAGATACGAGTCCAGGCGCCCCTTGTTCCACTGGCGGAAGATCTCCGCGATCGTGGCGGGGGAGAAGCCGGCCACCTGGCGCAGCAGGTCGTAGGCCTCGCCGATCAGCTGCATGTCGGCGTACTCGATGCCGTTGTGGACCATCTTCACGAAGTGCCCGGCGCCGTCGGTGCCGACATGGGTCGCGCACGGTTCGCCGTCCACCTTGGCGCTGATCTTCTCGAACATCGGGCCGAGCGCGGCGTACGACTCCGGTGAGCCGCCGGGCATGATGCTCGGCCCGTGCAGTGCCCCCTCCTCGCCGCCGGAGACACCCACGCCGACGAAGTGGATACCGCGCTCGCGCAGCGCCCGCTCACGGAGCCGGGTGTCGGCGAAGTGCGCGTTGCCACCGTCGATGATCATGTCGCCGGGCTCCAGGAGCGGGGCGAACTCCTCGATCACGGCATCGGTCGCCGCCCCCGCCTGCACCATGATCATCAGGCGGCGGGGTCGCTCCACCGCCGCCACGAACTCCTCGGCCGTCTCGGCGGCCACGAACGCGCCCTCGTGCCCGAAGTCCTCGATCAGCGCCTTCGTCCTGGCCGGGGTGCGGTTGTGCACGGCGACGGTGTACCCGTTGCGCGCGAAGTTCCGGGCCAGGTTGCGGCCCATCACCGCGAGCCCGGTGACGCCGATCTGCGCGGTCGCCTGCATGCTGTGCTCCTTGGGTCCGGATCCGCCGCCCCCGCGTGTGGGGCGGGCGCGGCGGATGTCGCTCGGTACGGCTCGTACCGCCGTACCGATGTACGGACGGCGGGGCGGGAGTTGCTCACCGCCCGGTAGCCGGAACGCCCGGAACCCGGAGCCGGCTCACGTCCCGACGACGTGGAGGGACGCCCACAGCGCCACCACCGCGCCCGCAAGCGCGGTCGGCACGGCGATCGCGCCGAGGCGTGTGAACTCCTTGAGGTCGACGCCGTGGTCGTGCTGGTGGACGATCCGGCGCCACAGCAGTGTGGCCAGCGAACCGGCGTAGGTGAGGTTGGGGCCGATGTTCACGCCGAGCAGGACGGCGAGCACCGCTCCGGGACCGGACGGGGCGGCCAGCGGCAGCAGCACCAGGACCGCCGGCAGATTGTTGATCAGGTTGGCCAGCACGGCCGCCAGGGCCGCGACGCCGAGCAACGCGGGCAGACCGGTGCCGCCGGGGATGACATGCCCGAGAGCGCCGGCGAGACCGTTGTCGACGACCGCGCGCACCACGACGCCGAGCGCCAGCACGAACGCCAGGAAGGACGGCGCCGCCGCGCGCACCACCGTCAGCGGGGTGGCCCGGCGCCGGAGGAGTCCGCGCACGGCCAGCACCAGCGCCCCGGCCGCCGCCGACCACGCCGGGTCGACACCGAACGCGGAGGCCACCACGAACCCCGCCAGCGTGCAGGCGACCGTCACCAGCGCGAACAGCGGCAGCCTCGGCGGCTCGCCGTGGTCCTCGTCGGTGGCTCCCGCGTCCAGGTCGTGGCGGAAGAAACGCCGGAAGACGACATACTCGACGGCCACCGCCACCAGCCACGGCAGCACCATCAGCGCGGCGAAACGGGTGAAGCTCAGCCCGGCCGCACCGAACGCGAGCAGGTTGGTGAGATTGGAGACCGGCAGTAGCAGCGAGGCGGTGTTCGACAGATGGGTACAGGCGTACAGGTGCGGCTTCGGGCGGGCGCCCATGCGGGCCGCGGTGGCGAACACGACGGGCGTGAGCAGCACGACGGTGGCGTCCAGGCTGAGCACCGCGGTGATCAGCGAGGCGAGGGCGAACACGGCGGTCAGCAACCGCCCGGGACGGCCCGCCGCCCAGCGCGCCATCCAGGCGCCGCAGGCCTGGAACAGCCCCTCTACGTCACAGAAGTGGGCCAGCACCAGCACGGCCGCCAGGAAGCCGACCACCGGGCCCAGGCGCTCGGCCTCGGCCTGCGCGTGGTCCAGGGAGATGGCGCCGGTCAGGATGACGATCCCGGCGGCCGGAACCGCCCAGACCGCCTCCGGCAGCTTGAAGGGACGCACCACCGCGCCGGCCAGGACGGCGACGAGGAGCACGACGGAGAGGGCCTCGGCGAGCGGGGTGTTCAGGGTTCGGTCCTTCCGCGAAAGGATCGGCGGTGCCCGTCCATCACACCAGATCCGCCTGTGACGCCTTGACCCGAGGCACCCCCTTGAGGGCGGGCTCCTTTCCCCGGCCACCGTCACGTGCGCGCACGCAGCCTCCAGCCGTGGTCCACCGGTCCGATGCCGGCGCCGAGCGCGAAGCCCGCCGCGATCGCCTCCGTGACGTACTCCTTGGCCTGCCGCACCGCCTCCGGCACCGTGAGGCCCTGCGCGAGACCGACCGCGACGGCCGAGGCGAGGGTGCAGCCCGTGCCGTGGGTGTGGCGGTTGTCGTGGCGTGCGGCGCGCAGCCAGTGCTCCTGCCGGCCGTCCGTGAGCAGGTCGGTGGCCTCGCCGGGCAGATGGCCGCCCTTCACGAGCACCCACCGGGGCCCGTACGACAGCAGGCGGTCGGCTGCGCGGCGCATGCCCGCCTCGTCGGTCACCGTGATGCCGGTCAGCTCCGCGACCTCGTCCAGGTTCGGCGTGGTCACCGTGGCGAGCGGCAGCAGCCTGGTCCGTACGGCCTCCAGGGCGTCGTCGGCGAGCAGCCGGTCGCCGTGCTTGGAGACGCTCACCGGGTCCACGACGACCGGTGCCGGCATGTCCCCGAGCAGGTCGGCCACCGTCTGGACCAGCGCGGGTGAGGCGAGCATGCCCGTCTTGACCGCCTGTACTCCGATGTCGTCGACGACGCTGCGGTACTGGGCGCGCACCGCCTCCACGGGCAGCTCCCACGCCCCCTGCACCCCCACGGAGTTCTGCGCCGTGACCGCGGTGATCACGCTCATACCGTGGGCGCCGAGCGCCAGCATGGTCTTCAGGTCGGCCTGGATCCCGGCGCCGCCGCCGGAGTCGGAGCCGGCGATGGTCAGGACACGGGGCGGCGCGGTCATGCGCGGCCCTCCTCTCGGACGCGCACGCGGCTCTCCTCCCGGACGCGCAGCGGGGCGTAGAGCGCGAGCGCGACCAGGAACGCCACGTAGTAGGAGACGTCGGCGCCGTGCAGCGCGTGGGCGGCCGGGCCCACGTACAGTCCAGTGTCCATGAACGGCACCGCCGCGGCGAAGGCGCCGACGAACGCCAGCAGCGGCGGCCACACGGAGCGCGGCCGGGCGGTCCCGGCGGCGAGGTCGACCGCGGTGCCGCGCCGGGCGAGCCAGTCGACGACCACGATCGCCACGAACCCGGGGATCCAGTAGCTCACGAACAGCAGCACGTTCTGGAAGCGGGCGGTGGTGTTCGCCGCGTGCATCCACAGCACCAGCGGGAAGCCGAGCACCACGGCGAGGGCGGCGGCCAGCGGACGCGGCAGGCGCACCCCGACGGTCTGCAACGCCAGGGAGCCGCTGTAGTCGTTCATCGCGTTGCTGGCGAGCGCCGCGAGCGCCACGGCCAGCAGCCCGAAGGCACCGGCCGCGCCCCCGCCCAGCACATGGTCCACGCCCGCGGCCGTCTGGTCCGTCAGCACCGAGGCGCCCCACAGTCCGAGGACCTGCACGGCCACGAAGGACACCACGAGACCGAGCAGCGTGCACCAGAACATCCGGGACCGTGAGGTGCCGCGCGGCAGATAGCGGCTGAAGTCGCTGGCGTACGGCGCCCAGGACAGCGACAGGCTGAGCGCGATGGTGCTAGTCAGCACGAAGGCGCCCACCCGGTCCGCGCCGTGCGCGGTGCCCGTCCAGGCGGGGTGCACGCTGCCCGCCATGCGCAGGGCGATCAGTGCGAAGGCGGCTGCCAGCACGAAGGTCATGACGAGCTGCAGCCGGTGGATCGCCTCGTAGCCGAGGACCCCCAGAGCTCCTTGGGCGAGCATCACCACCAGGACGCCCAGCCAGAACGGCCAGCCGGCGAGCCGCGCCAGCGCATCGCCGCCGAACAGCCCGATCAGCGCGTCCCAGGCGATCGAGGACAGCCACTGCAGCACCCCGGGCAGCACCACCGCGCGCCCGAACGCCAGCCGGGCGAGCGGCAGCTGGCCGGCTCCGGTGCGGCTGCCCCAGGTGCTCAGATAGGCGGTGGGCACCGCGCCCAGCACCGTGCCGAGGACGATGGCGGTGAGCGCGGTGGTGAAGTCCAGGCCGAGCGCGATGCCGATGGTCCCGGTGAACACGCCGGTCATGGTCAGATTGGGGGCGAACCACACGGTGAACAGCCGGCCCGCCCCGCCGTAACGATTCGTCTCGGGGACCGGCTCGATGCCGTGGCCCTCGACCCTGAGGTCGCCGGGAGCGGTGGGCATCCGCCCGTCGAAGACGGTGTTCCGGCCGCCTGTGGGCAGCCCGCCCGAGACATGCGCCGATGGCATGGAAGACATCCCTCCGCCAGTACGAACTGGTTCAGGTTCGACGGGTGTGATCTCAGCCCGCAGATGGGGCACCCCGTGTCCGGTACGGCGGCAAGACTAACCCGAGGACGGGAATCAGCCATACGTGAGGGCCGCTGCCGGGTCGGTCAGCGGCCCTCGAGAGGTCTTGGTGGCGCGTCAGCGCCGGGTGTAGATGAAGCCGATCTTGTCGACCTCGTCACCGGAGCGCCCGTGGAATCCCGCGATCTGCCAGCCGGAGGGCGCCGTACGGGTCACGCAGTCGGACGTCGTGGTACCGCCCGCCAGGCTGCGGCCGAGGTTGGTCGTGAACTTCGCGGAGAAGATCCTCGTGCGGCCGTCGGCGAGTCCTTGAGGGAATGCGCTTTCTCCGCTCCCGGTGAAGCTTTCACCTGCCGGTCGCCGCGGTGTCGGCGACGCCGAGGGGCCGGCGTCGGGCACGGGAGGGCTCGCGGCGGGCGCTGCCGGGACAACTCGTTCTGCGCCCACAGGGCACCCACCCCGAGCCCGCCCTCACGCCGCGTGCTCCCGTACCTCTTCCGCCAGCTTCTTGTCGAGTGCGGCGCGCACCAACGCCGCTGCCAGCACCGCCGGTTCGGTTTCCTTCGCCAGCTTCAGCAACTGCTCCGGGTCCTTCGGCAGCCCCAGTCGCTCCGCACCCGACAGTGCCTTCGCGTCCAGGTAGGGAGCCACCTCGGGCCACACGCGCTGCACCTCGCGCAGGAAGATGTCCGCGCCGGCCGGTCCGATCCCCGGTATCTCCTGCAACAGCCGGCGCAGGGCAGAGACGTCGCCGTCGGCCGCCTTCCGCAGCCGCCGCAGGTCTCCGCCCCAACGCTCCGTCAGCAACTCGGCGCTGTCGCCCAATTGGGTCGCCGTCCGCTCGTCGTAGCGCCGGTAGCCGCCCCGCCCCAGCGCGTCGACCCGCTCCTGCCAGTCCGCCTCAGCCATGTGGCGCGGGTCCTTCAGGCCCGCCTCCTGAAGCGCCCGCACCGTGGCCAGGGCGATCGGGGAGCGGATGCGGGCGCTGAGCAGCAGGGCCATCAACAGCAGCCGGTACAGCGGCTGCGGGGCGTCCTTGAGCCGGATCCCCGCCTCCTCCGCGTAGGTCTGCCCGTGCTCGCCGACGAGTTCCCCGATCACCCCGGCGGCTCTGTCGTCCCGTCCCATGGCGGCCTCACCGTGACGCCTTGAGCGGGTCGTGCCCCAGCGTCATGAGCCGGTGGCGCAGGTGCTCGTCCTCGGCCTCCGGCTCGTTCTCCACGTCCACCTCGGAGGTGACCGTGTCCACCACCTTGCGCATGACCTGGACGTCGTCGTCGGTGAGGTCGGTGCGCCGCTTCTGCAGGATCGACAGGACGTGTCGCCCGGTGGGCGTGCCCGCCTCCTCCGGCAGTGGCTCGCTCTCCTCCTCGGCGTCCCGGACCCGCAGCCAGGCCGCCAGTTCCTGGGAGGTCATGTTCACCACCCGGTGGAAGTCCTCCCACAGCGCGTCCATCTCCAGGGCGTCGGTCATGGCTTACTCCTCTCCACCCTCGACGGTCGGGTTCCGCTCGGTCTCACTCCTCGCGCGGCCAGTTCTCGGCCTCGAACATCCAGCGCTGCTTCTCCAGCTCCGCGGTGATCCCGATCAGCAGGTCCTGGGTGACGGGATCGGCCTCAGCGGTGGCGTCGATCCGCTTGCGCAGCCGCCCGATCGCCGCTTCCAGCGACTCCACCATCAGGCCCACGACGTCGGTGTCCCGCAGCCAGCCCTCCTTCGTGCCGGGCAGGCCGTAGGCGGACGCGATGGTCTCCGGGCGGCCGTCCGGCGGCACACCGAGCGCGGACGCACGTTCGGCGACCGTGTCGGCGTACGAGCGTGCGGTGTCGACCACCTCGTCGAGCTGGAGGTGGATCGAACGGAACCTGGGGCCGACGATGTTCCAGTGGGCCTGCTTCCCGATCAGGGACAGCCCGAGCAGATCCACCAGGGTCTCCTGCAGGGCCTCCCCGGTGACCCGGCGTGCGGGCTCGGGCAGCGTGCTGTGCACCACGGTCATCGCGCGCTTCTCCTTATCGGTCGGTCTTTCGTGGCACGGAGCAGTTCGGCACGCTCCTGCTCGCCGGTGCCGCCCCACACGCCCGCCGTCTGCCCGTTGCCCAACGCCCAGTCCAGGCACTCGCCCATGACGGGGCAGCGGCGGCAGACGCGCTTGGCGGCGGCGGTCTCCTCGACGGCGGGCCCCGCCGTCCCGACGGGGAAGAACAACTCGGGGTCCTCACCCACGCACGCCGCTTGCCGCAACCACTCCATGCGCGCCCGGGTCCCCAGGACCGATCAGGTGAAACCCGGCGGGAGCGCCCCCCTTCCCCCGCACCACCGGCGAGCTTCCCGGCGACCGCCCGGCGGTCTATAGTTCAAAACTAGCGGTGCTAATTAACTAGCCCCGCTCCATCGCCGAGGCCGGTCAGGAGTTCCGTCGTGCGTACCGTCCACTTCGCGGCAGCCCGCCGCACCCCCATCGGCAGGCTGCGCGGCGCACTGTCCACCGTGCGGCCCGACGACCTCGCGGCCACCGTGATCCGCGGCCTGGTCGCGGACGTGCCCGCGCTCGACCCGGCCCGCATCGACGACGTCTACTGGGGCGCCGCCAACCAGGCCGGCGAGGACAACCGCAACGTCGCCCGCATGGCCGCCCTCCTCGCCGGCCTGCCCGAGTCCGTCCCGGGGGCTACGGTCAACCGGCTGTGCGCCTCCGGCCTGGAGGCGGTGACGACGGCCGCCCGCGCCATCGCCGCGGGTGAGGCCGACATCGTGCTCGCGGGCGGCTCGGAGTCCATGAGCCGGGCCCCCTTCGTGCTGCCCCGCCCCGACGAGGCCCTGCCGCAGCGCATCGAGACGGCCGACACCCGCCTCGGCTGGCGGCTGGTCAACCCGGCGATGAAGGACCTGTACGGCCTGCTCACCATGGGGGAGACCGCCGAGGAGGTCGCCGAGCGGTACGGCGTCCCGCGCGAACGCCAGGACGACTTCGCGCTGCGCAGCCACCGGCGGGCGGCCGAGGCCCGCAAGAACGGGCTCTTCGACGCCGAACTCCTGCCAGTGACCCGACCCGACGGCGTTGTCGTCACCGCCGACGAAGGCGTCCGCGAGGACACGTCGTACGAGAAACTCGCCCGCCTCAAGCCGGTGTTCCGCGAGGGCGGCACCGTCACCGCGGGCAACGCCTCGCCCATGAACGACGGCGCCGCCGGTCTCCTCCTCGTCAGCGAGGAGGTCCTCGACGAACTGGGCCTCGACTCCCTCGGCCGGTACGTGGCCGGGGCCTCGGCCGGCGTGCACCCGGACGTCATGGGCATAGGCCCCGTCCCCGCCACCGAGAAGGCCCTGGCACGGGTGGGCTGGACGATCGGCGACATCCAGGAGGCCGAGCTCAACGAGGCGTTCGCCGCCCAGGCCCTCGCCTGCGCCGACCGGCTCGGCCTCGACCCGGAGCTGGTCAACCCGACCGGCGGCGCCATTGCCCTCGGCCACCCGCTCGGCTGCTCGGGCGCCCGCATCCTGACCACCCTCCTGCACCGCATGCGCCGCACCGGTGCCGCCCGAGGGCTCGCGACGATGTGCGTGGGCGTGGGGCAGGGCAGCACGGTGCTCGTCGAGCGTCCGCGGGTGTAGGAGAAGCGGGGCGCGGCGCAGGGTTCAGGGGCCGCCTCACCAAGGGCCCATCTGGCGAGACGCCCCTGACGTGGCCAGATGCGTGGGCATAGCATCGGTCCCCGCATGAACACGATGACGCTCTGGGACATATCGCCGTGGGGGTTCGCCGCGCTGGCCGCTGCCGCGCTCCTCGTCGGCTTCTCCAAGACCGCCGTGAGCGGCGCCAACACGGTCAGCCTCGCCATCTTCGCCACCGTCCTGCCCGCCCGGGCCTCGACCGGCGTCCTGCTGCCGATCCTGATCGTCGGCGACGTCCTCGCCGTCCTCACCTACCGCCGCCACGCCCACTGGCCCACCCTGTGGCGCCTGTTCCCGGCGGTCGCCGCGGGCGTCGTCGTGGGGACGCTGTTCCTGGTGTGGGCCGACGACGCGGTCGTACGGACCTCGATCGGCGCGATCCTGCTGCTGATGGCGGCGGTCACGGTGTGGCGCCGCCGGCATGCCGACCGGGACGACGAACCCGACGCGGTGACCACGCGCGCCGGCCGCATGAAGGCCCGCACCTACGGCGTCCTCGGCGGCTTCACCACGATGGTCGCGAACGCGGGCGGCCCCGTGATGTCGATGTACCTGCTCTCCGCGGGCTTCCGCAAACTGGGCTTCCTCGGCACCTCGGCCTTCTTCTTCCTGATCGTCAACGTCTCCAAGGTGCCCTTCAGCGCCGGCCTCGGCCTGATCGACGGCCGCTCCCTGCTGCTGGACGCGGCGCTCGCGGTGTTCGTGCTGCCTGGGGCCGTCATCGGCAGGTGGGCGGTGAACCGGATCAACCAGCGCCTGTTCGAGCAACTGGTGATCGCGGCGACCGTGGTGGGCGCCCTCCAGCTCCTGCTGCGCTGAGCTATCGGAGCAGCGCGGGCAGGTCCGCGAAGGAGTCGAGGACGTGGTGGGGCTCGCCGCCGGCGTCCCGGTGGGTCTGCGGCTGGTACTTGCCGGTCTTCACGAGGACTCCGGTGAGCCCGGCGCGCTGGGCCGCGAGCACATCGGACTCGATGTCGTCGCCCACCATGAGCGCCTGGCCGGCATCCACCCCGAGGCGGGTCAGCGCGGCCTCGAAGAAGGCGGGCGACGGCTTGCCGGTGACCTCGGCCTCCGTGTGCGCGGCCTGCTCCAGGCCGAGCAGGAACGCGCCCGAGTCCAGCCGCAGCCCCCGGTCGGTGCGCCAGTACAGGTTGCGGTGCATGGCGACCAGCCGCGCGCCCTGCTGAAGGTGGCCGAAGGCCCGGTTGAGCGCCGCGTAGTCGAACTCGGGACCGGCGCCACCGAGGATCACCACGTCCGGGACGGCGTCCTCGTCGTCGACGAGAAAGACGTCCGTCAGGTCCTCCCGGATGTCACCGCTGGTGAGCAGCGAGCACCGCGCACCCGGGCAGTGCTCGGCGAGGTACGCGGCGGTCACGGCGGGCGCGGTGAGGATGTCCTCGGCGGCCACGGGGAAGCCGGCCTCGGACAGGGTCTCGGCGATCGAGGCACGGGTGCGGGACGTCGTGTTGGTGATGAGGGCGACCGCGTATCCGGACTCACGGATCTCCCGCAGCGCGTCGACCGTGCCCGGCAGCGGCTGCCACGAGACGGTGAGGACGCCGTCGATGTCGATGAGGACGGCACGCACTGCGTCGATGTCGGGCATGCCAGGACGATAACGAGCACGGTGCTGGAAGGCCGTACGGCATGCGGGAAGGTTCCTGCACAACGTGATCCGAGGCAGCCGTACCCTCGTCGTCATGTCCTCGCACGTCCTGATCCTCGGCGGCACCACCGAGGCACGCGAACTCGCCGCGGCGCTGGCGTCCCGCCCCGGCGTCCGCGTGACCACGTCCCTGGCCGGACGGGTGTCCCGGCCGGGGGCCGTCGACGGCGAGGTACGCGTCGGGGGCTTCGGCGGCGCGGAGGGGCTGGCCGCCTGGCTGCGTGAGTACCGCGTGGACGCCGTGGTCGACGCCACGCACCCGTTCGCCGCGGGCATCACGGCCAACACCGCACGCGCCGCCGCCGCCACCGGCGTCCCCGCCGTGGTGCTCCGCAGACCCGGCTGGAACGCCGGCCCCGGCGACCGCTGGCACGAGGCGGCCTCGCTCACCGACGCGGCGGACCGTCTGCCGCGGCTCGGCCGGCGCGTCTTCCTCACCACCGGCCGAGGGGGCCTCGCCGCCTTCGCGCACCTGACCGGCCTGCACTTCCTCCTGCGGTCGGTGGACCCGCCCGAGCCGCCCATGCCACCGGACACGCGGGTACTGCTGGCGCGCGGACCGTTCACGGTCGAGGACGAGACGGTAGTCCTGCGCGAGCACCGCATCGACGTGCTCGTGACCAAGGACAGCGGGGGAGAGGCGACCGCCGCGAAGCTGACGGCCGCCCGGGAACTCGGCCTGCCCGTCGTCGTCGTACGCCGCCCTCCGCTGCCGCAGGGCGTGACGGTGGTGCCGGACGTGGCGGACGTGCTGGCCCGGCTGGGGCTCAGGGGGCCCTGACGAGGGCGTGGGCACGGTCGGCACCCGGGTGCCCGCGCGGTCCGCAGCCCCCCCGCCCCCGCTACTCCCGGGGACGCCTGCGCAGTAGATACGTGTCCATGATCCAGCCCTTGCGCTCCCGCGCCTCGGCGCGCAGCCGCTCGATGCGCTCGGCCGTCTGAGCGAGGGGGCCGGAGACGAGTATCTCGTCCGGCGTACCGATGTACGCGCCCCAGTAGATGTCGATGTCCTGGTCCGCGTACTTCCGGAACGCCTGGTGCGCGTCCAGCATCACCACCACGTCGTCGACCCCCTCCGGGAAGCCCTCCGCGAGGCGGCGGCCGGTGGTGATCTGCACCGGCCCGGCAACCCGGTTCAGTCCCGTGCGGTGCTTCGCGACCAGGGCCGAGACGCTGCTGACGCCCGGCACGACCTCGTACGAGAACGTCACCGTGCCCCGCTCGAGGACCTCCTGGAGGATCCCGAGGGTGCTGTCGTACAGCGCGGGGTCGCCCCACACCAGGAACGCGCCGCTCTCGTCCTCGCCCAGCTCCTCGGCGATGAGCCGCTCGTAGATCCCGGCGCGCGCCGAGCGCCAGTCGCCGACCGCGGGGGAGTAGGCGACGCCGCCCGCGGCCCGGTCCCGCTCGGGATCGCGCGCCTCGACCAGGCGGTACGACCCCTGGGGCAGGTGTGCGTCGAGGATGTCACGGCGCAGCTGCACCAGGTCGGACTTCACCTCGCCCTTGTCGAGGAGGAAGAACACATCCGTGCTCTTCAGCGCCTTCACCGCCTGCAGGGTCAGCTGGTCGGGGTCGCCCGCCCCGATGCCGATGACATGAATCTTTCGCACGCCCCGAGTCTGCCGTACGCCACCGACAGTCCCGGCGCCCCGCCCCCCTACGGCCGCGCCCCACGCAACCGGGGAGCCGACTCCCGTGCGTCGACGGTCGCCGCGTCCCGCTCCACCGCCGCCGCCAACTCCCGGGCCCAACCCACCACGTCGGCCACCTCCAGCCCGTACGGCCGGTCCCGTCCCGTCCCCGACGCCCACGCCTCGACGGCCCCGGCGCCGCGCCGCAGCAGCCGGGCGCCCCCGGTGACATTGCCCCGGGCCGCGTGCGTTAGACCGACCGCCAGCTGCGCGAGCCCGCGCCACAGGGCCCGTTCCTCCTCGGGCCCCGACTTCCAGGCGTCCTCGAAGACCTCGTGCGCATGGAACGGCCTTCCGGCGTCCAGCAGCGCCTGCGCCTCGGCGACGGTCTCCTCCGGGGTGCGCACGACGCCCTCCGGCTGGCGTGCCACGCCCTCCGCCCCGTACGGCAGCGGCCGTCCCAGACCGTCCCGCGGCCGCGCGTTGCGGGCCCGCCCCTCCGCGTCCCGGTCGCGTCCGCGGCCCGCCCGAACTCCCGATGCGTCGCTCATTCCCCGATTGTCCCGCCTCGCCGGCCCCTTTCGGGGCGGGGCCCGTCGTGGGGTAAAGTTCTGTCCGCGTCATCACGCGGGGCACCGCGGGAGACGCACCGGGACGTGGCGCAGCTTGGTAGCGCACTTGACTGGGGGTCAAGGGGTCGCAGGTTCAAATCCTGTCGTCCCGACTTGGAAAGTCGCAGATCAGGGGTCGTTTCAGAGCGCATCTGAAACGACCCCTTGATCATTCTGGGAACCACTCTCGATGCCTCGGCCATCACCGCCCGACTGGCGCAGTACGGGCTGCGGCGGGTCGCCCTCGTCCCCACAACGGTCCCTTCGCCTGGGGCGCCACCGCCCGCAAGTCCCTTGAACACGCGATCATCTGCGAGGCGGTCGCCGACATCGCCCTCCACACCCTCAGCCTCGCCCCCAACGCCCCTTCGCCCAGCCACCTGCTCGATCGCCGCAAGCACGGTACCGACGCCGACTATGGCAATCCGGACATGACAACGGCCTCCGGATGGCCGGCGCACGTCGCCGCGGCCTGGTCGGGCTGTACCCGGCGTACAACCCGACTCGTCTGTTCTTGGAGGTCCTCACAGGTCGCACTGAACGCACCCCCATACCGCCACCGCCACCGGACGGGTACCGCTGCCGGTCCGTGGGTCGTCACCCGAACAGCGTCTGTGGCGCCGCCCGCCCCCACCTCGCCGTATCGGCCCCGTCCGCAAGGTCTTCCCGCACTGTCGCCGGCGTGGAAGGGCTGCTCGCAGCGGCAGTTCGGGATGCAGGAGGACATTCCCGCACATAGCGTCGGCATCGCACAGCGGGTGCCCGTTCGGCGTGGGAGGTCGGTCGGTCATGGGATCTCTCACCGAGCGGCACAGTCGTCCGCAGGGCTCGCTGCTCGTGCGGCGGTGGCGTCAGGCGGCGGAGCGGCATCTCACGCCGCTCCAGCGGTCGTTGCTGGTGACATGGATCTCCTTCGGAGTGACCTTCGGCACGGTGCGGATCATCACGCACGGCATCCGGGGCGGATGGCTGCCCTGGGGGAACATCTCCGCGGCCGGCGAGCACCTGCACCACTACAACTTCGGCATCGCCACCCTCGCCGGCGTGGGCCTGATCGCCGTACGCGGTGACGAGCGGGCCATCGGGCATCCCGCCGTCGCGGCCGCCTACGGGTGCGGGACCGCACTGATCCTCGACGAGTTCGCCCTGCTGCTGGACCTCCAAGACGTCTACTGGGCCAAGCAGGGCCGGATCAGCGTCGACGCCTCCATCGGCTTTCTGTCCGCGCTCGGCACGTACCTGACCGCCAAACCCTTCTGGCACGAGGTCGGCCGGATCACGCGGCACCACATCGCCACGACGGCCGAGCGGGGCGTGTCGGCGGCCGTCTGAACGGCTTCGTGAGGCGTGAGGAGGACTCCATGAGCGCGACCCCCGGCGCTACGGACGGCCCAGGCTCCGGCGGGCGGCGGGACGGGGGCCGTCCCGTTCCGCGCAGGCCTCGCGCACGACTGCGGCTGTCCGGGGCCGATCCCTGGTCGGTCATGACGACCAGCTTCCTGATATCGCTCACTCTGGGGGTCTGCTCGATCGTGACCGTCGCCCTGCTGTGGGTGCTGCTGACCGTGGTCGGAGCGGTGGCCTGGCGGTCGCTGGGCTGGGCGCTCGCCCTCACCGCCGGCGTCGCGGTGCTCGAGGTCGCCCTGACCACGGCACTGGCGACCCTGGCCGCCTTCATCTACAACATGTCGGCCGGCCTCGTGGGCGGCGTCGAGCTGACGGTGACCGAGGACGAGTAGCGGGTGGACCCGGCCGGCGTGCTGCGGGAGCATTCCGGGCGTGATGCGACGACAGGCGGTGACGGTCGGTGTCGATCTCGCCGCGAGCGCCCGGCGCACCGCCGTGTGCCGGATGACGTGGGGCGACGGGCCAGGGGTGACGGCGGAGTTCCTCGAGCCCGAGGGGGACGACGGCCTGCTGGCCGTGATCCGGTCGGCCGACAAGACCGGCCTGGACTGTCCTCTCGGCTGGCCGTCGAGCTTCGTGGCGACGGTCGAGGCGCATCACCGGGGTGAACGGCTGCCGCCTCCCGCCGGGTACGGGGAACACGCGGACGGAAGGCCGGGCCTTGACCCGCTGCGGTTCCGGCTGACGGACGACATCACCTGGAAGGCGACCGCCATGCGGCCCCCGCTGTCGGTGTCCACCGATCTGCTGGGTGTCGTGGCGCTGCGGGCGGCGCGGCTGCTGGACGCCTTCGCGGCGACGGGGGTGGAGGTGCCCCGGGACGGCTCCGGACCGGTCGCCGAGGTCTACCCGGCTGCCGCGCTGCGGCGCTGGGGGATCCGCCCCGCCGGCAGTTACAAGAGAGCGGCGCCCGAGGCGCGGGCCGTCCGCGAGCACATCATCGGCTCGGTCGAGGCCGGGTTGGGGGCGCCCCTGCCCGGGGCCGTCCGGGAGCGGTGCGCCGACAGCCACGACCACCTCGACGCCCTGGTCTGCGCCCTGGTCGCCCGCGCCGTCCTGGTCGGGGACACCGTGGGGCCGCGTACCGCGGACGAGCGCACCGCAGCGGCACGGGAGGGCTGGATCCACCTGCCGGGGACGGACCTCGCGGCACTCCACCGCTGAACCGGCGGTGTCGCCGTGCGGCCTTCCGCCCGATCACATCGAGGAGGCCGACCGGCTGCCGCGCGGCCGGCCGGCCTGTCGGGCGGACTACCGCCGCGGAGGCGTGTCGCCGTGCCGGAGGCCGGCCGTGCCCGGGCCGGCGCAGACGCCCGCGGCGCACGCGGTGAGCCAAGTGTCGAAGTCGGCGTCGTAACGGGCGCCGACGCCGTCGTACACGGCGTGGCCGCCCGGGTAGTCGCCCACCCGGAAGCGGGCGAGCATCCGCTGGATGTCCTCCGGGTGCTTTTCGAGCATGTAGCGGACCGCGAGGTAGCCCCACGGGTAGGTGCGGGTCACGTCGCTGTTGGCGTAGGTGTTCTGGAACAGCGTGCTCAGTGTGTAGGTGTGCCTGCCCGCCTCGGCGACCGCCTGGTCGTCGGTCATGCCGCGGTAGCTGTAGGAGACGTATTCGGCCAGGCCTTCGATCCACCAGACGTCCGGCACCGCCGTCTGCCGGGAGAAGTCGCCCTGCATGTCGTCGCGGGCGTCCAGGTAGTGCGTGTACTCGTGGTTGAGGTTCCAGATCCGGGCCGTGAAGCCGTCGTCGTACCCCTTCTGGTACATGATCGACAGGGGCTGGTTGCGGGGGTCGGCCGGATCCCCCACCAGGGTGATGCCGCCGTTGTCCGTGCTGACGCCGAAGATCGCCCCGGCGTAGGTCCGGTAGTCGGCGCGGTCGGCGGACACGACGAGCTGGACGGTCGATTCGTACTGGCCGGGTATCGGTCCCTCGTCCTTGACGAGGGTGTGGAAGTACGGGTCCTGGCCGGTCAGGCTCGCGCACGTGGCGTCGAGGTCGGCGGCGGTCAGCGCCTGCGCCCGGATGGTGTGGGTCGCGTCGCAGGTGTGGGTGACGGGCAGAGCCGCCTTCGCCAGTCTGCCGGCGAGGTCGCAGACGCCGTAGTACGAGCAGTGGTCCTCGTCGTAGGAGTCCAGCTGGGTCGCGACCGCGACCCACAGCCCGGCTGTGGGCCCGGTGATCCGCGATTCCTTCAAAAGGCCCTTGACCAGCGGCCGGACCGTGGCCCGGAGGCCGGGATGCTCGATGTGGCGGGCCAGGATCATGCCCGCGTTGGAATCCAGGTAGGCACGGTCGGTCCGCAGCAGGTTCCGGTGGCCGAGCGCGAACGCGTGGAGCGTGTCGAGGATGCGTGGGTCGGCCGTGACCGCGTCGATGTAGGCGGTGTTCCAGTTTCCGCGCCAGAGGGGCGTGTAGACGTCGTTGACGGCTGCCACCATGCCGACGACGGCGTCGTAGGAGCTGTTGTATCCGTTCAGCACCCTGCGGTAGACGTTCAGGTAACGGCTCTGAAGGTCGGCGCTGTCGGTGAGGACGATGACGTCGCCCAGGACGTCGCCGTTCGCGGAGGTGACGTCCCGCGCATGCGGGCGGGCGAAGAAGGCGTCCAGGCCCCGGGTCGTGGCCGTGGTCAGGGCCGTGCCGTAGGGACCGACGTCGGACGGGTTGTTGAACTGCACGTAGTAGCCGGCACGCAGGAACAGGACGAGTTGCCATATGCCGGCCGAGTTGTCGCCGCCGTATCGCCGCGCCGCGTGCGTGAAGGCGTGGGCGACGGTGACCATCTGCGGCTCACGGAAGATCGCATGTGCGTCGGTACCGGTGACGGCGAACAGGCTGTTGACGCATTCCACGGTCGAGGTGGCGACGAAGGCCACGAGTGCGGACCCGCTCCGGCCGCCGAAGTCGGAGGGGGCGCAGGGCCTCGCTCCGGACGCGGCCTTCGAGCCGGTGGCGGTGGACGGTTGATGCGCGGGCGACTCCGCCCGGAGGGGCGGAAGCCGGTCCGGAGCGACCCGTCGGCCCTGCACGGCCCGGTCCGAGGCGCCGAAGTCCGGGCCGGTCGGAGGCACGGGAGGTGTCGTGGTCCGGGATGCGGTGACGGTATCGGTGCGTGCCGGGGGTGGGGCGGCGAGCGCCGGTGTCGTCAGGAGGCCGACGGCGGCACAGACGGCGAGGGGGCCGACCACGCGTCTGGGCAGGGCGAAGCGGTAGCGCATCTGGGCTCCTTCACGGATAGATGCGCCTCGGAAACGGTGATGAGGCGTGAGAGGCACCTTCTCAATGGCCGTTGGGCCTCACAATGGGGTGTGGTGTGACATAGCACATTGCATGGCGGGGCATAACACCTGGCCTGGCATCCGGCCGGATGCTCGCCGGAGCCACGTCACGGTCACACGCCACGTCCGTGAGGCCCACGTCCTCAGGTGCGGAGAGCGAGCGACGAGGTCCTGGTAGGCCGTGGTGGCGGACACGTGGAGCGTCTCGGCCAGTTCCTCGGGAACCCTGTCGCGCCTCCAGGCCAGCACGTAGCGGCACCAGAGCGGTGTGCCCGTCAGTGGTTTGACCAGCACGCCCGGCGTCGGCCGGAGTGTCGCCTGCACCAGGGACACCCCGAGGCCGTCGGCGATCATGTGCTGCAACTGCGTCTGGTCGCCGAGGAATTCGTGCACCACCGCAGGAGAGAAACCGGCCGCCTCGCAGGCCGCGTAGAACACTCCCGGCCAGCCCGCTCCGTCGTCGGGTGTCACGAACCATGCCTCCTCCGCCAGGTCGGCGAGCGCGACCTGAGGGTGGTGTCTGAGCCGGTGGCGCGCCGGCAGAGCCACGAACGTCGGCTCGGTGACGATCCCCCGATGTGCCACCGCGGCCGAATGGCGCAACTCCCTGCCCGGGTAGTCCGCGGCGATCGCCGCCTCCACCACGCCCTCCTGAAGGAGCTCGACGATCCGGGAGGACGCGTACACGCTGCTCACCGTGAGCGACACGTCCGGCAGCCGGCGCCGGACCCGGACCACCATGCCCGGCAGAATCGGGGAGTTGGTCGCGGCCACGCGCAGGGCCCGACGTGTTCTCGCAGTGCTCCCGCACGGACGGCGCCCGATCGCCTTGACACGGGCGAGGACATCCCGCGCCCGGGCCACGACCTCCACGCCGTACCTGGTGAGCCGCACGCCCGATGCACCACGCTCGAACAATTGCTCACCGAAGTGGCGCTCGATGCGCTGGAGTTGGGTGCCCATGGCCGGTTGCGAGTACCCCAGGTCCGCCGCGGCCCGGCCCACGCTCCCCGCGTCGGCGATCGCGTACAGCACGCGCAGGTGCCGAAGCTCCAACTCCATCGGCCCTCTCCCCTCCGCGTCACCGCCCCCGGACGGTACCGGCGGAGGGGAAGCGTTCCATCGCTCCGTCCCGCCCACAAGACGGTGATGAGCCCAGGTCGTTCAGTTCCGCACGGGCGTCAGTTCGGCGAGGAGGACGGTCCGGTCGTCCGTGCCGTCCGTGGCCGGTGTGTCGTGCAGCAGCCGCCGGCCCAGCGCTTGCAGGGCGCCCGGGCCGGTGGAGTCCGCGGACCCGGCGGCGTACGAGTCCAGGAGGCCGGCGAGGGCGTCGATGCCCTGGTCGATGTCGGTGTGGCGGGACTCCACCAGGCCGTCGCTGTAGAGCAGCAGCAGCGAGGGTTCGGGAACGTGCAGCACGGTCGGCTCGTAGGTGCCCGTGCCGAGGCCGAGCGGCAGACCGGCGCTGGTGAGCGAGACCGGTGCGGCCCGTCCGTCCGGGCCCCGGATCAGCGGCGGAGGGTGACCGGCGCCGACGAACGTGCAGGTACGCCGTTGCGCGTCCCACTCGGCGTACATGCAGGTGGCGAAGGAGGCACCGGGGGTGTCGCAGGCGAGCGCGTCGAGCCGGCGCATCAGCTCCGCCGGGGCGATGTCGAGGCCCGCCAGAGTGCGCACCGCGGTACGCAGCTGGATCATGGCGACCGCCGACTCCGGGCCGTGGCCCATGGCGTCCCCGACGACCAGGCCGATACGGCCGCCCGGCCGGGACAAGACGTCGAACCAGTCCCCCCCGATGATGTTGTCGTGTCCGGCGGGAAGATAGCCGTGGGCGATGCGGCAGCCGTCAAACTCCTGCGCGGTGGCGGGGAGCAGGCTTCGCCGGATGGCCAGAGCGGTGCGGCGCTCACGCTCGTACCGCCGTGCGTTGTCCAGGGCCACGCAGGCCCGCGCGGCCAGCGACTCGACGGCCGCGGCCTCGTCGAGGCGGAAGCGGGCCCGGTGCGGGCCACGACTGCCGACGATGAAACCGACGGCGGTGCCGCGCAGATGCAACGGCACCACGAGGAAGGAAACCGTCTGCAGGAGCCGGTTGATCCGGGCCGCGTCGCCGCCGGAGGCGGTGAGGCGTTCGGTGGTGTGGGCGTCGACCGCGTCGAGCAGTTGCGTGCGCCGGGTGGCCAGGGCGCGTGCGTAGGGCGTCTCCCGTGGGAAGACGATCACCTCGCCGACCGGCAGTATGCCCTCCCAGTCCTCCGCCGCGTCCGTTCCCACGCGCAGCGCGAGCCGGCGGGCCTCGATCTGCGGGGGGTCCGCCACGGCGTAGGCGTTCTCCTCGACGAGCCAGCGCTGCAGCAGGTACACCGATGCCGCGTCGCAGAACCCGGGCGTCAGCGCGTGCACGATATGACTGCCGGTCAGGTGCAGGTCGAGCTCGGAGCCGATGACGTCGGCCGCCGGGGAGAACGGAAGCCGACGGGGCGAGCTCGCGGCCGCCGGTGCTTCGTCGAAGTGGCTGCGCGCTTCGTTCCGCAGGGTCGTGCCTTTCCGGGTGGTGGCCGGTGCGGCCGGCGGCAGGGGATCGCCTCGCCGCGTGGTCGCTGGCAACTATATGATGGGATATCAAGATCACTGGAGACGGGGGGAGTTGGGGTGCCGAGTCACGAGGGTCTCCCGCAGGGCGTCGATCCCGACAAGGCGAGCGTCGCCCGGATGTACGACGCCATGCTGGGCGGGCAGCACAACTTCGCGATCGACCGGGAGGCGCTGGCGGCGTTCACCGCCATCGACCCCCAGGTCCGCACCCTGGCGCGGGCCAACCGTGCCTTTCTCCGGCGGGCCGTGCGCTTCCTGATCGGGGCCGGGGTGCGGCAGTTCATCGACCTCGGTTCGGGCATTCCCACCCAGGGCAACGTCCACGAGGTGGCGCAGGAGGCCAGCCCTGGAGCGCGAGTGATCTACGTGGACAACGACCCGGTGGCCGTGGCCCACAGCGCTTCCCTGCTCGCCGACAACCCGCACGCGGACATCGTCGACGCCGACATCCGAAGGCCGCAGGACATCCTGTCCTCGCCACAGGTGCGGAAACTGATCGACTTCGAGCAGCCGGTCGCCGTACTGATGATCACGATCCTGCACTTCATCACGCCCGAGGAGGACCCGGCCGGCCTCGTGGCCGCCTTCCGGGACGCCGTCCCCGAGGGCGGCTGGCTGGCGATGAGCCATGCCACGGACCAGGACCGGCCGGACACGGCCGCCGCCGTGGGCAAGCTGTACCGGTCCCGGGCGACGTCGCCGGTCACCGCACGCTCCCGCGACGAGATCCTCGCCCTCTTCGACGGCTTCGACCTGGTGGAGCCCGGCCTGGTCCACGTACCGCTGTGGCGACCGGACCCGGAGGACCCGGTGCCGGACAACCCGCGGGAATACTGGGTGTACGCGGGCGTGGGCCGCAAGGTCCGCTGAGGAAGCCCCGCTCCGGCCGCCGCCTTGACTTCGAGTGCACGCGAAGATCTAGCGTGCACGGCATGGCTCACCGGGAACAGGCCGTGGGCGGCGGGCGCCGGGCGGCCGCCCGCAGCATGGTCGCGTGCCGGACCTCGGCGCACGCCGGACCCTGCCACCTGCCGGACGGTGCCGCATGCGGACCTCCGGGATGCCGCTGCGGCGGATTCGCTGCTCCATGGAGTTGAGGAGCCCGGGAAGGCCGCGAGGCCGCGGGCACGGTGAGCCTCGCGCTTCGCACGCACCCGCGGAGCGAAGGACAGCATCGCAAGGAAGGGCTGAGACGCACATGAAGCAGCGCAGGCTTCGGGACCTGGAGGTTTCCGCCATCGGTCTCGGCTGCATGGGGATGTCCGCCTTCTACGGCACCGCCGACGAGGACGAGGGCATCAGGACCATCCGGCGCGCCCTCGAGCTGGGCGTCACGTTCCTGGACACCGCACAGCTCTACGGCCCGCTCACCAACGAGACGCTGATCGGCCGTGCGATCAAGGGACACCGCGACGAGTACGTGATCGCGACCAAGTTCAACTACCGGATGGACGACGCCGTCCCCGGGGACATCAGCACCATCGGGCGGCAGGACGGCTCGGCCGAGCATGTACGCAGCTCCGTCCATGGCTCGCTCAAGCGGCTCGGGACTGACTACATCGACCTGTACTACCAGCACCGCGTCGACCCGAACGTACCGATCGAGGAGACCGTCGGGGCGATGGCGGAGCTGGTCGCGGAGGGCAAGGTACGCCACATCGGCCTCAGCGAGGCGGGGGCGGAGACGCTGCGCCGCGCGAACGCCGTCCACCCGATCACCGCGGTGCAGACCGAGTACTCGCTGTGGTCGCGCGACCCGGAGGCCGCGGTGCTGCCCACCTGCCGTGAGCTGGGGATCGGGTTCGTCCCCTACTCGCCCCTGGGGCGCGGCTTCCTCGCGGGCCGGTTCACCTCGCCGGACGAACTCGACGAGGGCGACTTCCGGCGCAACGGCCCCCGCTTCACCGGGGAGAACCTGAAGGCGAACCTCAGGCTGACCGAGAAGGTGAAGGAGATCGCCACCGAGAAGGGCGTGACGCCGGCGCAGCTAGCTCTCGCCTGGGTGCTCGCGCAGGGCGAGGACCTGGTCCCGATCCCGGGCACCAAGCGCCGCACCTACCTCGAACAGAACGCCGCCGCGGTCGACGTCGAGCTGACGAAGGACGACCTCGCCCGGATCGACGCCGAACTCCCGCCGCCGGCGGGCGACCGCTACGACGAGGCGGGGATGGCGGCCGTCGACCTCTAGAACGGCGGCCGTGGATCTCCCTCATACCCCAGGGATTGCCCCTCGGCACACGGGTACCCGGTGGTGACCACGGTGCCGGAGCGCATCCGTGCCGTCGTGGTGGGGAACCGGTGGTGCACGAGCCACCAGGGCATGGGCGACCGTGAGGAGGAGCGACCGTATGAACGCCACGGACGACCTTCCCGTTGTGCGGACCCTCGGCGAACTGGGGGCCCTGGTGGACCGCGACTGCGACCTCTATGTCCGCTGGTCGCGCGGACCCTCCGCCGATCTGGGGAACGCGAAGAGCAGGGACGACCTCACCGGCGTCCCGATGCCGGGGCTGTCGGCCAACCCCCTCCGGGTCGAGCCCTGGTGGGGGGACCGGCCCGTCGAGCTGTGGGTGGCCCGGCGGCTGCACGACTACTCGCACCTGCCCCGTGAGAAGGGGGCGGGTGTGCGTCCCTGGGTTCTGCGGGGCCGGGTCGAGGGGCGCGGGCCCGACAACGAGCCGCTGGTACGGGACGTCGAGCCGGTCGGCTGGGTCGACGAGAAGGTCATCAGGGAGGCCCAGACCGAGGTCGACCGCCAGTCCGGCTCCTGGGGGCCGCTGCGCCGCGACGACGGACGCTGAGCGGCCGGACACGCGGTGGGGCCCCCGGTCCACCGGACCGGGGGCCCGCCCATGGGCGCGGCCGGGTCAGCGCTTGAAGATGTCCTTCGCCTTCTCCTTCATCTGGCGCATGTCGCCCTTCGACTTCTTGCCTCGACCTTCGGCCGTCACGGACTCATTGCCGAGCGCGCGGCCGAACGTCTCCTTGATCTTGCCCTTGGCCTGTTCGAACTTCGCCTTGGCCTTCTGTTCTCCAGCCACCGTTTTCCTCCACGTCGCATTTCGACTGGGGGTCACTCACTACGTCGAGTGATCGGTGGTGCGGCACCCAAACATGGCCGGGCCGATCGGCACCGTGCCGGCGCATCTCCTGCCGCTCCCCCTATGACGGCTGTCATGATGGGGCTATGGCCGCTGTCATAACCAGCCGACCGGGTGCGGGGACGACGAGTCGAGGGGGCAGGGTGAGGGACGTTTCTTCACGGCTGATGTGGGAGCTTTCGGAGCCGGTGCACGACCTTGTGTACTTCGCCCCGGAGGCGCGCCAGGCCGCCGACGAGGCCGGGATGCGCGGTTTCTGGATGGGCTACTTCGGTCTGCGCGCCGCGCCGCTCGGTCCTGTTCCCGCGGCGGTCGTGACCAGCAGCTTCTATGTCTTCCACCCGGACCGGGTGGCGCGGGCGCTGCCCGACGCGTGGCGGTACGCGACACCGTCGGACCTGCTCGCGGCCAGGGAGCGGGCGGTGGACCGCGCCATGCGGCGGCTGTACGGGGACGAGGCCGTGCACGGCGAGCTGATGGCGGAGGCGGCGGATCTCGCCTGGGACGCGGCCCAGGCGGCCGACACCGCCGGACGGGTGCTCGGCGCGGCCAACCAGGCGCTGGAACGCCCTGCCCAGCCGCACGTACGGCTCTGGCAGGCGGCGACCACGCTCCGCGAACACCGCGGTGACGGGCATGTCGCCGTGTTGGTGAGCCGGGGCATCGGCCCGGTCGAGGCGATGGTGCTCAAGGCCGCCGCGGGCGAGTCGGACGGCGCGTTGCTGCGGGAGGGCCGGAAATGGGACGCCGTCACCTGGCAGGGCACCGAGGCGCTGTTGCGGGAGCGCGGGTGGATCGACGGCGGCGGGCGTCTGACCGATGCGGGAGCGGCCGAGCGCGACGCGATCGAGGAGGCGACCGACGCCGCCGCGGAGGGGCCGTGGCGGGCGCTCGGTCACGATGCCACCACGCGACTGGCCGAACTGCTCGCCCCGCTGGCCCGGACGGTGGTGGCCTCGGGAGTGATCCCGTCCGGCAACCCGGTCGGGGTCACCGGCGTCGGGGTGCGCGGCCCCGCGTGAATGGGGAGAAGCGGGATCAGTCCCAGAGGGGATACGTCACCACGCGTCCGAACCCGTCCGGCCTGCCGTCGGTGTAGGTGAGGGTCATCCGGGTGTAGTGCTGCAGCTGCGGGCGCTTCTTCCAGGGCTGCGGGTGGTCGAGCCGCACGGTGACCGGATACGAGTGGAACCTGCCCGCCGCGCAGTACGGCTTGCAGTCGTTGACCATGTTGACGGCCTCGGCCACGGCCGAGCTCGACCCCCACTGCGACCAGTGGACCGAGGACAGGAGGCTGTTGCCGTCACCACAGGCGATCATGAAGGCGCCGGGCTGTACCTCCGGTTGCCAGAAACAGTCGACGACGACGGGGCGCCCGGACTGCCGTTGCACGGTGTGTGCGGCCGACGGCACCGTGGCCGGGGCGGCGGAAGCCGTCCCCATGACCGCTGCCAGTGATGCGGCGGCACCGAGCAGGACCGCCTTGGTGAGTGTGTGATTGCGCATGTCCGCTCCCGCCCGTCTGTCTCCGGACTCCCGTGCCACGCTACGACCGCGCCAGGGGGTCGCACCACTTGTACCCAGTACGGAAGGTTCATCCCGCGTCGGGCAGATTCATCCCCCGTCGGCCGGTGCGAACGTCACCTCCGCCGTGCCGACCGTTCCGCCGCGGCGCCCGGGGGCGCTGTGCCAGTTCCAGTACAGGTTGGTGTGCGCGATCACCTGCTCCGGGGACGGCGCGCCGTACTCCGTCAGGTCCTCCGTCGTGTGCGCGTCACCGACCAGCGTCACGTCGTAGCCGCGGACGAAGGCGCCGTGGAGGGTGGAGCGTATGCATGCGTCGGTCTGGGCACCGGTGACGACGAGCCGGCCCACTCCGCGTTCGGCGAGCACCGATCCCAGCTCGGTGTCCTCGAACGAGTCGCCGTAGAGCTTGTGCACCAGGGGCTCGTCATCGCGGCGCACCAGCTCCGGCACGTACTCCCAGCTCTCGCTGCCCCGCTTGAGCTGGTCGTCGGAGTGCTGCACCCAGACCACGGGCACATCCTCCTCGCGGGCCCTGTCGACCAGCGTGCCGATGTTCGCGATCACGCTGTCGCGGCGGGGCGTGCCCGCCATCACCCCCTTCTGGACGTCGATGACGAGCAGCGCGGTGTTCGGCCGGTCGGGCAGGGTCGTCATGGGGACTCCGTTGTCTCGTCTTCGGTCAGTGAACCTGTGCGACGACCACAGTAGGACGGGGCACTGACATTGATGCTGATACTCAGGTTCCGGTGGCCGTGACCCGGGCACTGACTGACGTCCTGAGCATCAACGGACCCCGGATCGCGCGTCCGTCAGCTCAGCAGTGCGGTCAGGCGGCGCCAGGCTTCCCGGGGGAGGGAGTCGCGTGGCTGGTCGTCGACCACCTGGAGGGCCACGTGGTCCGCGCCCGCCGCCAGATGGGCCTCGATCCGTTCCCGGATCCGGTCGTCGTCGCCCCAGGCGAACAGCGCGTCGACCAGCCGGTCGCTGCCGCCGCCCGCGAAGTCGTCCTCGGTGAAGCCGAACCGGGCGAGCGCCTTGGTGTAGTTGGGCAGCCCGAGGTAGACGGCGAGGCCGCCGCGGGCCGTCGCGCGGGCGCGGTCCGGGTCCGTCTCCAGGACCACCTTCGTCTCGGGTGCCAGCAGTGGGCCGTCACCGAGGATCGCGCGGGCCTCGGCCGTATGGTCGGTGGTCACCAGGTACGGGTGCGAGCCCGCGGCGCGGTCGCGGGACAGCTCCAGCATCTTCGGCCCGAGCGCGGCCAGCACACGGCGCCCCGCCGGTACCCCGGCGGCGTCGAGCTCGTCCAGATAGCCGACCATGGCCGAGTAGGGGCGGCGGTACTGGTCCGCGAGTTTCGCATGGCTCACGCCGAGGCCGAGCAGGAAGCGCCCCGGGTGGGTCCGCTCCAGCTCCGCGACGCTCGCCGCCGTGTCGCCGGCCTCGTACTGCCAGATGCTCTGGATGCCGGTCGCCACGACGAGCCGCGAGGTCGCCTCGATCAGCGGTACCGCGTGGCGCACCGCGCTGCTGCTGCCCAACCAGACCGCACCGAAGCCGAGTTCCTGCAGTTCGGCGGCGGCGTCGGCGAGTTCGCCGCGCCTGGCCGGATCCTCCGAACGCAGTCCGGCACTCCAGATGCCGTACCGCCCGACGCTTTCCTTCAGCGAGCCCACGCTGTCCGTGCTGGTGACGTCGCCCATCGGCCCCGATCCCTCCGTACCCGGTACGGTGCGCTGCCCACGCACCACTTGATCACAGCAGAGCCCAACGGCCGCCCGACGCCGCGTATTCCACGCCGTGTCGCTCACGGATCGGCGCCCGGACGGACCGATCGGACGGACCGGCCGACCCGGCCAGAGGTGGCGCCTTCACGTCGCCCCTGCGCCGCGAAACCCGGGCGGCAACGCTCCTATAGGCTGCTCGCTTCGGTTCCCACAGTCCGCGAGTGCCCGGGAGAGTTCCCCGTGACCGTACCGATCGTCCCGTCCGCAGCAGACGCGCCAGCGGCGGCAGACGCAGCAGGCGAAGAGTTCTGGGTCGAGCCGGGAGCCGTCCCGGCCGCCGCGGAACCCGAGCTCGCCGAGGCGGTGGCGCGTGACGCCCGCGAGTTCGGGGTGTACGCGCGGACCGGAGGCTGGGCGTTCGCGCTGAAGGTGGCTCGCAGCGTACGGCCCGGCGGACAGCCGGCGGGGGAGACCCCGAAGATCTCCGCCCAGCGGTTCGCCGAGCTGGCGGGATGCTCCGCGGAGCGGGTCATGCGCTACTACAAGGCCTGGGACAAGGCCGCCGACGACGGGCTCGTCCCGCACTTCGAGATCCTCGTCCCGGGCCAGGAGATCGACCTGCCGGACTCCGACGCATGGCTCTCCTACTACAGCCCCCGCTCCAGCGCGTCCTCCGAGCGCGGTACCGCCATCGCGGCGGCGGCCGAGGCCGAGGGCATCCGCCCCACCAAGGCGCTGGAGGTCGCCGAGAACCCCACCGCGCTGCGTGCCGCGATCCTCGCCGACCCCGCCACCGCCCGGACCGCGCGGGCCGCGCTGCTGGACCGGCTGAAGGAGGACCCGGCCCTGCAGACCGAACTGGCCCGTGACGTCGTCCGCACCGACGAGCTGAAGAAGGCGGCGGCCGGCGAGAGCCGGGTGGCGGACCGCATCGGCTACGTCCGGCAGATCGCCGAGAACGGCCAGGTCAGGACCCCGGCCGGGCAGATGATCGACGCGCCCGCCGACCTCCGCGCGGAGGCCGAGCGCCATCTGTCCCTCCTCGACGAACTCGACGAGGGCGAAGAGGCCGGACAGTGGGCGGCGGAGGCGTACGACACGGTGAAGGAACTCCTCGCCCGGACCGTCGAGTCCGATCCCGAACTGCGCCGCCAGGAGCGGCGGACGAAATTCTACAGCAGCCTCCAGCGAGCGACGAAGGTCTTCGAGGAGCTCACCCTGGATGACGCCGACGACCTCGACGACCTGTACGAGGACGACATGCTCCAGCGCCTGGAAGAGCTTCAGACGGCGATCAGCAGCTGCATCGCGACCCTCCGCAAGGCCGCCCCGGCACGGTAGGGGGCCGAAGGTCCCCCACGAGGGGCCGAAGTGCCCCTCTCCCTGCTCCGCGACCGGTGTGACGGTGAAGGTGAGCCGCTCCGGAGCCGGTCGCGGAGCGGTTCGGAGCCGGACGAAAGGCGGTGGGAAGCATGCAGCCGCCTCTGGTCGTGGGCGTCGACGGATCGGACTGCAGCCTGGTGGCGGTGGACTGGGCGACCGACGAGGCGGCCCGGCACGGGCTGCCCCTGCGGCTGCTGTACGCCTTCGGGGGTGAGCGTGACGAGGACGACGTGCCCCCGGACGTCGTCGCCACCGCCACGGAACGTGCCCGGCGCCGCAACCCGGAGGTGAGGGTCACCGCCGACATCCTGCCCGAGGACCCGGTGGACGCGTTGCTGCGCGCGGTGCACCACGCCTCCGCCGTGGTGACGGGCAGCCGTGGCCGCGGCCGGCTGACGGGGCTGCTCCTCGGCTCGGTCAGCCTCACCGTCGCGGGCCGTGCCCGCGGGCCGGTGATCGTGGTGCGCGGAGACCGGGCCGGCCTGGAGGGCACGCACGAGCGGATCCTGCTCGGCGCCGGGGAGCCCGGCACGAGCGGCGCCGCGGTGCGGTTCGCCCTCCGCGAGGCAGAGGTGCGGCACTGTGTTCTCGACGTCGTCCGTGTCTGGCACCGCCCCGCGCACCGGCCCATCGAACACCCCCTGCTGGTCGGGGACCCGGCGCTGTGCTGCGAGGAGCGGGCGGCCACCCTGATCGACGCCCTGCTCCAGGACGCCGTGGCCGACCATCCGGACGTCCGGGTGCACCGGTCCACGGTCGAGGGAACCGCACGCAGGGTTCTCCTGCACCGCTCGGCCGCCGAGGACCTCGTGATCATCGGCGTCCGGCGCGGCCACGACCGCCGGGCACTCCACCTGGGCCGGGTGGCCCACACGCTGCTTCACCACGCCGAGTGCCCGGTGGCCGTCGTACCGGAGTCGCACTGAAGGGTGGAGCAGGGACGTTCGGGTCCCCGGCATGGGCTGTTCGGCCTCAGCGGCGGGGGAGCGGACGCGGTGCACTGGAGGTGTCGGCACAAGCGACCGCACCCCGAGGAGACACGGAAGCCGGAGGCCCGGCACATCGAGGTGGAGCACGGCGCGTGAGCGCCCGCCGGCGCCGCGCGCCGAGTCTGGACGGTGACATCGTGAACGCAAGGCAACGGCTCGCGGACGGCGTACGCACCCGGCGCGGTCGCACGGTCACCGTCTCCGGGTTCACGCCCGAAGGAATGCCCCCGAACATGGCGCGCGTCGTCCTCGGCATCACCTGTGAACCCCGCGACCGGGGCGAGACCCTGGCCTCGCTGACGCCCGAGGAGGCCCGGCGTGTCGCCGGGCTGCTGCTCCATCAGGCCGCCTCCTTCGCCCCGCGGGTCCCGGGGCCGCCGGGCCACGCGGACGCCGTGCCGATCGCCGCGGACGCCTACGAGGTACGGCTGCGCGGTCACATATTGGCCGTGGACCAGCCGGTGCCGGACGGCGGTACCGACACGGCCCCCACTCCCGTGGAGCTCCTCGTGGCGTCGCTGACCGCGTGCGTTGCGCACTGCGCCGGCCGGTTCCTCGAGCGCCACGACCTCAGCCGTGAGGGGCTGCGGATCGAGACGGACTTCCGTACGGCGTCCGGCCGGGCGCCGCGCGTGAGCTCGCTCCGCCTGCGGGTGCGCGCGCCCGCGCTCCCCGCCGGACGACGGGACGCCCTGCGGGCGGCGGCGTCCCGCTGCACGGTCAGGAACACTCTGGTCGCACCGCCGGAGATCGTCATCGCCCTCACCGACGACGGGATCAGAGGGGCTTCGCCGGCCGGTCCGGCAGACGGGCGCCGATGACCGCCGTCCGGAGCATGTAGCGGTGGGCGGGGTCGACCGGCTCGGCGTCGGTGAGCTCGGGATGGACATTGCCGGGAACCGGCAATGTCCATTGGGCCGGTGGCCACGCACGATGTGCGCAGGGAGTACCAGGAAGGTCCCGGTGCCGGACACCGGCAGGTGTGCCGCACCGGGACTCGGCTCCCGGAGGCCGCACCCGGGCAGGCACGGCCGCCGGTCGCGAGGCTCACACGGTGAGTTCCTTGCGGATGCGGTCCAGCATGAAGGCGGAGGACTCGCGGGCGCGTTCCTCCCAGGCGAAGACACAGGCCGTGGCGACGCCGTCGAAGTTCAGCTCGCGCAGGGTGCCGAAGAAGGCGTCCCAGTCGACCTCGCCCTGACCGATGTCGAGGTGCTGGTGGATGCGGGCCGGGGTGCCGGGCGGGTTGAGGATGTAGCGCAGGCCCGACGACCCCTTGTGGTTGAAGGAGTCGGCGATGTGCACGTGCTGGAGCTTGTCGCCGGCGTAGCGCAGCATCGCCGCGATGTCCGCCTTCGGGTCGGTCCCCGAGAGGTGGAAGGAGTGCGGGGCGCAGTACAGGTAGTTCACCCAGGGCTTGTTGATCGCGCGGACGAGGTCGACCGCAGGGGTGCTCTCCTCGCAGAAGTCGTCCGGATGCGCCTCCAGGTTGAGGGCGATGCCCTCGCGTTCGAAGACCGGGAGGAGTTCCTCCATCGAGCGCCAGAACGCCGCCTCGCTCTCGGCGGCGCGCTCCGGGCGGCCGTTGAACTCCGAGTTCATCAGCGGACATCCGAGGTCCGCGGTGATCTCGATCATCCGCTTCCAGTAGCGGACCGCGGCCAGCCGCTCGGTCTCGTCGGGGGAGGACCACTTGTACAGCGGCAGCACGGAGGACAGCTGGACGCCGTGCGTACGCAGGGAGTTCTTCAGCTGTGCGACGCGCTCGTCGTCCGCGCGCGGGTGCAGGAAGAAGGGCATGAAGTCGTCGCGCGGCGACAACTCGATGTACTCGTAGCCGAGTTCGGCGACGGTGCGCACCATGTCGTCCATCGGCAGGGCGCGGAACATGTACGGGTCGAGGGCGATTTTCATGCGGTGCCTCCGTAGCAGGCCGGGCGGGGCTTCATGTCGACGGTGACGACCTGGCCGCCCGCCTCCAGGGACCGGACGGCGGCGTCGGTGATGACGGTGGCGGCATAGCCGTCCCAGGCGGACGGGCCGGTGGGCTCGGTGCCGGCCGCGACGGCGTCGACCCACTCGCGGAACTCGGTGTCGAAGGCCTCGGCGAAGCGGCCCTTCCAGTCCTGCAGGACGGCCGTGCCGTGCCGTCCGGCGGTGCGGACGCCGACGGCGGCGGGGTCGGGCAGCCGGACCAGGCCTTCCTCGCCGACGGTCTCGCACTGGATGTCGTAGCCGTACTGGCAGTTGACGAAGACCTCCAGGTCGATGCGGATCCCGTTCGCCGTCTCGAAGTACATGATCTGCGGGTCCTCGAGGTGGTCGAACCGCTTGCTCGTGGCGCGCGGGGTGATCACCTGGGCGGAGACGATCTCGTCGTCCAGCAGCCAGCGCAGCACGTCGATCTCGTGCACGGCCGTGTCCTGCGCGGCCATGGCCGAGGTGTAGGAGTCCGGCACGGTCGGGTTGCGGTGGGCGCAGTGCACGATCAGCGGGGCGCCGAGGGAGCCGGAGGCGATGACCTCCTTCATCTGGCGGGCGCCGGCGTCGGAGCGGCGCATGAACCCGACCTGGACGAGACGGCGGCCGTGGGCGCGTTCGGCGTCGACGATGCGCAGGCAGTCCTCGGCGGTGGTGGCGAGCGGCTTCTCGCAGAACACCGGCTTTCCGGCCGCGATCGCGTTCAGGACGTGCTCGGCATGGGTGGGGCCCCAGGAGGTGACGAGGACGGCGTCCACGTCGGGGGAGCCGATCAGATCGGTGCCGGTGGGCAGGGCGGTCGCGCCGACGCGGGCGGCGACCTCCGCGGCACGGGCGGCGTCGATGTCGGTCACGGCGGTCACGGCGGCCCCGGTGACGACCTCGGTCAGGCGCCGTATGTGGTCCTGGCCGATCATTCCGGCGCCGATGACGCCTACGCGTACGGTCATGGTCCATTCCTTCACAAGAGGGCGGGGAGGTCAGGAGAAGCGCGTGCGGAGTTCGGCCTCGAGGGTTTCGAGGGTGCGGCCCTTGGTCTCGGGGACGTAGAGCTTGACGAAGGTGAGGGAGAAGACGCCCGCCACCACGAACAGGAAGAAGGTGTTGGAGATCCCGATCCCGGAGACCAGGGACGGGAAGACCAGGCCGATCACGAAGTTGGTCAGCCACAGCACCACCGCTGCCACGCCCATGCCGAACCCGCGCATCCGCATCGGGAAGATCTCCGACAGCATCAGCCAGGTCACCGGCGAGATGGCGCCCTGCTGGAAGGCGAGGAACGTGACGGTCATGGCGAGGACGGCGTAGGCGCGGCCGTCGCCGGGGGGCAGCACCAGGGAGAAGACGCAGATCAGCAACAGTGGGCGGTCGTGCCGACCTGACCGGTCATCAGCATCGGACGGCGGTTGACGCGGCCGAGCAGCCAGATGCCGACGAAGGTGGCGAGGACCGAGATCACGCCGTTGGCGATGTTCGCCGTCAGGGCGCTGTCGGCGGCGAAGCCCGCGTCGGTGAGGATCTGGGTGCCGTAGTACATGATCGTGTTGACGCCGGTGATCTGCTGCACGATCGCGATGCCGAAGCCGACGAACATCAGCTTGCGCACCCACGGCGTGGACCTCATGTCCTGCCGGCCGCCCAGCTTCTCCTGCTCCTCCTTCACGGCGAGCGCGGAGACCTCGGCGAGTTCGGCCTCGGCCCGCTGCCGGGAGCGCACCTGCTTGAGGACTTCCAAGGCGTCGTTGAAGCGGGTCCTGGAGGCCAGCCAGCGGGGGCTCTCCGGCATGACCAGCATGCCGAACCAGAGCGCGACGGCGGAAGCGCTGTGTCCGGCGGCCGGGGGTGAGACCGCCTTGTTGTCACTGGAGCGCTGCACTAGCGCGCTCTAGTGACAGGTACTATGAGGCGGCCGGCAGGGGATGTCAACGGCGTCGCACAGCACGGAATGCCCGCGGGGTGTCGCGCGGGGCGCAGTCGAGCCGATATGGACGCGGCGTCGTCGGCCGGCGTGCTGGGGCCTGGGCGCCCGCCTCCGCTCAGTCGCCACTTATGCTTTCGGTTCGAATGACGTGTGTCGGTCACGGAACAAGAGGTGGGGCATGGTCGGCGAACCCGTGCGGTGGGGAATTCTCGCGACGGGAGGGATCGCGGCCGCGTTCACGGCGGACCTGATGGACCTGCCGGAGGCGGAGGTCGTGGCGGTGGCGTCGCGGAGCACGGAGTCGGCCGAGAGCTTCGCGGGACGGTTCGGGATACCGCGGGCGTACGGCGACTGGGGCGCCCTCGCTGCGGACGACGACATCGATGTCGTGTACGTCGCCACTCCGCACTCGGCCCATCGGGCCGCTGCCGGGCTGTGCCTGGAGGCGGGCCGGAGCGTGCTCTGCGAGAAGCCGTTCACGCTGAACGTGCGTGAGGCCGAGGAACTGGTGGAGTTGGCGAGGCAGCGCGGGGTCTTCCTCATGGAAGCCATGTGGATGTACTGCAACCCGCTGGTCCGGCGCGTGGCCGACCTGGTGCGCGAGGGCGCGATCGGTGAAGTGCGCTCGGTGCAGGCGGACTTCGGCATCGCTGGGGACTTCCCGCCCTCCCACCGGCTGCGGGACCCGGGGCAGGGCGGGGGCGCGCTGCTCGACCTGGGCGTTTACCCGGTTTCGTTCGCGCAGTTGCTGCTCGGTGAGCCCTCGGACGTGGCAGCGCGAGCGGTGCTCTCGCAGGAGGGCGCCGATCTGCAGACGGGAGCGCTGCTCTCCTGGGAGAGCGGTGCTCAGGCTCTGGTGCACTGCTCCATCATCGGTGAGTCTCCCAGAACCGCCACGGTCACCGGTTCGCGCGGCCGCATCGACATTCCGCACACCTTCTTCCATCCCGACCGCTTTGTACTGCATCGCGACGGCCGCGAGCCCGAGGAGTTCCCGGCCGACCCGGCGAACGGCCCCGTCAACAGCTTCCGTCACGAGGCCGTCGAGGTCATGCGCGCCCTCCGCGCCGGTGAGACCGAGTCTCCCCTCGTCCCTCTGGACGGCACGCTCGCCGTGATGCGGACGCTCGACGCGATACGGGACCACATCGGCGTCCGCTACCCCGGAGAGGTCAACGAGCCCGTAGTCGCGGGGGCTTGAGCGCGCGAGGGACGCACCCGCGCCAAGGGCCGAGCGCGACACGCAAGCGCACGGGGGTTCGTCGGTCCCGCGCGCACACGCTCGTCCCCACGGCTGCGGGCGGTTCAGGACCCTTCCAGGCGGCGCCGGTCCTCCTCGTCCCACTTCCGGGTGTCGCGAGGCCGGGCGTACGGCTCCGCCTCGGGCGGGTAGCCGCCGGCGACGGCCCGCTGCCGTGCGACTTCCGCATCGAACTCCAGGCCCAGCAAGATCGCCAGATTGGTGATCCACAACCAGACCAGGAAGACGATCACGCCCGCCATCGTGCCGTAGGTCTTGTTGTAGGAGGCGAAGTCGGCCACGTAGAACGCGAAGCCGGCCGAGGCGATCATCCAGATCACCAGGGCCAGGAAGCTCCCCGGGGTGAGCCACCGCCACCCGGTCACCCTCGCGTTCGGGCTCGCCCAGTACAGGATGGCGATCATCAGGGTGACCAGGAGGACCAGCACGGGCCACTTGGCGATCGACCACGCCGTCAGCGCGGTGCCACCGATGCCGAGCGCGGCCCCCGCGTGACGGGCCACACCGCCGGTGAACACCACGATCAGGGCGCTGACCACGGCCAGCACCAGCAGCACCACCGTCACCCCCACTCGCACCGGGAGGATCTTCCACGCCGGGCGGCCCTCGGGCACGTCGTAGACGGCGTTCGCCGCACGGATGAAGGCGGCAACGTAGCCGGACGCCGACCACACCGCCAGCACCACACCGACGACCGCCATCACCGAGCCGGTGCCGGTATTGCCCTGCAGTTGCTGCACCGCCCGTGTGAGGATGTCGCGCACCGAGCCGGGGGCGAACTGTTTGACATTGGCCAGCACCTGGTTGGTGGTCGACTTGCCGGTCAGGCCCAGCATCGACACCAGCACCAGCAGCGCCGGGAACAGGGAGAGCACCCCGTAATAGGTCAAGGCCGCCGCCCGGTCGGTCAGCTCGTCGTTCTTGAACTCCCGCAGCGAGCCTTTCAGTACCGCGCCCCACGACCGCCTGGGCAGCTTCGTCGGCGCGTCCGGGGCCCGCCGCTCCACGTCGGCCCCCGGCCCGAACTGCTCTTCGCCACGATCGACATGATCCCTGTGCCGCAACTTCGGTAGCCGAGCCATACCCGCCGGGTATCCCGAGCCCGAGGATTCACCCGCGTACGCGGTATCGATCGGCGCTTTCGCCTTGCGAAGCCGGCCATCGCACGGCTGGCCCGGCTTTCTATTCCCCGTGATTCCGGTGATGTGTTTCACGCGCTCGTTTATTGTTCAACTATGTAGGCGTGCGTAGCTTGGGTGGGGCCGAAACCCGGCACATTTCATCGTTCGCAGTCGCAGACCAGCGGACTGTGCAAGGAGAGAAGACCATGGGAAAGCTCATGCGGCGCATCGGGACCGGAGGTGTTTCCGTGATATTCGTCGGAAGCGCCCTCCTCGCCGTCGGCGGACCGGCTGCCGCGGCCACCCCCGAGGTGGACGGCCACTCCAGCGTGAGGACAGTTGCCGTCCAGGATCTGAAGGCAGATCCGAAGGCAGATCCGAAGGCAGATCCGAAGGCCGTCGCCGTCCACGGCGGATCCGGAGACCGGAGCCAAGGCCACCGTCATGTCGGCGAGCGCCGGACGGACGGTCGTCCCCTTGACCCGTGGATCGCGGACCAGCTGGCTGTGCTCGACCCGTGGATCATGGATCAGCTGGCGCTGTTCGCGCCTTCCGCCGCGGTCACGGCGACGCCCTGAGATATCTCGCACTCGGTGGCCGGTCGCGGATTCGGGAACCGGTGGCGGCGAATCCGTCTCGAGCGTGGTCGAAGACGGGGCGGTAGGCGTCCCACTTCGCGTCCGGGGCCGAGAGGTAGATGTCGTACTCCCGTCCGCCTGCACGGCCGTAACCCAGATCGACGGCGCGGAAAGCGCGGACGCGGCCTTTGAAGGTGAACTCCCACACGGCCGCAGGCTCCCCGCGGAATGTCGTCTGCTGCATACGCAGCCTCCGGTACGTCGGATAGTTGGCCTTCGTGTTCTTCTCGATGTCCAGGAAGTGCGCTTCGAGGTTCGCCCCCGCGGGGTCCACCGTGCCGATCGTGATGCCGGCCAGACCCGTCGGGTCGGTGTAGGTGACCTCGTCACCGGTGCGTGGGCCGGCCCTCCAGCCGTCCGGGATGGGGAGGGAGACGCCGAGCTGTTTGTTCAAACGGGCCGCTCGGCTCTTCCCGAGCGGCCCGTGGCCGGGCCGTCAGGCACCGGCCCTGATCCGCGCGGCCGGCGCGGGGAACTCGGTCCTGCGCGCGATGGACTGCACCCGACGTGACGGACCTCGACCCGAACCGGGCCACCGTACGCGCCGGTCACGATTGCCCAACTGTGCAGAGGCGCCTCGCCGGTGCACCCCAGTCATCAGCACGGGGCGCCCCGGAGGACCGCAGGAGGAGGCGGCACCCGTGGTCCGTTGAGTGTCCCGGGGCATCCCCACTGTTGACGCGTACACGTACGCCTACTGGTGGACGCGTGTAGACTCCGGCACACTCCCTTCTGCGCCACCTGCACACCTTCGTCGGCATCAGCAGGAGGAATCCGAATGAGCAGTTCCGCCGCCCAGTTCCGCCTTCGGCCGCAACCGCGCGCCCGGGTCGTGGCCGGCATCCTGGCCCTCGTCCTGACGGTGCTCTTCGCGCCCGGAGTGGGCCTGGCCTCGTCGGACAACGCGTACGCCGTCACCAAGTTGACCCAGGCCCAGGCGGAGAGCATGTTCCGCAGCGCCGGCATCACCTGGTCCTCGTCCGGCAACTGCACGAACCGCAACAACTCCACCTGTACGTCGTTCGAGCAGCTCAACCTCGCCACCGCTCAGGGCGCCGTCACCCTGAAGAAGGCCAGCGGCTGCGCGCTCAACATCACCGGCGGCACCGAGACCGGCCACGCCAGCGGCACGTACTCGCACTGGAACGGCTACAAGCTCGACTACAGCAAGTACACCTGCATCGGCAACTACATCAAGACCTACTTCAGCTATTCCGGCCTGCGCGGCGACGGTTACCCGATGTGGACGTCCGGTTCCGGCAACGTCTACACCGACGAGGGCAGCCACTGGGACGTCCTCTACTACAACTGCGGCGGCTGCTGACCGGCGCGTCCCCCAGGCAGGCCGCCGCCCCCAGGCAGGCCGCTTGCCACCCGCCGCGTGCCGACCAGCGCGCGGCGGGTCGGCTCCTGTCTCCCCGCGTCGGCCGTGGCGAGGAAGCCGCCGGTTCCCGGTGGGGGAGAGGCGTCCTCGGCGGACGTCGTCAGCGGCCGGGGACCGGCAGGAGACCCTCCGTGTGCTGGGGACGGCGTCCGCGGATGAGATCGATCCGTACGAGTGGCATCTGTTTCGTTCCTTACTTGGCTGTTGCCGGCGTGCCGACCGGTACGAGGGCGTCAGGGGGTCAGCGGCAGCCATGTGCCGTGGGGCGCGACCCGTAGGAGGGAGGACAGGCCGGCCTCGTGGAAGGCCAGTTCGATCTCCGGCAGTCCTTCGGAGAAGTGGGCCCAGCCGTCGTAGTGGGCCGGAATCACGGCATCCGCGCCCAGGACTGCTGCCGCGGCGGCGGCCCGGCGGCTGTCCAGGGACAGGGGCCGTCCGTCGAACTTCGCCGGGACGCGTGCCGCTCCCGCGTGCAGGACGGCCGCGTCGATGTCCGGTACCCGGCGGGAGATCTCCGCGACCGTGCGGATCGAGGCGTTGTCGCCGCTGATGTACACGGTGGGAAGTCCCTGCCCGGACAGGACGAATCCGGTGACCTCGCAGTTGACGTTTCCGTCGGCGTCGCGCTCGCCGTCCTCCGGACCGTGCACGGCCGGAACCGCCAGCACGGTCAGATCGCCGCCCCGTCCGGGCGGGGCAGGGAGTGGCTCGTCCACGGGGAGAGGCCGATGGCCGGTGAGCCGAGCCGCTGGGCGGCCAGCGGCCCGGTGAGTACCAGCGGGGCGTTCTTCGCGAACGCGCGGCCTCGCTCGTCGAGATTGTCCGGATGGGCTTCGTGGCTGACCAGGACGAGGTCGACCGGTCCCACCGCGCCCTCGTCGGCGGCGGGTCCGGCGGTCTTGGCGAGATACCCATGGGGGCCCGCCTCGTCGAAGGTCGGATCGCTGACGATGCGCAGGCCGCCGATGTCGATGACGGCCGTCGGGCCGCCCAGGACGGTGACCGCGCATTCCCGCCGGGACAGCCCTGTGCTCATCGCGACCCTCGCAGAATGTCCCTGATCGTTTCGCTCACACCGTCGATGCTAGTGATGGCGCTTGTGCCATGTGTAATGCCTGTGGTGACGCGGCCGTGCGTGGCAGGCATGGCTGCTGCTCACCGCCTGGCGGAGGCGGGCATCACTCCGACGTCGTCCGTACGGCGGCATCCAGGAACCGGCGGATCAGTGTCCGCTGGGCGTCGGGCAGGTGAGCGGGGCTGACCGGGATCGGCGGTGCGTTGGTCAGGGGAACGAAGCGAACCGCGGGGTGCCGGGTACGGCGCTGCGCGACCTCCGGGACGATGCCGATGCCCCGTCCCGTGGCCACCGTCTCCAGCCGCTCGTCGTAGTTCGCCGTTTCGATGATCTGGGCCGGACGCTGGTCCACGGGCCATGATGCCGCGCGCGGTGTCGCAAGCCGGCGCGGCGCGGGTGGTCAGGCGGGCGCGGCGTGCGGGTTGTGGGCACGGACCGCGGCGGCGACCGCCGCGTCGTCGGACTGGCCGCGGACTTCGAGGCCCGCCACGACTCCCTCGACGTTCTCCCGCGGCTGGTTCTGGTTGAGCTTGAACTTGGCCTCGATGCGGCTGATGACCAGCTCGACGCCGACGACGGCGCGCAGCTGGCGCTCGATGAACTTCGCCGGGGCCTGGTCGACGGACCAGGGCTCGTCGTGGCCGGCCTCGTGCCGGTCGGTCAGGCGGCGCATCTGTGCCTCGATCCAGCCCGGATCGTCATGCACGAGCAGCCGCCCGTAGACGTGCGCGGTCACGTAGTTCCAGGTCGGGACCACGCGGTGGTGCTCGCGCTTGGTGGCGTACCAGGTCGGTGTTATGTAGGCCTGGGGTCCACGGACGATCACCATGGCCTCGCCCTGCACCGGCTCACGCCACTGGTTGTTGGCGCGGGCCATGTGACCGATCAGGGCGCCGTGTTCACCGGTGTCGGGGTCGTACTCGAAGGGCAGCAGGGTGGCCAGCAGGCCCTGCGGGGTCATGGTGATCAGGTCGGACGCTCCGTGGTTGACCAGCAGGTCACGGACGGCGCCTTCGTCGGGTACGAAGTGTTTGGGGACGTACACATGCATCCTTAAAGGGGGTTCTCGCGCAGCCAGGTCAGGACCTGCTGGGCGTGCTCGTTCGGCGGGAAGATCGGGTAGAAGGCGTGCTCGATCACGCCGTCGCGGATGATGAGCGTGAGCCGCTTGAACAGCCGCATCCCGTCGACTTCGAAGGCGGGCAGGCCAAGGGTGTCGGCGAGGCCGAGGGCGGCGTCGGAGAGCATGTCGAAGGGCAGACGGAGCCGCTCCACGACCTCGTTCTGGTAGTCGCTGTCCTGGCTGGACAGCCCGTACACGCGGCCGGCACCGGCTTCGAGGAGGTCCTGGAAGTGGTCGCGGAAGCCGCACGTCTCGGGGGTGCAGCCGCGGGCGCCCGGGATGGAGTTCCAGCCTTCCGGCAGGTCGGTGCCGGGGCGGCCGGTGAGGGGGTAGATGTAGATCACGGTGCGGCGGGGACCGAGCGCATCCAGGCGGATCGGTGTGCCCGCCGTATCGAGGAGCGTGATCGGCGGCATTGTCGTGCCGGGCAGATGGGCGGCGGCACCGTCGTCCTCGGGGGCGGGCAGGTCCGCGGGCAGGGTCAGGTAGTCCGCACCTGCTGTTCCGGCCTCCTTGCCCGGTACGGCACTGCTGCCCCGGTGGGCCGCGACCTGCAGATTGGTGATCAGGGTCGCGCGGCGGGCGTTCAGGGCCTCGATGCGCTCGGTGAGCTCGTCGATGGCCTCCCGGTAGGTGGCCAGCGAGGCGGGACAGTCGTCGGCGTGCAGGCTCCCGGCAGCCAGGCACTCCAGGAAGGGCCGGGTGCGCTCGACGGGGATGCCCAGTCGGTGGAGGGTCCTGATCTCCCGTACGAGGCGTACGTCGTCCTCGGTGTAGTCGCGGTAGCCGTTGACGAGACGCTCGGGCGTGATCAACCCCAGCGATTCGTAGTACCGCACTGCTTTCGTCGTCACGTCGGCCCGACGTGCGAGCTCACTGATCTTCATGCCGTTCACCTCGCCTGCCCCAACGCTAAACCTTGCCCTGCGGGGCAAGGTCAAGCGCCGGTCCGGTCGGCCGTGACGCCGTTCAGCAGCCGGTGCCGTCGATGGCGCGGACGTCGCCGCGGGTTCCGCCGCGGGGACGGCCTATTCGATGTGGCGACCGGTGAGATCGCCGAGGATCCCTTCGCCCGGGCCCATGCGGAGCGGGTGCGTCGCGCTGGGCAAGGTGCAGGCCAAGCGGCCAGGTGGCGGCATCGTGGCCAGAAAGCCACGCCACGCCTGGAGGGAGTCCGCAGGGCGCCGACGTGTGGGGGAGCGGATTTCCCGGCGGATCGGTGGCGTCTGAAGCCCCGCGTGGGGGCGACCCCGAAGCCAGGACAGCGGCCGCTGTGCCAGAGTGTTGACGCGCGGGCCATCCGACGGCGGTTGGCCGCGACCGCAGTGTCGGGCAGGGTGGCAAATGGAGACTGATGCCGAGCGCGGCATCGCGGTAGCGGCGGGGGCATGGCGTCAACAGCCCCGACGGCAGGGGGAGGTGTATCGCATCCGCCGGATGGTCTGCGACGGTGTGCGGGCTCTCCCCTGTCTCGGTCATGAGCGGGGTGTTCGGCTCGACCGCCGCCACGTAGGAGGCCGCGGCGTGGGCCACCAGGTGAGCGGCCGGTTGGCCCTTGGTGCGAAACGGCGGATCGGCAGGCCCTTGGGGCAGAGTGGGAGTCGGCTGGTGGGGCACGGTGTGCGGCAGGTGGTGCACGCACACATGGGCCGCGGCGTGCCCGGACTTACGGTCACCGGAGTCGTCCGGAAACAACGTCCCGCCGTCCTGGGGCGCGGTCGCTGGCGAGGGCATCGGCAGGTCGATCCGCCGGTCGTTGACCGGCTCGTGGTCCCACGGGGACCCGGACACAAACCACTGCTGCGCATGGCAGACAGGAAGGCCACCGAAAGCAGGCCGGGCAGCCCTCAAGAGGGCCTGGAGCAAACTACCGCAGGTCGACCGGACGCGGTGGGCGTGTGACCGGCCGGTCGGCGCCAGCGGTGCTGCCCCGGTCGCTGCGCGCGTGGCTCGGGCCGATCGCGGCCCCCGCCGCGCTGCTGGTCGGCGTGCTCGGGGTCCTGTACGCCGGCCGCAGCGAGCCCGGCAGGGTGGACAGGTGGATCATCCAGCCGACGGCGGACAGTGTGCGGCCGCCCTGGAGGCGCGTCGCTCTGGCTTTGGACTTCTTGGGAGAACCCGCCGGATCGGCGATGCTGGTCGTGGCCATCGTGGCGGGCTGCCTGCTGCTTCGGCGCCCTCGCGCGGCGGTGCTCGTCGTTGCCGGCGCCGCCATGACCGTAGGCACGGCGACACTGCTCAAGCACCTGGTGGGACGCACCATCCACGGCGACGGCAACCTGTCCTATCCGAGCGGGCACACCGCCTTCTTCACCGCACTCGCCCTCGTGGCGGCGCTGCTCGCGACCGGCCGGCTCGGCCTGGGCAGGACGGCCGGCACATCACTCGTGCTCGCCGCGGCGCTGGTTGGGGGCGCCGCCATGGGCTGGGCGCAGGTCGCCCTGGGCGCGCACTATCCGACCGACGTCCTCGGCGGCTGGTGCACCGCGTTGGCGGTGATACCGCCGACCGCGTGGCTGGTCGACCGGACGGCTGACCGGCTGGCCGACGCCGGTCGGCGGGAGCTTCGCTGACGTCACGTCACGCCAAGCGGCGGAACGCGGGCTTCACCGGTCGTCCGCCCAGCCAGGGGGTGGGGTCGGCGGCGTCCAGTGCCTTCCGGTACACCGCACATGCCTGGGCCACCACGTCGACGGTGTGATCGATGTCGGCGTCGCTGAGCGCGCTGCTCACCACGAACGACGGGGCCAGCACCCCGCCCGCGAGGAGCCGGCGCAGGAACAGGGTGCGGTACTGCTGCGACGGCTGCCGGTTCTCGTCGAGGGTGGCGAAGACCAGGTTGCTGGCCCGGCCCCGGAGGACGATGTGGTCGCCGACGCCCATGCCGCCCGCGGCGTCTCGCACACCGGCGGCCAACCGCTCGCCGAGGGCGTGCAGCCGCGCGGTGATGCCCTCCTCGACGTAGGTGGCCTGCACGGCCATCGCGGCTGCCAGGGAGTGCGTTTCCGCACCGTGCGTGGTGGACAGCAGGAACACCCGGTCGTGGGAGTGGCGCAGGCCGCCCCGCTCCATCAGATCGCGGCGCCCGGCCAGCGCGGAGACGGCGAACCCGTTGCCCAGCGCCTTGCCGAACGTGGAGAGGTCGGGGACGACGCCGTACAGGCCCTGAGCGCCCGCCTCGGACCAGCGGAAGCCGGTGATCATCTCATCGAAGATCAGGACGCAGCCGTGCCGGTCGGCCAGCTCGCGCAGGCCGGCGAGGTACCCGGGCGGCGGCTCGGCGTGGGAGGCGGGTTCGAGGATCAGGCAGGCGACCTCGCCCTCGTACCGGGTGAGCAACTCCTCCGTGGCGGGCAGGTCCCCGTACGGGAACGCCGCGGTCAGCTCTGTGGTCGCCGCCGGAATTCCGGCGGACATCGGCGTGGTGCCGATGAACCAGTCGTCGACGGAGAAGAACGGATGGTCGGCGCAGATGGCCACCCGCGGGCGCCCGGTGACGGCGCGGGCGAGACGCACCGCGGCGGTGGTCACGTCGGAGCCGTTCTTCGCGAACTTCACCATCTCGGCGGTCGGCACCGTGGCCAGGAAGCGTTCCGCGGCCTCGACCTCCACGATGGACGGCCGGACGAAGTTGCTGCCGCGGTCGAGTTCCCTCCGTACCGCCTCGAGCACGCGTGGGTGGGCGTGGCCGAGGCTGACCGACCGCAGGCCGGAGCCGTACTCGATGTAGCGGTTGCCGTCGATGTCCCACACGTGGGCACCGTGTCCGTGGCTGATGACCGGGGCCAGGTTCTCGGGGTACTGGTCGTCGCCCTTGGCGTACGTGTGCGCGCCCCCGGGGATCATGGCGTGCAGCCGCTCGTTCGCCGTCCGCGACCGGGGCAGGAGGAACGCCGCGGTCTCTTCGGTGTGTTCGGTGTGTTCGGTGTCCACGCCGACCTCACGTCTCCTTTCGCTTCAGGACCTCGGCGAGGCTTGGCGCCTCCCGGTCCCGCTGGGACATCGATGTGACCGGCAGTGGCCAGGGTATGGCGAGCTCCGGGTCGTCGAAGGCGATCGTCACGTCCTCGGCCGGATCGTGCGGGCGGTCGATCCGGTACGAGGTGTCAGCGGTTTCGGTCAGCGCCTGGAAGCCGTGCGCGCACCCCGCCGGGATGTACAGGGTCGCCTGCGTCTCGCCGGACAGCTCGAAGAAGGCCCGGCCCAGGTATGTCGGTGAGTCCGGCCGCAGGTCCACGACGACGTCGAAGATCCTCCCGTACGAGCACCGCACCAGCTTGGCCTCGCCGGCGCCGGAGCGCAGGTGCAGACCCCGCAGCACGCCCCGGACCGAGCGGGACACGCTGTCCTGGACGAAGGTGTGCGGGTCGAGGCCCACCGAGCGGACCACGTCGGCGTCGAAGGTGCGGCAGAAGAAGCCGCGCTCGTCGGCGTACGGCGTCGACTCGAACAGGTACGCCCCGGCGATGGCCGGGACTTCGGTCGCTTTCATGCAGTCTCCTGCCGGGCGTGGGCTCGGGCACGGTCGGTCGCCGGGAACAGGACCTCGGTCAAGGCGGTGAACTGGTGCTCAAGTTGCCGGACGGCGGCCAGGTTCCGCTCGGTGAGGGTCTGCCGCAGCTCGGCCGATCGCTTCTCCAGCGCCCGGAACTGCTCGAGCAGCCGGTCGGCGTCGACCTCGCGCGCCGGGTGGCAGTACGCGCCGAGGCCCATCCGGTCCATGAGCGCGTCGCTCTTCGCCGCATAGCTGAGTGCGAGCACCGGCGTGCCGGTCTTCAGCGCGCAGATCAGGTTGTGGTACCGGACCGCCACCACGGTGTCGGCGGCCACCATCTCCTTCATCAGGTCGGCCAGTGAGGACGGCTCGGCCGCGGTGACCAGCGGCGAGTCCACCGCGTCGAGGATCGCGGCGACCACCGACGCATCACACCCGTCGCCGGTGAGCAGCCGGACCGGCCTGCCCTCCTCGACCAGCGCGCGCACGAACCGGATCGTTCCGTCGAGGTAGCGCCGGTATATCTCCTCGGCCCGGGCACGGTCGTCGTTGCCGCCGTGGAAGTCCATGACACCGACGCAGACCGGGCCCGGCGAGCCCGAGGGCGCGCTCGCCTCCGGCGTCGGCAGGGAGAACGCGAGGTCCGGGTAGACCTCGTCGCGCGCGGTGTCCACGCCCATCGCCCGCATCGCGTCACGGGACTGGGCGTCCCGGTACGACCGGTACGCGGCCAGCCGCGCCGACCAGCGCACCAGGGCCCGGGTAGGCCGGTTGGCGATCGTCGCGGCGCCGACGCTGACCAGCGCGACCCGGGTGCGAAACAGCCGGCCGGACGCGGAGAGCAGGAAGAGCGAGTACGGGAAGCCCCACGGCCGCAGCGGCAGCGTGGCCTCCAGGACGCCCATGCCCGGCACGATCACCACGTCGTGCCGGCGCACCCAGGCGGCGGTACGGACGGCGTCGACGAGTTTGCCCAGCCCCTTCGCCGCGATCGCGCCCGCACGCGACGCGGTCCGGTACTCCCCGCGGTACCAGTGCAGCCGTGTCGCGGGGATCCCGAACCGGGCCGCGACGGCCTCGGGTCCGCCGCACAGCGCGTCCACGACCGCCTCCGGGTGCTCGGCGCGGAGGTACCCGAGCACGGCCTCGAGCGACCCGTCGTTGCCGAGGTTGCCGGAGCCGAGCAGGCCGAAGACCCCGACGCGCACCGGAGTTTCGCGCACAGGCTTCATGCCTGCCTCCCCTCACGGCCGGCGACGAGGGTGTCGACGGAGACAGTGAGCAGGGCCGGGTCGACCGGGGCGCGGTCCTCGACCCGTTCGCCGGCGCCCGGCCGGACCCGGCTGGTCATCCATGCGGCCAGGTGGCGGTAGCACGCGCGCCGGTCGGCCGCGGACAACGGGGCCCGCCGGATCGCCGAGGCGAAGCCCCAGACGTACTCGGCGAGCAGCCGGGGCGTCGGATGCAGCAGGCCCGCCCGGCGCGGGTCCAGGTTGACGCACCGGGAGCGCTTGCTCGGGTTCGCCCGCTCGGCGCGGGTCGGGTGGTCGCGGCGGAAGTACAGGAGTTCCGGCACCTGGTGGAAGCGCCCGTGCAGGGCGATCTCGGTGACGAACGTGCGGTCCGCGTGGTGGTAGCTGTCCATCGGTTTCACCCGGCGCAGCGCCTCGGCCCGGATCACCCCGTAGAAGTCGTCACCGCCGGGTTCGAACAGCATGCTGCGGAATCGCTCCGGCGGGTGCGGTGAGTCGGTGGCGAGCGTGTACTCGTACGGGACCTTCACCTGGCCGTCGCCGTCGATGACCGCTTGGTCGGCGTGCGCGAGGATCACGTCCGGCCGCTCGTCGAGCGCCTCAACGCAGCGCCGCAGCAGGTCCCGGGCGTACAGGTCGTCGTGAGAGGCCCACTTGAACAGCTCGCCGCGGCACTGGGTGAACACGTAGTTGTGGTTCGGCGTGGCGCCGACGTTCCGGGGCAGCCGGAGGTACCGGATGCGTGAGTCCTGCGCGGCGTACTTGCGGCAGATGTCCTCGGTCCCGTCGGTAGAGGCGTTGTCGCAGATGACCAGCTCGAAGTCCTCGTAGGTCTGGCCGAGCAGGGCGTCGAGCGACTCGGCCAGGTACTCCTCGCCGTTGTACACGGGCAGGCCGATGCTCAGCCTGGGTCGGTCGGTCATGGGGTCCTCACTTCGGGGATGGGGTTGTGGTGGCGCTCGCGCAGGGCGGACCGCAGTTGCAGCCACCACACGGCCGAGCCGCTGACGGTCGCGGTGGCGACGCCCCAGGCCGAGCCGACCGTGCCGGCGACGGCCGCCCCGCCGAGCCCGCCGCTGACATAGCAGGCGGAGGCGAACAGCTGGGAGCGCAGGCTGCGCCGGGCGGCGCCGAGCGCGCGCAGCCCGGCCGCCGCGCCGGTGCCGAGGCCGGCGCCCACGACGCCGAGGGTGACCGGCGCGATGAGCTCCGCGGCGGAGTGCCAGACGCCACCGAGCACGAGCTCGCCGAGCCGGTCCGGCATCAGCAGCAGCGCCCCGCCCCAGAGCAGTGCGCCGGCGGCCTGCCCGCCACCCAACAGGAGGCAGAACGTGCCGAGCCGGTGCGGGGCCCGCCGGAGCACCCGTGCCGCCTCCGGGACGGTGACCAGCGAAAGCCCCATCAGCACGGCGAGGAACGGGCCGAGCAGGAGCTCGGCGCCCCGCACCGCACCCACGGCGCCGACCCCGACGATCGTGCCGAGCCCGTACGCCCGCAGCTGGCTCGCACCGCTGAGGCTGACGTTCTCGACCAGGTACCGGTAGCCGAGGTCGCGCTGCTCGCGAAGCCACTCGCGTGCTCCGGTCAACTGGGGTCGGATCCCGGACTGGAAGCAGCCGTACACGGCGGCCACCGCGGCGGACGCGCCCCAGGCGAGCACGAAAGCGGCCACGCTGCCCGCGCGGGCCGCCACGACCATGGCCGGGACGAGCGCGATGCCCCACACGAGGTCGTTGACGAACGCCTTCCGCCCGGTGCCGGCGGCGAAGAACGAGAACCGCCAGGCGTCCTGCAGCAGCAGCCCCGGCAGCACGACACCGAGGCAGGCGAACGCGGGCCCCACGCGGCCGCCGAGACCGAGCCCGACCACCAGACACGCCGCGCCGATGGCTGCGCCCACGCCGAGCGCGGTACCCGACGACCGGGCCACCGCCCCGCGCCAGGACGCGTCCGACACGCCGCTGAAGCGCACCATGAGAGGGTCGGTGGCCAGCCCGCGGGAGACGTTGAGCACCACGCCGTAGGTCACCCAGGCGAGGCTGAACACGCCGAACGCGGTCACCCCCAGCGAGCGGGCCACGTAGATGCCCACCGCGAAGTTGCTCATGCTGGAGGCCGCCTGGTCGGCGAGCCCCCAGGACAGTCGGCCGGCGATGGCCCGCCGGGCGGATCCGGCCGGTGTCGTCGTCTTCTCCTGCCCGATGGTCATCGGCGTCATGCCTTTATCAGTCCGGCGCCGTGCAGGGCGTCGGCCGCGACGGCGACGGTGTCGAACGGCAGCCCGGACCGCTCGGCGACGTCCAGCAGACTGTGCTCGCCGTCGGAGAGATTGAGCATCCAGAGCATGGCCAGCTGGGCCTGCTTGGTGTCGCTGCGGCCGCCGAGCGCGTCGTACAACCCGCGTCGGCCCAGCTGTGGTTCGCCGTAGGGGCTGAGGTTGAGGTATCGCCGGTTGCGGTCGAGGACGGCGCATGCCTCGCGGCAGACGGCGAGCGTGTCCGCCATCGCCTCCGGGGAGACGAAGTCCAGGTTGTCCGCCGAGGTGTGGTACTCGGGATAGCCCGCGTACGGGGTCCTGGTGAGCGAGCCCACGCCGAGATCGAACCCGGGCGAGCAGAACTGCCGCTCGTCGTAGCCGTACGGAGTGAACTCGGCGACGCGGTGCGGGCGTTCGGAGGCGGCCAGTACGTGCCGCATCACCCGGTCGATCTCCGCGTCGCCGCGCCTGCTCTGCTTGTACGTCAATGAGCCCGGGTCGCCGGCGCAGGCCAGCACCAGCCCGTGCTTGACCCGCTCCACCCGCTGCGCGTTGCGGGCCAGCCAGGTGATCGCCCCGATGGTGCCGGGCGCGAACAGGAACCGGTAGGTGTAGTACGGCGTCCGCTTCGCCATCGCCCGGGCCAGGAACGCCGCCACCGCGATGCCGGCCAGGTTGTCGTTGGCCAGCGACGGGTGGCAGACGTGGCAGGAGACGATCACCTCGTCGGCGACCTGACCGGGAATCACATGCTCGGCGTAGGTGAGGTGGCCGTCCGCGAGTGTGGAGTCGATGCGCACCTCGTACTCGCCGTCCGGCAGTGCGTCCAAGGTCTCCTGGGCCAGGCAGAACCCCCATTCCGGCTTGTAGTAGCTGGTGCGGTACGGCACCCAGGACGGGTGGTCCGGCAGGGTGTGCAGGTGCGTGCGCAGCTCGGCCAGCGGCATGGTTGCCGACACCGGGACGCTGTAGCCGAGTACGTGCAGGCTGGACGCGGCGAAGTCGACGACCCGGTGGCCGGTGGAGTCGGCGATGTACGCGTCGCGGATGTTCCACTCCTGCGGCACCGTCCAGTCGAGCACCTGCGTCCCGGTCGGCACCTCGTGCACCTGCAGCGGAACGTACTCGCCGACGATGTCCAGGGTGGCGCGCACACCGTCGCCGGTGATGCTCCGGCACAGCGGGTACAGCCGCTCCACCAGTGCGTACATCTCGTCGCCGGCCGCCGTCATCGGCTGTTCGCCGGCCGTGGTCATCGGCGCCACCGCAGGGTGTCGTCGACGGTGCCGGCGTCGGACGCCGCGCGCAGCACGGCAAGCCGGGTGAAGCGTCGTTCGAAGTCCTCCCGAGTCAGCCCGTGTTCGCGGTAGGCGTCGGCGAGTTCGAGCGCGCCCTGCTTCACGGTCCACTCGCAGTCGAAGCCGGGCACCGCGGCCCGGAACCGGGAGAAGTTCACCCGGTACGACCGAGGATCGGCACCGGTCTCCCCGGTGATCACCACCTTCGCGCCGGACACCGCCTCGGCGACCTGCCCGGCGATCTCGGCGACCGTGACGTTGTTGGTCTCGCTGCCGATGTTGAACGCCCGGTCGTGCACCGCTTCGCGCGGCGCGGTCAGCGCGGCCGTGAAGGCCCGCGCGATGTCGGCGGCGTGCACCAGCGGGCGCCAGGGTGTGCCGTCGGAGAGCACCAGGACCTCGCCGGACAGGAGTGCGTGGCCCACCAGGTTGTTCAGCACGATGTCGGCGCGCAGCCGGGGTGAGTGGCCGAAGGCGGTGGCGTTGCGCATGAACACCGGGGTGAAGTCGCCGTCGGCCAGCGCGTGCAGGTCGTCCTCCACCCGCACCTTGGACTCCGCGTACGGCGTCACCGGGCGCAGCGGGGCGTCCTCGCCCACCAGGTCGTCGCCGCCGGCGGCGCCGTAGACCGAGCAGGTCGACGCATACAGGAAGCGCCGCACTCCGGCCTCGCGGGCCAGCCGGGCCAGCCGTACGGACGCGTGGTGGTTGATGTCGTAGGTGAGCTCCGGCGCCAGCGATCCCAGCGGGTCGTTGGACAGGGCGGCCAGGTGGATCACGGCGTCCACCCCGGCCACGTGTTCGGCCGTGACGTCGCGCAGGTCCACCCGATGCCCCGGCGGGTCCGCGGGTGTCGGGCCGAGGACACAGTCGGCGAACAGGCCGGAGTCGAGGCCGACGACCTCGTGCCCGGCGGCGGCAAGGACCGGGGCCATCACGGTGCCCAGGTAGCCCTGGTGTCCGGTCAGTAGTACGCGCATGGTTCAACCCCCCAGGTTGAGCGTGAGTTTGGTGGCGGCGAACGCCTCGGCGTATCGCTCATGGCATTCGATGCCGCGGATCCGCGCAAGGCCGAGGAAGGCCTCCCGGTCGTACCAGGGCCGGTGCCGCTGCGAGGGGTAGTGCTCCTGCAGCAGCCGCACCTTCTGTTCGGCGATCTCCGGGGAGAGTGGCTGGTACGCCGCCGGGCGGCCGAGATCGCCGTCCCACTTGACGATCTCGTAGCCGAGCACGAGGTGGTCGCGGAAGGCGGTGGGTATCAGCTTCGCGAGGCCGCGGTGGTCCTGGTGCGCGTCATCGGTGCGCGGGGCCAGCACGAGATCCGGCTCCGTCTGTTCGCGCAGCTCCTCGACCGCGGCCTTGGCCTCCTCCCAGTGCGCGGGCAGCCGGCCGTCCGGCAGCTTGTGCACGGTCAGCCGCAGGTCGGCGTCCGGGCAGAAGGCGGCGAGCGCGGCCTGCTCCTCCTGCTCCCGCTCGTTGCCGCCGCCGGAGAGCACCAGTGCGTCGACACGGATGCCCGGCCGCGCGAGGCACAGCGTCAGCAGCGTGCCGCCGGCGCCGATGGCGATGTCGTCGCAGTGCGCGCCCACCGCGACGATCCGGTCCAGGCGCCCGGATCCGAGCCGGATCACGCGGTCACCCCGGCGCCCGCTCCCGCGCCGTCGCGTTCCCACACGGCCCACGGGCGCTCGCCCCTGGCGTAGGCGGCGTCGAGCGCGGCCCGCTCCTTCACGGTGTCGGTCGGCTTCCAGAAGCCGCGGTGCTGGTGCGCCACCAGCCGGCCGCGCTTGGCCAGTTGGGCGCAACCGTCGGCGACCAGGTCCCCGTTCTCCGGGATGTGGTCGAAGACCTCCTGGCGGAGCACGAAGTAGCCGCCGTTCTCCCACAGCGGCAGTTCACTCACCGCGGTGATGCCGCCCACCAGGCCGTCCTCGCCCAACTCCACGCAGTGGAACGACGACTGCGGCGGCACCACCATCATCGACGCACCCGCGTCGCGCCGGGCGAACCGGTCGATCATCTCCGGCAGCGGGGCGTCGGTGAGGACGTCCGCGTAGTTGGCGAGGAACATCTCGTCGCCGTCCAAGTGGTGCCGCACGCGGCGCAGCCGCTCCCCGATCGGTGACTCGATGCCGGTCTGCGCGAACGTGATCGTCCAGTCCGAGATGTCGGTGGACAGCAACTCGGTCCGCCCGCCTCGCAGCACGAAGTCGTTGGACGCCGTCTCCTCGTAGTTGAGGAAGAAGTCCTTGATGTGGTGTGCCCCGTACCCGAGACACAGGATGAACTCCGTGTGCCCGAAGTGCGCGTAGTAGCGCATGACGTGCCAGATCAGCGGTCGCGGGCCGACCATCGCCATCGGCTTGGGCACGTCGTCGGAGGCCCCGTTGCGCATCCGCATCCCGTAACCGCCGCAGAACAGAACGACCTTCATGCCGTGACCTTCCAAGACGCGACCTCGACAATGCTCAGTTCCGGGATGGGAAAGACCAGCCGGCCGCCCCAGTCGTGCACGAAGGACAGCTGCTCGACCAGCTCGGTCCGCAGGTTCCACGGGAGGACGAGCACGTAGTCCGGCTTGTCGGCGGCTATCTGCTCGGGCGGCAGGATCGGGATGCGGGCTCCGGGGGTGAACCTGCCGTGCTTGTAGGGGTTGCGGTCGACCGTGTACGGGAGCAGGTCGGGCCGGATACCGCAGTGGTTGAGCAGGGTGTTGCCCTTGCCCGGGGCGCCGTAGCCGACGACCGTCTCGCCGCGCTCGGCCGCCTCGATGAGGAACTTGAGGAGGTCCCGGCGCACCTTGGCCACCCGGGCGGAGAACTCGGTGTACCCGGACAACTCCTGCAGCCCGGCGGCCTTCTCCCGGGCCAGCACGTCGGCCACCTGCTGCGTCGGCTCGCCGGCCGCCTCGGCCGGCCGGGCCCACAGCCGGATGGAGCCGCCGTGCGTGGGCAGCAGCTCGACGTCCACGAGCGTGAGTCCGCCGCTCGCAAGGGCCCGGATCGCGGACGCGACCGTGTAGTACTGGAAGTGCTCGTGGTAGATCGTGTCGTACTGGTTCTCCTCGATCAGGGTCAGCAGGTGCTGCACCTCGATGGAGACCCAGCCGTCGTCGGCGACCAGGGCGCGCAGCCCCTGGGTGAACCCGACCACGTCGGGGATGTGCGCGTACACGTTGTTGGCCACGACCAGGTCCGCCGGGCCGTGCTCGGCGCGGACGGCGGCACCGGTGTCCGGGCTCAGGAACTCCGTGAGCGTGGGCACGCCCGCGTCCCGCGCCGCGGCACCGACGTTCACCGACGGCTCGATGCCGAGGCAGCGGATCCCCCGGTCCACCACGTGCCTCAGCAGGTACCCGTCGTTGCTCGCGACCTCGACCACGAAGGCGTCGGGGCCGAGCCCCACCCGCTGGACGGCGTCGGCGACGAACGTGCGCGCGTGCTCCACCCAGGAGGTCGAGAAGGAAGAGAAGTACGCGTACTGCGTGAACGTCTCCTCCGGCGTGATCAGCGGCGGAATCTGCGCCAGCCAGCAGTCGGTGCAGACCCGCAGGTGCAGCGGGTACGCCGGCTCCGGCTGGTCGAGTTGGTCCGCGGCGAGAAAGCTCTCACATGGTGGCGTCGCCCCGAGGTCGACGACGCTCGCCATCGCTTCCGAGCCGCAGAGTCGGCATCGTGTCATCTGCTGTCCCATCCCCCCTGCTCGCGCGGGTGTCGCCGCCGCGAGCCAGTGCTGACCGACCCGCGATCGCGGTGCGGTACTCCTCCACCAGGCGCTCCAGGCCGACGGCCGGACTGAAACCCTGCTCGTAACGGCGCCGGGCCGCCTGGCCCATCTCCCGGTTGCGGTCCGGGTCGGCCGCGATCCGTCGTATGCGGGACGCGAGCGAGGCAGGCTCGCCCGGCCGGTGCAGCAGCCCGGTGACCCCGTCCTCGACGAGTTCGACGAAGGCGCCGTGACCGGCGGCGACGGTCGGGACCCCGGCCGCCATCGCCTCCACGACCACCAGGCCGAACGCCTCCAGCCACGTCGAGGGAGCCACCACGGCGACCGACCGCGCGATGGCCTGACGGCACTGCGCCGGGTCGTACAGGCCGACGTAGCGCACGTCGTCCCGGCCCGCCGCCCAGGCGGTCACCTCGCGCTCCAGCGGCCCCGCGCCGGCGATCACGAGCGGTACGCCCACACCGCCGCTCGCCGCGATCTCGTCCCACGCGGCCATGAGCAGCCGTACGCCCTTGGCCTCCGCGAGCCGGCCGAGATAGAGCAGATGCTCGCCGGCGCCTGTTCGGCACGTGCCCGGGTCGGGCACGAAGTTGTGCTTCACCGCCAGCCGCTCGGCCGGCATTCCGGCCCGTACCAGGACGTCGCGCTGCGCCGCGGAGATGCAGAAGAACCGCTCCACGCCGGACCACCACCGCCGCCGGTTGACCGACAGGCTGACCGCGAGCGGCACCGTCGCAAGGCGGGAGTTGCGGTAGCAGCCGTGCCGGACGGCGGGCAGCGGCGTCGACCCGACGCACTCGGTGCACGGCCGGCCGTCCCGCTGCAGCGTGCCGGGCGGGCAGACCTGGGTGTAGTTGTGCAGGGTGGCGACGGCGGGCACACGGGCGTCGGCGCAGGCGGCGAGGACCGCGGGCGACAGGAGCGGGAAGACGTTGTGGACGTGCACGATGTCCGGCCGCTCGGTGCGCAGCCGGGCGGCGAGTTCCGTGCGGACCGCCGGGTTCCACGGCACAAGGAGCGGCACCGCGACTTTGCCGAGCAGGGAGCGGGCGGCGATGTCGTCGCTGCGCCGCTCGAACACCTCGACCCGATGGCCGGCCGCGCGCAGCAGCTCCACCTCCTGGTCGACGACCTTGTTCTCCCCGCTCGGCTGCGCCGAGGCGTAGCGGTTGTGCACCACGAGGACGTGCATGCTCAGGTCACCTCCGATTTCCGGGCCCGTCGCGGGATGCGTTGTCGAGGGACTTCGGGCATCGCGAGGGGTGTGGCCGCGGCAGGTGTCGCCAGGAGCGAGGCGGCCAGGGCCAGATGCAGCAGATACGGCGAGGCGTCGCCAAGACCGGCCTCGGTGTACGACGCGATCGCGCAGTAGCTGATCAGGAAGATCGCGCAGGCCCTCTGCAGCGACGGCGGCCGCAGCAACGCGACGCCGCCCAGCACGATGATGAACGCCGCGACAAGGGTGACGCCGGCCAGACCCTGCTCGTTGTAAGCGGCCAGCCAACTGTTGTCGATCGGCAGCCCGCCGAACGACTTGTCGCCCAGGCCCACGCCGAACAACTTCTCCCCGGTCGTCCGGGGCGCAGCCAGCAGGGCGTCCCAGACCTTGGCCCGACCGGTGAGGCTGGAGAAGTTCTCCTTGCTCTGTCCGCGCAGGAACCACGCCTGGAGCAGGGAGGAGAACCCCACCGCGGCCACCGTGGCGCACAGCACCGTCCAGGTGAAGAAGCGGCGGGCCGCGGCGCTGGTGAGCAGGAGCGAGCCGATCGCCAACAACAGCCCGATGAGCAGGCCGAGCGTGGCCGTCCGGGTATGGGTCAGCGCGAGCAGGACGAGGGACGGAACGATGATCACCGCCGCGCTGGCCTTGTCCGTCCGGCGGCCCAGTACGAGCAGCACGGTGAGCCCGATGATCACCGCGGCGTACTGTCCGATCTGCGGCGGTGTGAGCGGCCACAACGCGCCGACAAGGCGTCCGCCGTAGAGGTCGGGCAGGGCCGCGCCCGGTGAGACGACCAGACCGGCGGCCACCGACCCGAGCACCGCGAAGTACATCCGGATGTGGTGCCGGACGAACGTCAGGCCGCCGTCCCACCAGCGGCTGAGCAGCCACAGCGTGCCGACGAAGAGAGCCAGCCGGAAGCACCGGAACAGCGCGCCGACCCCGGACTCCAGGTGCGCGCTGGAGATCACGCTCGTCGCCAGTAGCAGGGTGAGCAGGAACACGTACGCACTGGCTCGGACGCGCAGCCGGAGATTGACCGTGAGCGCCAGCGCGAACGCGGCGACCAGCGCGCCCATGGTGACCATCTGGATGAGGGAGCGGGGCAGCGGCACGATGGTCTTCGCCCCGGCGGAGCCGAGCGTGTTGAGGACCAGCAGCCCCCAGACGGTCCCGACGATCTTCGGTGTGCGGTCCGCGCCCATTTCAGCCACCGTTCCCTGCGCTGAAGGTGCTGCCCGCGTCCTGCTGGTACGGCGTGCCCTGCCACTGCCCGAGGTCGAGCACTCGGCTCGGGTCGTAGGCGACGAACTTCCACGGGCCGACGTAGACGTTGTCGTGCCAGCGGTTGTGCTGCTTGGCGGTGATCGCCTCGGCTACTTGCTCGCCCTTGTACGGCGACCAGTCGGGATAGGTGCCGTAGTTGGACAGCACCGCCATGCGGTCGCACTTCTCCGTGCACTTGATGACGGACTTGTCCAGCACGAAGCGGTTGTCGTGGATGTCCACCCGCTGGGTCTTCCACCGGCAGTCGGAGTAGAGCGGGGCTTTGGCGATCGCCGGCTGGACGCAGCGCTTGGTGTTCTTCACCAGCAACGTGCAGTCGCCGGACGAGGTGTTGGAGGGGCTGTTGCAGAACCGGTCGGCGTTCTCCCACAGGGTGATCCCGGACCAGTTGTTCTCCAGCACGTCCCGGTAGATCTCGATCTTGCTGGTGCGGGCCTTGATCCGTGGTTCGCCGCCGGACTCCGACAGGTAGATGGTCGCGAACGGGAAGCTGTCGCCGCGGTCGGCCGCCTCACGGCCCTCGACCCAGTTGTTCCGCCGGATCGTGTTGTTCCGGATGACCGCGTTGTAGCTGATTTCGTAGATCAGCGCGGCACCGTCGTTGGCCTCGATCACGTTGTTCTCGATGAGGAAGTCGTTGTTGTTGGTGTCCGCCCACAACCCCGTCCCGCGGTTGTCGTGCACCCAGTTGCCGCGTACGTCGGCGCCGTCGACGGCCCAGAACTTGATGCCTCCGGTGCAGCCGCAGCCCGACTGCCGCCGTTCCCAGTCGCCGGTGTTGTTGCCCACGATCTCGTTGCCCTCGACCACCAGGTCCGTGATACGGCCGCCGGTCTTGTACGCGTTCATGCCGTACTGGCCGTTGTCGCGCAGGCAGTTGGCGCGGACCTGCTGGCGGGCACCGGCCATCAGCCCGGCGCCGGAGTTGTTCTGGATCGTCGTGTGCTCGATCACCCAGCCGTCGGCCGAGTCGTGGTTGACCACGCCCTCGTTCTGCGGGGCGTCGAATCCCTGCACGGTCAGGTAGCGGATGGTCACGTCGCGGGCGGTACCGGCGAACGCGTACTGGTTCTTCTTCCGGCCGTCGAGCACCGCACCCGGCGCGCCGAGGTAGCTGTCGCCCTCCTTGGGGATGACCTGGGCGTAGCGGTCCGGGTCGAGCCTGTGCTTGCCCGGTCGGAGCCAGAACGTGGTGTGCGGGGGACTGCTCTTGGTCTTCGCCACCAGGTCGCCGACCACCGCGGGGTCGACCGTCACCGCGCCCGCAGGCGCCTTGGCCGGCCCGGCCGCGGGATTGGCACACACCCGGGCCAGGGATGTGGACCGCGCCCCGGACGTGGTGGGCACGGCGGGCGGCTTCGCACGAGCCGCGTGCGGCGTACTGTCACAGCCCGTCGCCACGAGCAGGACCAGCACCAGCGGTGCCACCGCCGACGCCCAGGGCCGCGTCTTGATCCCCACGCGCCCCCCTAGCCGCGGAACCCGAGCACGGTGGTGAAGCCCTCCGCGCCGTCGGTGAAGCCGGAACCGACCAGTGTGGTGGCGGGTTCCTTGCACCCGAATCCGGCGGAGTACCAGCCCAGCACAGGATCCGTCTCGCCGCGATACGCCTGCCAGGACAGCTGCTCGGGCAGGTCGAGCACCGCGGAGCGGTCTTCGCCGTCCCTGGTCCAGGTGAGCTGTGCCCGGGTCCCCACCAGGTCCGCGGTGATCGCCGGGCCGAGGTGGAACGTCAGGCGTACGGCCCGGCGCGGGCCGCGTACCTCGTCGATCACCCGCAGCTCCCGGCGCGCGGCCGTCAGCTCCACCCGGCGGCGGTGCACGGAGCCCTCGTAGCCGTCGTGCTCGGCACACCAGCGGGTTACGTCCTCGCCGGATGTGTCCACGGTCAGGACACGACTCTCGGCATGCCGGGTCCACAGGAACGGGCCGCCGGAGACGGACTGGTCACCGCCGTCCAGCTGCAGGGTGTTGTGGCCGAGGGTCGACCGGAAGTACTGCCGCCACTCGGGCTGCCCGTGGTAGCAGTACGTCCCCGGGTCGGCGAGCACATCGACCCCGTCGTGCCGGACCTCCACGGACAGCGCGTCCGCGTGGGCATGCGCGGCGATGGACAGGAAGCCGTGCGGACCACCGTCGCAGCGGCACCAGATCTCCTCCGGTCCGCGCAGGATGGTCATGCCCGCGTCGGCGAAGTGCGCCGGCCGGTCCGCCGGGCGGCGCACGGACGGTTCAGTGCGTTCGATGAGCGCGGCCAGCAGCGGGGTGCGCACGTCGGTGCCGGTGACCGCCGGCCACCAGGCGAGCCGGCCGAACACGGCGTCCCCGGTGGCCAGCAGCGAGCCCCAGCGGTCGGTGCCCGCGCCGTCCACGACCAAGCCGTACCCGTCGTCCGCGTCCCCCTGACGCGGCGGCCGGAGCCGGTTGTCCACGATGGCCGCGAGCGCGTCGGTCATCCGCAGCACCACCAGGCGGATCGACGCGGGGACCGGTACGTCGGCGGCGTCCGCCTCGGCCACGGCGGCCAGCCCGAGTTCAAGGACGAGTCCGTGGTACTCGGTGGCCAGCTCACGGTTGAGGCCGGAAAGGTAGGTGTTGCCGCGCAGGTGCCGCTCCAGCGACCGCAGCGCGTCGGCCCGCCAACGTCCCGACGAGGGGAACCAGTCGAACGCGCAGGCCGCGGCGAACTGACCGGCGGCCTCGGCGATGACGTGGTTGTTCGCCGAAGACCCCCGGCTGGGGAAGGCGGCCAGCCAACGCTGGTGGTGCCAGATCTGGTTCAGCGCCACCGGGTTGGCCTCGAACAGACCGGCCGCGCCGGACCAACCGTCCAGCAGCCGGCGGATCCACACCCAGGACAGCAGCCGGATGCCCAGCTCGATGCCGCTGATCCAGTGGACGCCGCGCAGCGGCGGGTTGGCCGCCCACCACGACCGCAGATGCTCGGCCACGCGCTCGGCGTACCGCTCGTCCTCAGTGATCGCGTAGGCGGCGGCGAGCTGGGTGAGGTACTGGTGCCGGGACGGCTCCCAGATCTGCTTGATGTCCCCGACCGCGTCCTCGTTGCGGTACGGCACGTCGAAGGCGTAACCCGAGGGAGCCCGGCGCCCGGTCTTCGGGTCGCGCCACCAGTCCGGGTCGGTCAGGTCGTCGCGGACCACGCCGAAGTACTCGGCGTGCCCGTCCATGAGCCGGTCCGCCTCGGCGACGAGGCGTTTCGCGGCGTCGGGAGGCAGGGCGGCGATCGTCCCGGCCGGCAGGACCGCGGTGAACCGGGCGCCGGTCACGCTCGGAGAGTCGGGCGGCGCCGACCGCCACCGACGCCGCCGCACCGCGTCGCCCACCCGGCCCGCGACCTCCTGCGGTCCCATCCGGGACAGCCGCCGGAGGTACCAGCCCGCGCTCATGGTCATCGCGCCCTCGCCAGCGTCACCGGGGCGCCGCTCGCCAGACCGGCCTGCACCGCGAGGGTGGCCGCCGTGGTGGCGACCAGCGACTCCAGTGGCACCGGCATCGGCCCGCCGGTCCGCACGGCCTTGACGAACGCGGCCAGTTCGGCGCACTGGCCCTTGTCCCGGGCCTTGGGCAGCCGCGAACTGACCCACCGCTTGCGGCCGTACACCGAGGCGCGGACGAAGTCGTCGAGCCGCAGCGCCTTGCCGTCCGCGACCAGGTCCAGCGTCTCCTTTGGGAAGCCGGACGGGCCGGTGGTCACGTAGCTGATGGTGGCGGTGGACCCGTCCGGGTAACGCAGCACGACCTGGATGTCGTCGTTGCCGGGCGTTGCGGTCGCGTACACCGAGACCGGGTCGGCCTCGAGCAGCCAGCTCGCCGTGTCGATGAAGTGCCCGCCCTCACCGGCGAACCGCGAGCCCTCGGTGCCCTGTCGGAGGTACCAGCTGCCGTGGTCCAGGCGGCCCGCGTTGACCAGGTAGCGCAGGCTCGCCGGACCGCTGCGATCCCCGAACCGCTGCCGGGCCTCCCGCAGCAGCGGCGAGAACCGGCGGTTGAAACCCACCTGCAGCCGGTCGTTGCCGGACTCCTCCACCGCCGCGAGCACGCCGGCCAGCTCCTCCTCGGTGAGGGCCAGGGGCTTCTCCACGAACACCGCCTTGCCGGACAGCAGTGCCTTGCGGGTCAGTTCGGCGTGCGAGCTGTGCCGGGTGACCACGAACACCGCGTCGATGGACTTGTCGCCGAGCACGGCGTCGAGGTCGGTGGTCGCCTCGGCGAAGCCGAACTTCCGCTGCGCGTTGGCCGCGGACAGTGCCGTCGTGGTGACGACGGTCGACATCTCGACGCCCTCGCGCTGTACCAGGTGCGGCAGCAGCATCGAACTCGCGTAGTTCCCCGCGCCGACGAACGCGAGCCGCGCCGGCGTCTTGGCGGCCCGGGCCGGACTCCGCTTCACGTCCACGGCAGGCACGGCCACTTCCGGGGCCGCCGCCTCCACCGTGTGCTCGGGATAGCGGAACAGCACGGCCACGGCCTTCAGGTCGCCGTCCTTCAGACGCTGGTACGTCTCGACGGCGGCGTCGAAGTCGGCGATGTGGGAGACCAGGGGCTCCACGTCGACGCTGCCGCGGGCGAGGAGATCGAGGAAGCACGCCAGGTTGCGGCGCTCGGTCCAGCGCACGTAGCCGATCGGGTAGTCGCGCCCCTCGAGCTCGTACTCCGGGTCGTAGCGCCCGGGGCCGTAACTGCGGGAGAACCGGACGTCGAGTTCCTTCTCGTAGTACGCGTTCCACGGCAGGTCCAGGCGGCACTTGCCGATGTCGACGACCCGGCCGCGGTCCCGGCAGAGCCGGGCGGCCAGCTCGACGGGTTGGTTGCTGCCGCCGCCGGCGGCCAGGTACACCTGGTCCACGCCGTGTCCGCCGGTGAGTTCGGCGACGGCGGTTTCCACGGCCGCGGACGCGGGATCGCCGCAGGCCGCTGCGCCCAGGCGCTCGGCGAGTTCGCAGCGCGCCGGGTCGGGGTCGGCGCCGACGACGCGGACGCCCGAGGCGGCGAGGAGCTGCACCACCAGCTGCCCGATCAGGCCGAGGCCGATGACCAGCGCCACTTCGCCGAGCCGTGACTCGCCTTGGCGGACACCCTGCAGCGCGATCGACCCGACGGTGCCGAAGGCCGCGTGCCGCGGCGCGAGGCCGTCCGGCACCGGGGTGTAGAGGTTCTTCGGCACCCAGTTCAGCTCGGCGTGCAGCGCGTGCTCGTTGCCGGCGCAGGCCACGAGGTCGCCGACCTTCACGTCGTCGATGCCGGCGCCGACCTGCTCGACCACCCCGCACAACGAGTAGCCCAGCGGCGTGTAGGAGTCCAGCTTGCCCATCACCTTGCGATACGTGGCGGGCACGCCGTTGGTGGCCACGCTCTGCATGACCTTGGCCACCTGGTCCGGCCGGGAGCGGGCCTTGCCCAGCATCGACATGCCGGCCTCGGACACCTTCATGAGCTCGGTCCCCGTGGAGATCAGCGAGAAGGCGCTGCGGACCAGCACACCGCCCGGCTTGCACCCCGGCACCGGCACGTCGAGCACCGCCAGCTCGCCGCTCTTGTAGTTCTGTACAACCTGTTTCACCGGAACTCCCCTGATTCCTAAGCCGTTTGCCGAGTGCTCTGGCCGGACCCAGAGGTCGCGTCGCGATACCAGTACTCGAGGGTCAGCACATGCCACAGATGCTTGGAGAAGTCCTGCTGCCCGGCGGCGTCCTCGGCGACCATCCGCGCCAGCGCGTCGCGGCGCAGGAACCCGGAGCGGACGAGCTCGCCGTCGTTGACCACCTCGCGCACCAGCGGCGCCAGATCCCGGCTCATCCAGGCACGCAGCGGGGCGCTGAACAGGCCCTTGGGCCGGTAGACGATCTCCCGGGGCAGGATCGAGGTGGCCGCCTCCTTGAGGACCGCCTTGCCCTGCCGTCCGACGATCTTGCGTTCGCCGGGCACGGCGAACGCCGCCCTGACCACCTCGACGTCCACGTACGGAACCCGCACCTCGGTCGACGCCGCCATACTGGAGCGGTCCGTGTACGTGAGGTTCAGGCCCGGCAGGAACATCCGGGCGTCGCCCAGGCACATTCGGTTGACGAAGTCGTCGAGGTCGTTGTCCGCATAGATGTCCGCGTGTTCGGTCAGGACATCGTCGACCGTCCCGGCCAGGTCCGGATCGATCAGGGCGAGCAGTTCGTCCTGGTCGTACATGGTGTAGCTGCGCCGGAATGCGGTCTCCTCCGGCAGATCGGCGAAGGAGAGGAACCGCTTCGCGAAGCGCACCGACCGGTACCCCCGGCGGGACGTGGCGACCGGCAGCCGGCCCACGGCCGCGGACACCCCGCGCCGCAGGGGCCGCGGGACACGCTGGTAGCGCAGCGCGAGCAGGTTGGCCAGGTGCTTGCGGTACCCGGCGAACAACTCGTCGGCGCCCATCCCCGAGAGCATCACCTTCACCCCGGCCTCCCGGGCGGCCGAGCAGATCAGGAACGTGTTGATCGCGGCGGGGTCGCCGATCGGCTCGTCCAGGTGGTACGTCATCTGCGGCAGCAGGTCGAGTACGTTCGGGTCGATCTCGATCTCGTGCAGGTCGACGCCGAACCGCTCGGCCACCTGCCGGGCGTAGCGCAGGTCGTCCGGCATCGCCTCGAACTTGGCGTCCTCGGCGCGGAACCCGATCGTGTAGGCGGAGATCCCGGGCTGGTGGCGAGCCGCCAGCGCGGTCAGGTAGCTGGAGTCGAGGCCGCCGGAGAGGAAGGTCGCGACAGGCACGTCGGAGAGCAGGTGGCGGCGGGTCGACTCCTCGACGACGGCGGCCAGGTCCGGCTGCTCGCCGGACCGGGCCCGCTCCCGGCCCTCGGCGGCCACGTCCTTCAGGTTCCAGAACCGGCCCCGCTCCACCCGGCCGTCGGGCCGGCACCTCAGCCAGCTGCCCGGCGGCAGCTTCTCCGCTTCGCGGAACGCGCACCGTGAGTCCGGCACCCAGTAGTACAGCAGCGAGGCCACCAGCGCCGCGTGATCCACCTCCAGCGATCCGCCGGTCGCGCCGGCGAGCGCCTTGAGCTCGGACGCGAACGCCAGGCCCTCGCCGCGCCGTAGCAGGAACAGCGGCTTGATGCCGAGCTGGTCGCGGGCGAGCACCAGCTCGCCGGTCCGCTCGTCGAAGATGCCGAACGCGAACATGCCGCGCAGCCGGGGGAGACAGTCCGTGCCCCAGCGCCGCCACGCCTCGAGGAGCACCTCGGTGTCGGAGGTGCCGCGGAAGCGCACACCGGCGGCTTCGAGTTCGGCGCGCAGTTCGGGCGCGTTGTACAGCTCGCCGTTGTACGTCAGGGCGAGGCCGTCCGAGACCATCGGCTGGGCGCCGGTCTCGGACAGGTCGATGATGGCGAGCCGGCGGTGCCCGAGCTGCACTTCGCCGTCACCGGCGGGATGGCCGTACCGGCCCGCGCCGTCCGGGCCGCGGTGGGCGAGGGTCTCGGTGAGCCGGTCGGTGACGATCTTTCCGTCCGGCCACTGGTAAGTGCCTGCGATGCCACACATGTCCTACCGCGCCTCCTGCTCGCTGTCCGGGACCCGTGCCGCCCACATCGGCTGGCGCTCCGTCCGGTGCCGGCCCATCCCGTTCTGCCGGGCTGACCGGTCGTTCTGAGCACGCAGGGCGGTGTGCAGCCCGTCCCACAGCGTGCCGTCGGTCCGGTCGCGCGGATCGGGGTCGATCAGCACCACACCGATCACCGCGATGCGCTGGTCGGCGAGCTGCCGCGCCACGGTGTGCAGCCATGCGGCGCTGCCGTGCCCGGCCCGCACGACGAGCACGGTCTGGGTGCCGAGGTACTGCAGGTCGGTCCACGCAGTGCCGGGCGCCACCGAGCCGACGCCGAGCGCGCGCTCCTGAGGCGACAGGGCCCCGGCACGCTCGCCGCTGACCACGGTCGGGTCTCCTGGCTTCTGGCGGCGGTCGCAGAGCCGGGAGCCGGGCAGACCGTCGATGACGACCACCGGCCCCTCCGCCGCCAGTGATCTGGCGAGCTCCAGGGCGATCACGGCCGTGCTGCGCGCACAGCCCAGTTCCAGCAGCGACAGCGGTTCCTCGGAGCCGCGCACGGTGCGCGCCAGGGACCCGGTGAGGCGTTCGCGTGCTGCCCGGTTCCGTCGACGGTGCCACAGTCTGGGCGACCGGGCGGGCAGCTCCGCGATGACCGAGGCGCCGAGGTTCGCCGCGATCTCCCGGCGCAGCACAGGGCGGTCCGCCACCACCGCGCCGACCGCGGCCACCGCGAGTCCGAGGACGAGACCGAGGACGAGACCGATCGCGGCGTCGGTGGCGGCGGCCTTGGGGAGGGAGTGCCGGACCGCGTGCGGGGCGTCCACGATCTGTGTGCCGGCGATGAGCTGGGGCGTGCCGACGCTCGCCTCCGCGGCCCGTTCGCCGAAATCGGTGATCTTCGAGGTGAGGTCGGCCCGGCGGGCGAAGAGCGACTCCAGATTCGCCGACGTCTTGGCGCCGGTCGTCGTCGATCCGTCTCCGATCGCCTTGTTGACCTGGGCGAGTTCGTTCCGCAGCCGATCGCGCTGGTTGAGCAGGGCCTTGGCCTCGGCGTTCGAGGTTTCCTGTATCCGCCGCACATGGTCCGCGACGAACGCGTCGGCCAGCGCCTTGGCGCGGGCCTCCGCCTCCGCGTCGCTGGCGCCCGTCACGGTGATCTGCAGCAGGTTGTTGGTCAGACCGGCACCGCTGTAGTCCCGCATGAAGGTCGCCGGTGTTTCCGGGGACTTGAGGGCCTTGAGGGCGGCATCGGCGATCCGCGTGGTCTGCAGCAGTGCCACGTCGGTGCGGATCAGCGTTCCGGGGTCGTTCGGCTGGTCCTCCTCGTGCGCGACCAGCACCTTGGTCACCGAGCTCGGGGGCGGCGGCATCAGGATCGCCACCGCGGCGCCGAGCAGCAGGCCGACCAGCGCCATGGCGCTCCACAGGCGCCGGCGCCGGCGCACCGCCACCACCAGTGCCTGCAGATCGAGGAGCGGGGCGGCGGCCGTCGACTCCGAAGTCGTGCTCGTCGTCACGCTGAACCTCCCGTTCCGTGGCCGGGCACCGCGAGCGTCAGGGTGGCGTCGTCCGGAAGCTGGCCGGCGGACCGCGTGGGGCGGCCCAGGACCAGGCCGGCGACGACGATGCCGACGACCTCGTGCCTGCCGTCCGCACATGCCTCGGCGATGCCGGCGAGTTCCTCCGCGGTCCAGCTGCCCGCGCTGAGGACGACCAGGGCACCAGACTCGGAATCGCGGTCCGGCACTGTGGGCCGGTCCACCGAGACCTCCACCACTCGCAGTTGCAGACCGTTCTTGGCCTCGGCGGCGAGCTGCCCCGCGGCCCGGCGGGCGGTCTCGTCGCCGTCCGGTACGACGACCAGCAGCTTCTGGGCTCCCGGCAGCCGCTCCTTCAGGCGGGCGCACACCCGCCGGTAGCGGAGCCGACTGCCGGCCTGGTCGCCGGACTTCTGCGGGGCGGGCATGTCCCACCGCGTGTCCATGCCGAGGAGGCGGCGGATCCGGGCTCGTGGGCCCCCGCCTTCCGGCCGGTGCGCCGGCTGTTCCGTGGGCACGTCGACGGTGCCGAGGAGCGTCGAGCCCAGCGCCGCGGCGATCTCCGGTTCGGTGCGCAGTCGGCGTTTCATCCGTGCCGCGACGAGATGGCCGATGAGCGCGAGCAGGAAGAACAGCAGCGCCCCGCCGGCGATGAGCTGCAGCCTCGTGGGCGGCGCCTCACCGGTCGGCCTGGGGGCCGGACCCATGACGACCATGCCTGCCTTGTTGTTCGCCGGGTCGGCCTCGTCCAGCTTCTGCATGGCCTCCTCCAGCGAGGTGCGCAGCTGCTCGAGCTGGGTGCGGGCCTGCACGCTCTCCACGGTCTGTCCCGGATCGGCCGCCTTGGCCAGTTCGGTGATGCGGCGGTTGGTCTCCGCGACCTGCTTCCGCAGGGCCTCGGTCCCCGAGGCCGCCGTGGGGTCGGTGCTGCCGCCCGCGACCCCCGCGGCGAAGGCGACGAACTGCCGGGCCACCTGGTCGGAGAGATGCTGTGCGCGCGTCGGGGTGTCGGCCGTACCCGAGATCTTGATGATGTTCCCGTCGGCGGCCTTCGCGGTCACCCGGTCCTGCAGCGTGGTGCCGCTGACGGCGGACCAGTGCAGAGCGGCGGCCGTGCGGTCGAGCACCGCCGAACTGGTGGCGATGTCCACCTGGGTCAGCAGCTCGCGCTCTTCCCACTGCCCCGGCAACAGGACCGGTGCCGACGCGGTGTATCGCGGCGGGAACACCACTACCGAGGTGCCGTAGCCGACGAGTGCGCCCACCATGGCGAGGGCGGCGAGAAGCCGCCAACGCCGGCGGAGTATCCGCCCGATCGTGACTAGGCGGATCGTGTCTTCGTTCAACGCCGCTGCCTCTTCCTTGTGCGGACCGGGTCGCCCGCCGACTGTGGAGTTCGATCGCGGCTCGCGGCGGCGTAGGCGGCGAGAAGCGACGCTTGCGAGTTGCGCCACGACAGCGGACCGCTGATCCGCTCCTGGCCGATCTTGCCCATCCGGGCCCGTTTCTCCGGATCGTCCAGCAATACCGTGATCAGCTTGGCGAATTGGGCCTCGTCGTTGGCGGGCGCGTAGACGGCGGCGTCACCGGCGGAGACGCGCGCCTCCTTGAGGTCGAACGAGACGATCGGCCGGCCCATCGCCATGTACTCCAGGACCTTGTTCATGGTCGACACGTCGTTCAGCGGATTGCGCGGGTCGGGGGAGAGGCACACGTCCGCGGTGGACAGGTAGCGCACCAGGTCGGCGTCCGGAATGCGCCCGGTGAACTGCACCTGCTCCATGAGCCCGAGCCGCCGGGACAGCTCCACCATCGCGTCGAACGCGTCGCCGGCTCCGACGAACACCGCGTGCCAGTCGGTCCGCCCGAACTCGTCGCGCAGCTTCGCGAGGGCGCGCAAGGCGTAGTCGACGCCGTCCTGCGGGCCCATGACGCCCAGATAGCACAGCAGATGAGGCTTGCCGCGCTTCAACTCCGGCTCGGGCGGCACGGGTTGGAACCGGTCGATCGCGGGTGCGCTGCGCACCACGAAAACGTCCGCAGGGCGTCGACCGCCACGGCGCATCGCGACGTCCCGGTAGCTCTCGTTCGTGGCGAGCACGACGTCCGCGGCCTGGTAGGTCAGCCGTTCCAGCGCGCACACGGCGCGGTAGAGCAGGTCTTCGCCGCGGTCGAACCGGGAGAGGTACAGCTCGGGCACCAGGTCGTGCTGGTCGAAGACGAACCGCGCGCCGCGCCGCTTCAGCCACAGTGCCGGCAGGAACAGCAGGTCGGGCGGGTTGCAGGCGTGGACCACGTCGACCGGGCCGACTTTGCGGGCCAGCCGGGCCGTGTGCCACAGTGCCGCCCCGTACTCCCTCAGGTAGCCGGCCGGTCCTCCCGTGGCCGCGCGCAACGGGTAGCGGTGGATCCGCACCCCATCGATCTCCGCTTCCGGCTCCGTGTCCCGCTTGCTCCCCCGGGGACAGATGACGTGCACCGTCCAGCCCGCGTCGCGCAGGGTCGTGCACTCCTGCCACACCCGCCGGTCGAACGGCACCGACAGGTTCTCCACCAGGATCAGCGCGCGCCGGTCCGACCCGTCGCCGCCGATTGCGTTACCAAGCAAGGCCCATGTACCCCGGTTCGGCCCGGCGCGCCTCGGCGTCGGGGAGGCGGATGAGGTCGACGATCACCGGGCCGCCGCCATGGGGCAGCGCCGAAAGGACGGCCGGATCTCTGGTCCCGACCAGGCACACCTCGGCATGTTCGAGCACCTCGTCGACGGAGTCCGCGAGCAGCTGCGCGAGGTGCGGCAGCCGCATCTCGATGTACTCGCGGTTCGCGCCGAGCAGCCGGGAGAGGCTCACGTTGGCGTCGTAGATCTTCAGGTCGTAACCCTTGCCGAAGAGCCTCTCCGCCAGCTCGACGAGCGGGCTCTCGCGGAGGTCGTCGGTGCCGGGTTTGAACGACAGCCCGAACAGGCCCACCCGGCGCTTGCCGGTGCGCTCGACCAGCTCCACCGCGCGCTGCAGATGGTCGGAGTTGGAGGGCAGCACGTGGGAGAGGATGGGCACCGAGACGTCGGCCCGCTGCGCCGCGTGGACCAGGCTGCGCAGGTCCTTGGGCAGGCAGGAGCCACCGAAGGCGAAGCCGGGCCGCAGGTAGGCGGGGCTGATGTTCAGCTTGCGGTCGGCCAGGAACACGTCCATCACCTGGTGCGAGTCCACCCCGAGCGCCTGGCACACCGCGCCCAGCTCGTTCGCGAAGCCGATCTTGAGGCCGTGGAACGCGTTGTCCGCGTACTTGATCGCCTCGGCCGTCGGGACCGGCACCCGGAACACCTCGCCGGGCAGGCCGTCGTACAGCGCCATCACCGCGTCGCCGCTTGCCGGGTCGAGCTCGCCGATGACGGTCTTGGGCGGGTCGAAGAAGTCCCGCACGCTCGTGCCCTCGCGCAGGAACTCCGGGTTGACCGCGACCCCGAAGTCCACCCCGGCCGTGCCGCCGACGTTCTTCTCCAGGATCGGTACCAGCAGGTTCAGGCATGTGCCCGGGAGCATGGTGCTGCGGAACACGACGGTCTGCCGCCCGCCCCGCTCGGCCAGCGCGGCGCCGATCTGCTCGGTGACCCGCTCCAGATACGTGGTGCACAGGCTGCCGTTGGGCTCCGACGGGGTGCCCACACAGACCAGCGACACCTCGCTGCCCATGATCGCCTCGCGGACGTCGCCGGTGGCGCGGAGCGCCCCGGTCCGCACGACCTCGGCGATGAGCTCGCCGATCCGCTCCTCGACCACCGGGGCCTTGCCGTCGTTGACCAGGTCGACCTTCACCTGGTTCACGTCCACCCCGATGACCTCGTGGCCCATGCTGGCCAGGCACGCGGCCGACACGCAGCCCACGTAGCCGAGCCCGAAAACGCTGACTCTCATGACGCGTTCCTCCCCCCAGGCAGGCCCTTGTGGCCTGCAGTCCGCACGTCGGCCGGACGATGGCCTCCGCGCATCAATAGGCCCCCTGCCCATGGAGCACCGCACGCAGCGTCTTCCACAAGATCACTGTGTCCAGGGCGAGCGACCAGTCCTCCACGTACCGCAGGTCGAGGCGGACCGCCTCCTCCCACGGCAGGTCGCTGCGTCCGCTGATCTGCCACAGGCCGGTGAGCCCGGGCTTGACCAGCAGCCGCCGCCTGATGTCCGGGCCGTAGGCAGCGGACTCCTCCGGCAACGGAGGCCGCGGACCGACGAGTGACATCGAGCCGGTGAGCACGTTGAAAAGCTGCGGGAGCTCGTCGAGCGAGTACCGGCGCAGCACTGCTCCCACCCGTGTCACCCGCGGATCCCGGCGGAGCTTGAACAGCAGCCCTGCGCCCTCGTTGAGGTCGGCCAGCTCTGCACGTGCCGCGTGGGCCCCGGCAACCATGGTGCGGAATTTGAGAATGGTGAACTCGCGGCCGTCCTTGCCGACTCTGCGCTGGCGGTAGAACGCCCCGCCCCGGCTGTCCGCCAGCACGAGCAGCCCGACGAGCACCATCAGCGGCGCGAACAGCACCAGCAGGACCGCCGCGCCCGCCCGGTCGACGACCCCCTTGATCGCCCGGCGGCCTCCGGTGAAGGTCGGCATGCTGACCCGCAGCAGCGGGATCCCGAGCACGGCGTCGACGTGCAGCCGCGGGCCGGCCACCTCCATCAGCACGGGGGCCACGACCATCTCGGCGTCGCTGCCTTCGAGGTTCCAGGCCAGCCGCTGGAGCCGGTCCGGTGTCCAGTGCGGGTCCGGTGTGACCGCGACGACGCGGTAGCCGTCGTGGCGGACGTGCTTGGCGACGTCCGCGAGTTGACCGACGACCGGCACTCCGTCCAGTTGGTCACCGTCCAGCCCGCGACCGTCCGTCGTGCACACCGCCTCCACCCGCCAGCCGATGTGCGGGAATTTGCGGGTTCGGGCGATCAGGTCGCGTACGGTCGCCGGGCTCCCGGCAGCGAGCACCGGTCTCAGGCACCGGCCTTCCTTGCGCTGTTTGTGCAGCGAGAGGCGCAGCACATACCGCGCGGTCATGGTGACGAGCGCGATCGCGGGGATCGCGACGAAGATCCAGAGTTTGATGTTCCGCGAGGTCAGGGCTATCCCGCCCAGCGCCAGTACGACGGTCGCCGCGAACAGTGAGCGTCCGAGTCTTCGGAATTCCTCGGCGCCCTGACCGAGCACGGCCGGAGCCCAGGCCCGGCCCACCGCCAGCGCTCCCAGCACCAGCAGCTCGGTGCCGAAGGCGAGAATTCCCCACTTCTCGTGCCAGTTGGCCGCGTCCCGGGCCCCGAAAAAATTGCCGATCGCCGCCACCACGAAGGCGGTGGCCACGGTATCGCTGGTGATCACGGCACGTCTGTACCGCTGCTCCCAGGCAATCGCGGGCCGGCTGATTGCCCCGTTCGCCAGACGCCCGCGCGCCGACGGAAACGGGCTGACAAGTCCCCCTTGCCGCACAGAACCCCCCAGGTCCCCAGTGGTTCGACGTGTTCGCCCAACACTGTTGCTCCCCTCGGGAGGCCCCCGCCTCCCGCGCCGCGCTGTTCCTCCCCTCGGGAGGCCCCCGCCTCCCGCGCATGACATCCCGGCTATGTCAGAGCTACTTGAACAACCCCACCCCGGCGGCAGCGGACTCGCATGTCCTGCCAGGCTCTCGAGGTGGGCGGGAACCCGTCGACACCTCGGGCGCTCCCCGCACCCGAGGCCTCCCTCGCGGGCTCCAGGTATTGATCACCCCCACGTCCGGCGCCGATGACGCGGCTGCTGGCTCTCCATAGCGCCGGACCTACAGATCATTAATGGTTCGCCTCATGCCCGAACAGCTGAAGCACGGTCAATCTAGACCATCAGGGCCGGTATGAAGAGAGGATGTGTGTAATTTGTGTTCAAGCTTTGAGGGTGGATCCGCCGATCGGTCACCGCCTACGGGTGCCTTGACGCCGCCGCGCGCTCCAGCAGCTCGCCCGGCCCCCGGGCGTGGCTTCCACGCGGTAATGACCGGCGAGCTGCAACGGGCCTTCTACGCCGTTGACACGATCCGGCCCGGAGACCCGGGGCCGGATCGCTTCCGGAATGGCCTCTGCCTCCTGGCCACCTCTGGCTCCCTGGAAGAGGCGTCGCCACCTTCCGGGACTGCGGGTGCGCCGCGGGGAGGGAGGTCAGTTCTCTCGCGGCCGCCCGGCGAGGGCTTCCTGCGTCGCGGCCCAGGAAGCGAGCAGGCGCAGGCCCTCTTCAGAGGGTGAGCCGGGTTCTGCAGTGTAGATGGTGAGGGTGAGGCCGGGTTCGGCAGCCATCTCCAGGCCCTCGTAGGCGAGGGTGATATCTCCGACTGCCTCGTGGTGGAAGTCCTTGGTGCCGGTGCCGTGGTGGCGGACGTTGTGGGCGCCCCAGCGGGTGCGGAAGTCGTCGTTGCGGGTGGAGAGTTCGCCGACGAGGTCGTGCAGCTCCTTGTCGTGGGGGTTGCGGCCGGCCTCGGTGCGCAGGATCGCGACGGTGACGTCGGCGGCCAGGCCCCAGTCGGGGTAGAAGCGGCGGGACGCGGGGTCCAGGAAGGTGAAGCGGGCGAGGTTCGCCTGGTTGTGGGGGTTCGCGTAGACGTCGCTGTAGAAGGCGCGGGCGAGGGCGTTGGTGCCGAGGATGTCCATGCGGCCGTTGCGGACGAAGGCGGGGCCTGCGGTGATCGCGTCGAGCGTCCACTGCAGGCTGCGGTGCGGGGTCCACTGCCGGGCGGGGCGTCGACGTCGGGGGCGGATGAGGGTGTCGGAACCGTCGGCGGCCTGGGCCAGATGGAGGAGGTGGGCACGTTCGGCGTCATCGAACCGGAGGGCGCGGGCGACGGACTCGAGGACGGCGGGTGAGACGCCGGCGAGATTGCCGCGTTCGAGCTTGGCGTAGTACTCCACGCTCACGTCCGCGAGGGCTGCGACCTCGCTGCGGCGCAGCCCGGGGACGCGGCGCCGGGTCCCGGATGGCAGTCCGGCCTGCTCGGGGGTGATCTTGGCTCGCCGCGAGGTGAGGAACTCGCGGACCTCCTGTTGGTTGTCCACCCCTCGACCGTACGTGCAGCGGGCCGTACGAGGGATGTACTGCCAGTACACCCATCGACGGTGACTGGACGGCCGCCACGAAGGGGGGTTACCTGGAGGAGGAGGCGCTGTCCCCGGCCGTCCGTCGGCGGGGACGGGGCCGCCTGACTCCGGCGCACGGACACCTCGCGACCCGGGGACGGTCGTACGCGGACCGCTTACAGCGGTCCGACTTCACGCGTGGCTGCGCAGCCCCGGCGCCGGCTTCGTCGTCGGCGTCGCGCTGCCCGTCGACGGCGGCTACGTCGCCCAGTGACCACCGAGCCGGCGAGCGGCTTCCCCCGGCTGGACCGACCCGCTACGCAACAAGGAGTGACAGCATGCCCAAGCAGTCCGCGCCCAAGGAGCTGGAGGCGATCGCGCCCAAGCTCGTCGAGGTCACCAATGAGGTGCTCTTCGGTGACGTATGGGAGCGCCCCGGGCTCTCACCGCGCGACCGCAGCCTGGTGACCGTCAGTGTCCTCGCCGCGCTCTACCGCAGCGAACAGCTGCCCTATCACCTGGGCGTGGCGCTGGAGAACGGCCTGAGCGTCGAGGAGCTCTCCGAGGCCATCACCCACCTGGCCTTCTACGCCGGCTGGCCCAACGCCATGACCGCGATCAACCATCTCAAGAAGCTCACCGAAGAGCGCGACGCCTGACACCCGCACACCACTTCCCCCGCAGCCGCACAGCAAGGAACACCTTCCGTGGAAATCGTCACGCAGACCCCGACCGCCAAGGCCCCCGCCGAACGCTTCACCGGGGACGTCTACCTCAACATGATCGAGACCCCCGCCGAGCCGGCCCGGCTGGCGACCGCCCTGGTCCGCTTCACCCCGGTGCCCGCACCAACTGGCACTCCCACTCCAACGGCCAGACCCTCTACATCACCGACGGTGTCGGCCTCGTCGGCACCCGTGACGGCGACGTCGTACGCGTCAGCGCGGGCCAGACCGTCAAGTGCCCGCCCGGTGAGGAGCACTGGCACGGCGGCACCGACACCACCCTCATGGCGCACATCGCCATGGTCGTCGGCGATACCGACGGCGACGGCACCACCTGGCTGGAGCCGGTGACCGACGAGCAGTACGCCGAAGCGCTCGCCACCGTCACCCGCTGAGGGCCAACGAGACGGTCGGTGCGTGAGTGATGGGACGCACGCCCGGCATTCAATCCGATGCGGTGCCAGGAGACGGTCTCATGGGCTCGCGGCGCTCATGAGCGGGCGGCTCGTAGGGTGATGTCCTTCAGCGCCGTTTGGTCCGCGACTGGTCCGGGAGAGACTCCCTTGGACGTCAGACAGTAGCGCGAAGACTCCAATTGATTACAGATTGTAGTCGTGGTTTGGGGGTTGCCTGGAGCGCAACGATGCCTCCAGGCAACCGACTTCAGGCTCTAGAAGAAGCCGAGCTTCTGAGGGCTGTAAGAACAAAGAATGTTCTTCGTCTGCTCGCGGTACACGAGCTTGATGCCCGCTGACCTGCAGATATGAACGCAGATCGGGGCAGCCCGTAGTGCCTTGGCCCGCGGCTGGCTCGGATCTTGGATTTGGTCGGATGGCGCGGGCTCGTTTTTCGCCGAAGGTGAGGCCCGACAGTGCGCCGCCGGGGAGCCCCTGGCAGAGGGCGTGCGCGAGTGCACCAACCGCTACGCCCAGCCCGCCAGCGCCAACTGTCATCGACCGCACCGAGCCCTGGGACAAGCCGCGCCGCTGCGCCCACTGCCCGCACCGATCAGCGTGCCAGAGCAGATCGGGCACCTTGAGGTCCGCCGACGAGACCGGCTCGGCGGAACCCTGCACGCGTACCAACATGCCGCCCGAGCAGACCGGATGATGTTTCGGCACCCGCAGCGCCAAGGTAGCCGTAGCTATGGAGGCTGGCTACAGTGCCCTGTTCGTGAGCTGGAACGCCGGCCCTCAGCTGAGCCGGCGGGCCATCGGCGTGCTTCGACACCGTCGCCTGGACGACCCGGCGGTGCGGCACCAGGGCGCAGTCTTGGCCGCGACGGCCGTCAGCCCTCGGCCCGCTTCAGCGCCAGCTGCAGGACGGCCAGCAGCGCGTCGCGTACAGAGCCGCGCCTGCGGGCGTCGAAGGTGATCAGCGGGACCTGGTCGGCGATGTCAAGGGCCCAGCGGACCTCGTCCAGGCTGTGCTGGATCTGGCCGTGGAAGGCGTTGATCGCGACGACGAATGGTATCTGCTTGTGCTCGAAGTAGTCGACCGCGGCGTAGCAGTCGTCCAGCCGCCGGGTGTCGACGATGACGAGCCCGCCGAGGGCTCCCTCGACGAGGTCGTCCCACATGAAGCCGAACCGTTCCTGCCCGGGCGTACCGAACAGGTAGAGCTTCAGGGACGAGTCGATGGTGATGCAGCCGAAGTCCATGGCGACCGTGGTGGTCGTCTTGCGCGGCGTGTGGCTGAGGTCGTCCACGCCCGCCGCGACCTCCGTGATGGACGCCTCGGTGGTAAGCGGGGCGATCTCGGAGATGGAGGCGACGGTCGTGGTCTTGCCCACCCCGAAGCCGCCCGCGATGACCAGTTTGACCGGCAGTGGGGGCCGGGCGGCGGTCTTCTCGGCGCGGCCGCGGGCCGCGGTCTCGGTCGGTGTCACGGAATTGTCTCCCGGGAGTCGGTAATGGCCCGCAGACCATCGATAACCCTGCGCAGTACGGAGAGGTCGTGGGCAGCCTCGGCTTTGGGCACGTAGACCGACAAGTGCCCGGCGGACTCCAGATCCTCGGCGAGGACCCGGACGACGTTCAGATGCAGCCGCAGCTGCGCCGCGACCTCCGCGAGCGACTGCGGCAGCCGGCACAGCTCGACGATGTCCCGTTGTTCGAAGGCCAGCCGTTCCAGTCCCGCGATGCCCGCCACGGTCGATACGACCTGGGTCTCCAGGGGCATCGGCGTGGCGGCCGTGGTGCCCGCCACCCGGCCCGCGGTGACCAGGAACGGCCGCACGGAGGGGGCACGTCGGAGCGGGTCGGCGGCCCGCCCGGTGACGGCGTCCCCGTCGGCTTGCATGTCGCCGGCTGTCATGGTCGCTCCTTCCCCTCGCCCCGAGGTTCCCCCCTGGACCGGTCACCCGGCGTGTGACGAACCGACGTTGTTCTTCAGTTCGAGTACGAGCTGCGGGCTCAGCGCTGCACCGGCCCGGTTGGCGAAGAGCGTCATCTCGTACGCGATGTTGCCCAGCTTTGCCTCCTTGGACGTGACCACGCCGAGCACGGCGCCGCTGCCGATCGCGGAGACCAGGACGTGCCCCTCCTCCAGATCGATGATCACCTTGTTGAGGCCACCGAGACCGTAGTTGCCCGCAACGCCGGCCGCCAGGCTGGTGATGCCGGAGACGATGGCAGCGAGTCGCTCGGAGTCGGAGGTGTCGCGTAGTTGTGAGACCGCGATCAGCAGTCCGTCGGAGGACACGGCGATAACGTCGACCACGCCTGCGGTCTCGGTGGCGAATCGGTTGAGCAGCCAGGTGAAGTCGGCTGCGGCGGCCCGCAGGTCGCTGGGCGCGGTCTGCTGGGAGGTTTCATCTGTCGGCGTTGTCACTGCTCCGCTCCTTCCGGGAACGCTGCTTGGCGCTGGGTGTTATTGGGGGCCGTGCCGTCGGAGGTGTCGCGGTGCGCGCGCTCCACGGCGGCTTCGAAGTCGTCGAGTTCCGAGCGGACCGCGTCCGCGTCGGCGATACGGGGCGCCTCGCGTACCGCGTGCCCCCCGGTCTCGCCAAGTGTTGCCCGAAGCGTGGCACCACGCACTCGGCGGTTCAGCGGACGTGGCCCGCCGGCCTCCAGTTCACCGGCGGGGTGCTGGACGGCGGGTTCGGCGGGCAAGGGTTCGGTGGCACCGCCGGCGCGGACCCCCGAGGGATGCCGATTCTGCGGCACGCGCTGCGGCAGCGGGGCGGCTTCGGGACGTCGGTGGTCCTCGGCCGGCGGCAGCGCGGCGCGACGTTGGAGGAGCGCGGGCGCGGGGTGCGCGGGCGCCGAAGGACGGGGCTCCGCCGACGACGGGACGGACAACGCGGACTTGCCGCCGACGGTGGCGTCGTTGGCTTCGTGCGCCCGGTCGGAGTCCTCCGCGAGCGGGCTCATCTGGAGCAGCAGCGCAGAAGGAAGCGCCACGCGGCTGGTGACACCGCCGCCCGGTGTGGGGCTCAGCGTGACGCGGACACCCCAGCGGCGAGCCAGGTTGCCGACGACGAACAGGCCGAGCACCTTGGTGGGCACCAGATCGAGGCGTTCGCGGCGGATCAACCGGGCGTTCTCCTCGGCGAGCCGTTCCTCGCTCATCCCCAGCCCGTGGTCGCTGATCTCGATCAGGGCGCCCTCGGGCCGGGTGCGCACCCACACCTCGACGGGGCTGCCGGACGGGGAGAACGCCACCGCGTTCTCCAAGAGCTCGGCGATCAACAATGTCAGGTCGGCGACGATGTCGGGACCCACCGTGACATCCCTGTCGCCGGACAGGGAGACGCGTTGGAAGCCCTCGATCTGCCCGAGTGCGGCCCGTACGACGTCGGTGAGCGCGGTGGGGCCGAAGTCCAGGCCGGTCTCGCGGACTCCGGCCAACAGCATCAGGCTGTCCGCGTTGCGCTGCAGACGCACCGCGAGGTGGTCGATGCGGTAGAGGTGGTCGAGCAGGTCGGGATTGGTCTCGCCGCGCTCGACGGCATCGATCAATAGAAGTTGGCGCATCGTCAGATTACTTACGCGGCGGCCGACGTTGCCGAACATCTCGGCCACGTTGCGGCGGCTGAGCACCTGGCGTTCCAGCAGCGCGGCGGCGGCGGTCTGGACCCGGTTGAAGGCGTCCGCCAGGTCGCCGATCTCGTCGCGCGCAGTGACCGGCATCTTGCGCAGCCGGGGCGGGCTCGCGTCGTCGTCGTCGTCGTCGGCCACCCTGGCGAGTTCCTCGCCGGCCACATCAGCCACCTGGGTGGCGGCGGCGGTGAGGGCCTGCACGGGCCGGATCACCGAGCGGCGGATGACCACCGAGAAGGCCAGCCAGAGGGCGAACCCCAGGAGCGCGCTGCCGAGCAGCCACGCAGCTCGCGACCACGCCCTGCTGGACGTCTGGTCGACGTGGTCGGCGATCTGGCCGATCAGCGAGCCGGTGATGCGCAGCCGGTTTGCCCCCTGTGCCTGGTAGTCCGGGTACGCCCGCAGGGCCTTGGCGAATGTCTTCCGGAGCTCGTCCTGTCCCTGGGCCTTGAGGGCGCTGGGGTCGGTCTGCATCGCCGCGTATTGCTGCAGAATGCTGTTCCACGTGGGGGTCTGCTGGACTCTGGCGAGTTCTGTGCTCTGCGCTTCGGTGGAGAACCGACCGAAGCGAGCGGTCTGGTAGCCGTAGAGCTGCGTGTCGCCGACCGCGGCATTGTACTCGATCAGCGCGTCGCCGTCGCCGGTCTGGGCGGAGAACACCGCGGTCTCGAAGTCCTTGTAGGAGGCTGTGGCGTGCAACAACGAGTCCAGTTGGATGGCGGTGATGGTGTCGTTCATGGCGTGGACGAGGCCGAGGCCGTCGATCAGGCCGTTGACCGGGGAGAGGTACCCGTGGTCGATGCCGGCGAGGGGCAGGTAGCCCCGCTCGACGGTGGTCCGGAGGCTGCCCAGGCCGCCGATTTCCTTGAGGGCGTGCGCCTCGTTGGCCGACAGGCGGGCGCCGAAGGTCTGGCGGACCTTGTCGACCTGGGCGTCCACCGCGGCCTGGGCCTTTCGGTAGGCGGCGGCCGAGGGGTGCTCGCCGGGGGTGGCGGCCTCATACCGGAGCGACAGCAGCAGCGCCTGCTGGTGCTCGCTCTGCAGTCGGTCCACGAGTTCGGTGACCGGTCGGCTGTCGCGGACGAGTTGTGCGTCCGCGGCGGCGCCCTGTGCCTGCCCCACCAGCCCGCTGATCGCGTAGGCGATCAGCAGGCCGATGACCACCAGCGGCACGCCGACCAGCACGCTGACCTTGCGCCGGAACGGCCATCGGTCGGCGAAACTCCCTTCGCCGCGCCGGTCTCGCGGCGCCGGGTCCGGCCGCGCGGGCCCGCTCACCTCGTCCACTGACACCAAGCCCTCCTGTGCGTCTTCGCCTCGGAATCGCAAACGCCCCGGCGGCCGAACGGACCAACCGGAATCTGGGAACCGGTCTTTCGGGACGGCGCGCGAGGCCCTTGACCAGGCGCGTGATACCCGTTTCGAACCGCATACGGAACGAAGGGGACCAAGACGGACAAACCGTATCGTCTCGATCACCAAGTCAACTGCCGGGAGATTACCGCTTCTTGCCGAAACATCAACTACTGCGTCATCCCATATCTCCGGCAAGAATCACGGCCGACACCGGCGAGGGGCGTCCACCCGGCATCGATGCCAATCGGTGACCAACGCGCTCTTGATCCGGTCGGAACTCGCTCGGTCCGGTCTCGAATTGGTACAGCTCCAACCGCCTCGGATCCAACCGACAACCCTGCCGGCCGGTAACCGTGACTTCTCATGTGAAGAGCGCTTGGTCCAGGCCGAGATATCTCCGACTTGCCGCAGTGGCCACCATCACGACGCCGCTGCCGGCGGGTTGTTCCTTCGCCTCCGACAACCCTACGGTGAGGCGCTCGAGGCCGCGGGGTGCAGGTCACGTACAAGACGAACCTCGGCAGCCACGAGACCACGCACGGCCTGATGAAGAACGGCTCGCTGACGGTGGTGCCGGATCTTCCTGGTGGCCCCCTACTTCCAGGCGAGCTGCCGCTGCTGGGGACGGCCTTCCGCGGCTGGGTGCACAACGGCGACAGCGCGGCACTCGAGGCGCTGTTCGACCAGCTCATGCAGTTCGGCAATGACAGCACCTACGCGGCACTGCTCGCGGAGGTGTGCCACGGACGCGCCCTGGCCGTCGGACTGGGCCAAGTGGAAGGCGGACACCTGGGCCACCGCGGCCCCGGCTCCGTCCACCACCTGAGGCAACACTTGGTTCAACGCGCCCTGCCGGACCTGGGGCGCCGAGGCCGGCACCCTGGTTGACGTGAACGGCTCGAAGGTGGCCGGCGCACTCCTGATCGGCGAGACGCTGGACGCGGCGACGCCGTTCGAGGGCAGCCTCGAAGTGCGGGCGCGGTTCCCGCACTCGGCGCCTATCAGCGTGCTGGGCGGCACCAGCGACGGTGAGACCCCGGCCAGCAACACGTGTGTGGACGCGTCCATCGCCGCATACCTCACCACCGGTACACTGCCGACCCGCACCCGGCCGCCATGCCGACCTGGAGTGCGCGGCGTCCCCGCTGCCCACACCGGCCGGCTGAACCCCGCACGGCGGGCCCGGTCGGCGCCGACCAGCCGACCGGGCGTATCCCGGGACGTGGGCGCTCCGGCACCTTCGGCTCCGGTAGGACCGGCGGTCAACTGGCAGGACGGCCTGCCGGTGCGACGGTCTGCTCAGGACAGGTCCGCAGGGAACTCGATAGACCGTGGGGCAAGGCTGAGTCCGCGTATGTGGCGCGCGATTTCCTGCATCGATGCCACCCACACATCGGCACAGCCCAGGACGTGCTCCATCAATTCGTCGAGCTGCTGAGCGCGGGACGGGCGACCAGAGAGGAACGGGTGGTTGGTCAGCACCCAGCATCCACCCGCCACGCGCAGGCCCTCGAACTCGGCCTGCCATAGCTCCCTTGCCTTGGCAGGTGTCTCGATCAGGCCGCTGCCGTAAATATCCGGCAGGTAGCAGTACTGCTCCCAATCGTCGAGCGCCCACTGCATGGGAATTTCCACTATGGATCGGCTTGACCCGGGAGTGATCGCCAATTCGTAGGGGACGTCGGCGTCCATGAGACTCGCATCGTAGAGAAAACCCCGCGCGTCCAGCAGAGCGGCACTGTGCCAGGAAAGTTCACACATAGGGGCGTGATAGCCGACAGGCCTGATGCCCGCGACCTCTTGGAGCGCGTCAAGCCCCCGGTCGAGTACAGCGGCTTCTTCCTCGGCGCTGATTCCGGTGGGCTGCTCGTGCAAGTAACCATGATGCCCGATTTCGTGTGCCGCCGCGACGATGTCGCGCACCACGCCCGGATAGCGGTGCGCAGTGTACCCGGGCACGAAGAAGGTGGATCGGATTCGGTGTTTTTCCAGCAGGCCGAGCAGCCTCGGAACACCGACTAGCAGGCCGTATGCTTGGTGGCTCATGACGCTCATGCGGTCAGCGACGTGCGGCGTCTGCCACAGTACAGCCGATTCGGCGTCGATATCGAAACTGAAGGTGGCGGCGGCGGTCTTACCCTCCGGCCACGTCACCGGGTCTGCTGGCCTGCTCATCAACGTTTCCCTGTCGTCATGATGGTCACCAATTCGTACGCGAGGTTCGCTGCCGCGACCGCAGTGATTTCTGCGTGGTCATGGGCGGGCGCCACCTCGACGATGTCGGCTCAGCGGCAGTTCGCTCATGCCACGCAGCATTGCCAGAAGTTCGCGGGTGGTCATGCCCCCGCCTTCAGGGGTTCCGGTCGCTGGCGCAAATGCCGGATCGAGCACGTCAATGTCAATCGACACATAAACCGAGGCGTCTCCCACGCGGTCGAGCACACGCTGGACAATTCCCTCGACGCCGATTCTTTCGATGTCGCGGCAGTGGACGATGGTGAATCCGAGGTCGGCGTCATCGAGTAGATCTTTGCGGTCATACAGCGAGCTGCGGATACCGACATGGGCGGAGTTGCCCTTGACCAGCAGCCCTTCTTCGGATTGCGCCGGAACGGGGTGCCATGTGTGCAGGGGGCACCGAAGTAGGTGTCCCACGTATCCAGATGTGCATCAAAATGCACGAGCGCGACCGGTCCGTGGACGGAGTTGATCGCCCGAAGCGCTGGGAATGCCACCGTGTGGTCCCCTCCCAGGACGAGAACCGGTCGACCGTCGCCGATGAGTGGCAGGAGTCCCCGTTCGATCTGCTGGAGAGCTTCGGTGATGTCGAAGGGGTTGCAGACGATGTCTCCGGCGTCGACGACCTGGGCCTCGCGGAAGGGCTCCGCATCCAGGGCGGGGTTGTACGGGCGCAACAGCCGCGAGGCCTGCCGAATGTGGGACGGGCCGAACCGCGCCCCCGGCCGGTAGGTCACCCTGCTGTCGAACGGGAGACCGACCACCCCATTGGCGTACTGCACGTGTTGCTCAGTCAGAGTTGCCTTGTCCTTCGTTTCTGGTTTCTCTGCAGAACGGCTCATGCGGCGCTCAGGCCCGGGTCCGGGTGGAGCCGCCGTTGGCCTGAACTACTTGTCCGACCATGGCCGAGATGCGGAAGTCGGACAGCATCGCCACTACGTCGGCGATCTCCTCGGGCCGAGCTATCCGTCCTAGCGGAATGCCGGCGGCGTAGCTGGCGCGCATCTGTTCCAGGCTCAGTCCTGCGTCGTCGGCGTCGACCCTCAGTTGCTGCGTGTCGGTGACGCCGGGGGCGACGGCGTTGACGATGATCGCTTCGCTGGCGAGCTCGCGGCCGAGAGTGTTGACAAGGGAGATGAGACCGGCTTTTCGAGGCCGCGTATGCCGTCGCTCCCGGCCAGCCCGTGACACCCCATTCGCTGGCCACGACGACGATGCGTCCCCCTCCGCTCCGGCGCATCCCGGGGAGGACGGATTGGATGAGATGGAAGGCACCTCCCAGATTGGTGTCAATCACCTTCCACCAGTCGTCGAGGTCACTCTCGAGGAATGCGCCCATGGACATGTAGGCGTGGTTGGCGACGAGTACGTCTACTGCACCGAGTTGTTCCTCGATCCTGGCCACCAGTTCCTGCACCTGATTCCGGTCGCTGACATCGCCCGGGGCCGGGACTCCGCCGATTTCCTCTGCCAACACGGTGAGTTCGGGTGACGGGCTCAGATCGTTGACGGCCACGAGCGCTCCGGCGTCGGCGAGCCGCCGTGCATGAGCGGCTCCCAAGCCCTGGGCGGCCCCGGTAACCAGAGCGATCTTGCCGGCCAGAGGCCTGTCCTCATTCAACGTCATTCAGATCACCGCTCCGGCATTGGGATTGAGGACCTCGCCGACACTGAGCGTGCCCTCGTCGGCCAGGAATGCGATACACAGAGCCACTTCCTCGGGGGTGGCCAGGCGGCGCAGCGGGAGGGTGTTCACTTACTCCGGTGCGCGCCACGGTGAATCGGGGGGATTCATCGGGGTATCGGTCGGACCGGGTGCGACGGCGTTGACCCGCACCCCATGACCGGCCACCTCGGCGGCCAGGCTTCGGGTCAAGCCGAGGACGGCGCCCTTGGCGGACGCGTAGTGGGCGTCCTCGCTGCCGCCACCGACGGCCAGTTCGCTCGCTACCGCGACGACCGAGCCGCTGCCTCGGGCCAACATGCCGGGCAACACCGCCCGGCTGAGGTTCAGCAAACCGCCGACATGCACCCGCAGCATGCGCGTCCAACGCTCCGGCGCTATGTCGGACACCGCCAACATCTCGTAATATCCAGCGACTGAAACGGCGCATCCCACCGGCCCCAGACGGTCTTCGGCTGCGACCACTGCGGCAGTCATCGCCTGGGCGTCGGCGACGTTGACCTCAAGCGAGTAGTCGCAGTTCGCCGCGGTATGGAGATCGAGTCCGGCCACAGCCCAGCCCCGTCGTTTCAACTCGGCTGCCGATGCCGCTGGCAGCGCCTGTCACGATCGCGGTGCGTGCTTCCTGCCTACCGTTCATGCTGTGGTTGCTGCGACGCCGGCGGCCTCGTCAGCTTCCTCCCGCAACAGCACGATCCACCAGCCTGGCACGCCCACCCCACGATCACTGGCCGTTCGCGACCTTCTGCAGGTCGCAGACCTTGGATGGGTTTTTCGGCGCCCGTAAGAGCCGCAGACCATGCCACCAGGAAATTGCAGATTTCAGGCTGGAAGTTGCAAGGACTTGCGTGATTCATTCGCATCACATGCTGACGATCCCCAGACCCCGGCGCGGCATCCGCCGCGCCGGGCGCCGACTGGCGGTGGCCGCGCTCGGCGCGACGTGCGTGTCCGTCTTACCGGGCCGCCGCTCAGGAGGCGCCGCCGTCCGAGGCGCCCGGGCCGGCCCGACGGCCCCCGCTCCCCGGCAGGCGCAGGCGGCAGCGAGCGCGGCGGTGGGTGCGACGACGCCGTTCTCGGTCTACGAGGCCGAGGTGGGAACGCCCGGCGGGGGTGCCGCCGTCCGGTCGCTGACCTCGGCGCCGACGACACGGTACTCAGGCGCCGCCTTGGAGGCTTCGGGCCATGCCTATGTCCACCCGGGCGGCACGGGCCGCTCGGTGCAGTGGACGAACACTACCGGGCAGTCGATCTCCTTCATCAACGTCCGCGCCGGCATCCCGGATTCGGTGTCCGGCGGTGTCACCGGGTCGGGTGCGGGCAGCATTTGGGGCTGCGCGGAGGAATCTTGGCGACCGTGATGCCCTCGCCGGCGAAGACGGCATCGAAGGCGGCGGTGAACTTCGCGTCCCAGTCGCGGATCTCAGGTGGGTGAAGTCGGCGGCGCGGTCGCCGATCTGCCAGAGCGTGTGCCGGGCCTGTCGGGTGGCCCGGACAGCGGTGGGGCGGGTGGTGAGGCCGGCCGTAGGTGGCCGGGTGGGAGACTGATCTGGTGACGCAGGGTGAGATCTCCGTGTCCTCGTCCCGGTCGCTGATGGGCGGCAGGCCCAGCACGGCGGACGCGTTCGTCACGCTCAGGTGAGCAAGTTGGAGCAGTACGACCGCCCATCATGCCGGGGTGATCGCCAGCCGCGCGAGAGTACCGATCGCGTCCGGACGCGAGACCCTGCACATCCCGCACACCGGCTCCCACCCGGGCGGACGAGGTTTTCAGCAAGGGCAGCCGCCAGGAGGCGCCGATCTGCTGGAACGAGCCGAACGAAACCGGGTTGCCCCGCACGGCTCGTCTCGAGCGGCCCATGGAGCGCGCCTGTTCCGTCGCCTCGGTTCTGAAGGGGTGTCGCCGGGCGTCGAACGCAGGTACCCGCTGTCCGGACACACGGGTTCACGATTGGTGGCAAGTGGTGCCCGAACCACCCTGGCCGGCCCGGTGCTGGATGCCGACCTCGGGGCGTCACATGAGATCTTGCAGGCAGCATTTTGATTCTGCAAAGTTCTATCTAGTTATTGCGCGCATGGGTCAAGGATATTACGGTCCCCTTGCGTCGTAACCACCCGCACCTCCCTCCACTCCCCCCACCTCCCCCCGTCTCCCATTGAGCCGCTTTGCCGACCACGGTCCATCGGTCGGCCAGGTGTCTTGCTGTGCGCTGGACTGCGTCGATCGCTTGGGTTCTCGCTTGTTCCCTGTCCTTCCCTCTCTGGCGGCGCCAGCGGCATAGATCCGGCATTTCGTGCTGAAAAGAGTGATAAGTGTTCCATTCCATCCGAAATCTGAGGCGAGCCCTCGTCGGGGCAGTCAGCGCCGCGATGCTGGCTGCCTTCGGCGTCTTCGCTCTGGCTGGCCAACCGGCTTGGGCGGCCGCTGCTGCCACTGGCGGCAGCGGCGCGAGCCTGCCCTACGTGGAGGTGCAGGCTGAGAACTCCGCCACCAACGGCACGCCCATCGGCCCGAGTTACACCCAGGGCCAGTTGGCTGACGAGGCGTCGTACCGCAAGGCGACGACGCTGCAGGGCACCGGCCAGTACGTCACGTTCACCACGCCGGTGGCGACCAACTCGATCAACTTCCGGTACAGCATCCCCGACACCTCAAGCGGCTCGGTCTACACCGCCGCACTGTCTCTGTACATCAACGGCGTCAAGCAGCCCGACTTCACCCTGACCAACGCCTACAGCTGGTACTACGGCAGCTACCCCTTCACCAACACGCCGGGCAGCAACGCGCACCACTTCTTCGACGAGGCCCACCGCCTGTTCTCCACCACCTATCCGGCGGGGACGACCTTCAAGCTGCAGGTCGATTCGGGGGACACCGCCTCCTCGTACACGATCGACTTCGCCGACTTCGAGCAGGTCGGCGCCGCCCTGACCGCACCCTCGGGGTCGGTGTCGGTGACCAGCAAGGGCGCCGACGCAACCGGTGTGAACGACGCGACCAGCGCGTTCAACGCCGCGATCAGCGCGGCCGGTCCCGGCGGCACCGTGTGGATCCCGCCGGGCACCTACAACATCCCCGGCCACATCAGTGTCAACAACGTCACGATCGCCGGCGCCGGCATGTGGTACTCGACCGTCACCGGGACGGCACCAGGCTTCTACGGCAACTCCGCACCCTCGCCGAGCACCGACGTGCACCTGCAGAACTTCGCGATATTCGGCAACGTGCAGGAGCGCAACGACAGTGCCCAGGTCAACGGCATCGGCGGCGCGATGAGCAACTCGACCGTCTCCAGTGTGTGGATCGACCACATGAAGGTCGGTGCCTGGATGGACGGGCCGATGGACGGGCTGACGTTCAGCGGCCTGCGCATCCGTGACACCACCGCGGACGGCATCAACTTCCACGGCGGCGTCACCAACTCGAAGGTGACCAACAGCGACATCCGCAACACCGGCGACGACGGCATCGCCACCTGGGCGGACTCCGGTATCGGTGCCGACGCCAACGACACGATCTCCAACAACACCGTGTCACTGCAGATCCTCGCCAACGGCATCGCGATCTACGGTGGCCACGACAACACCGTCAGCGGCAACCGGGTGGTGGACACCGGCCTCACCCAGGGCGGCGGCATTCACGTGGGGCAGCGCTTCTCGTCGACGCCGGTCGGCACCACCACGATCTCCGACAACACCATGATCCGGGACGGCAGCCTCGACCCGAACTGGCAGTTCGGCGTGGGCGCACTGTGGTTCGACGGCAGCCAGGGCGCGATCACCGGCCCGATCAACGTGACCAACGCGCTGATCCAGCAGAGTCCGTACGAGGCCGTCCAGTGGGTCGAGGGCACCATCAGCGGGGTCAACCTCAACAACGTGACCATCGCCGGCACCGGAACCTTCGCCCTCCAGGAGCAGACCGGCGGCGCGGCCAAGTTCACCAACGTCACGGCGACCGGTGTCGGCTACTCCTCTCCGGTGTACAACTGCTCGGTCGGGAGCTTCACGGTGACCGACGGCGGCGGCAACTCCGGCATCAGCGGCACACCGTACTGCGGAGGGTGGCCGGCTCCGGTCTACCCGCCCTACCCGGCCGAGGGCGTGACGGCCACCCCCGGCGCGCTGAACTTCGGTTCGGTCCCGAACGGTTCGACCAGCGACGCACAGACCGTGACGGTCTCCAACCCGACCAACACCGCCGCGTCCGTCTCGTCGATCTCCACCAGCGGCGACTACTCCCAGACCAACACGTGCGGTTCGTCGATCGCGGCGAACGGCTCGTGCACCGTCAGTGTGAAGTTCGCACCGACGGCGACCGGCAGCCGTAGCGGCACTCTGACCGTGAACGCGGGCGGGATCACCAACAATGTCAGCCTCTCCGGTACCGGCACCGCGCCGGGCCCGGTTCTGAACACCGACCCGGCGAGCCTGTCCTTCGACAGTACGGTGGTCGGCTCGTCGGCCACCGCGCAGACGGTGAAGGTGACGAACTCGGGCACCACATCGGCGACCGTCTCGGGCGTCTCGGTGACCGGTGACTTCAGTCAGACCAACAACTGCTCCACCCTTGCGGTCGGTGCGTCCTGCACGGTGAGCGTCGGGTTCAAGCCCACCACGGGCGGATCGCGCACCGGCAAGCTGACCGTCACCAGCAACGCCAACAACAGCCCGAACGTGGTCTCCCTGACCGGCAGCGGCATCGACAGCACCACCAACGTCGCCGCGGGGCGCCCGGCGTCGGCGAGTTCGAGCACCAGTCCGTACGTCGCCTCGAACGTCACCGACTCGGACGCCTCGACGTACTGGGAGAGCGCGAACGGTTCGTTCCCGCAGTGGGCGCAGGTCGACCTCGGCCAGAACTACAGCGTCGGCAAGGTCGTGCTCAAGCTCCCGCCGGCGACGGCGTGGTCGGCCCGCACGCAGACGCTGTCGGTGCAGGGATCCACGGACGGCTCCAGCTTCTCGACGATCAAGGCATCGGCCGGGTACACCTTCGACCCGAACGCCAACAACAACACGGCGACCATCACGTTCAACGCCGCCACGGCGAGATACGTGCGGGTGAACATCACCGCCAACACGGGGTGGAACGCCGCCCAGTTGTCGGACTTCGAGGTGTTCCCCAGTGACGGCGGCTCCTCGAACGCGACCTTGTCGGCCAGCCCGACGTCGCTGTCGTATCCCACCCAGGCACTCAACACCGCCAGCAGTGCGCAGACGGTCACGGTGACCAACACCGGTACGGCGGCCGCGACGGTCTCCGGCATCACCGTCACGGGCGACTTCTCGCAGACCAACAACTGCGGGACGTCGATCGCGGCGAACGCCTCCTGCACGGTGAACGTCACGTTCAAGCCCACCGCGTCCGGCACCCGCACCGGCGACCTCAGCATCGCCAGCAACGCGTCGAACGGCACGACCACGGTCGCGCTGACCGGCACCGGCGCCGGCACGGTGAGCAAGAACCTGGCAGCCGGCGCGGCCACCACCGAGTCCAGCCACACCGACGTGTACCCGTCGTCGAACGTGACGGACGGCAACCAGGGCACCTACTGGGAGAGTGCCAACAACGCCTTTCCCCAGTGGGTCCAGGTGGACCTGGGTTCCGCGCAAAGTGCCAGCCGCGTCGTCCTCCAGCTCCCCGCGACCTGGGGCGCCCGTAACCAGACGCTGTCCCTGTCGGGCAGCACCGACGGCTCCTCCTTCACCACCATCAAGTCGTCGGCCACGTACACCTTCGACCCCACCACCAACAACACGGTCACCATCACGTTCGCCGCGACCACCCAGCGATACGTCCGGGTGAACATCACGGCGAACACCGGCTGGTCGGCCGGTCAGATCTCGGAATTCCAGGTCTGGAACACCTGATACGACCTGATGGTGCCGCCGAGCGCAAGCCGCTCGGCGGCACCATCTCGATCCCACAGGCCCGGCCCCCACGGGGTCATGGGCGGCACCGGCCACCGAAGTCCACTCGCTCGTAGTCGACGGGAAGTCGACAGCCGACCAGAGGAGTCCAGATGGGTGTCACGCGCAGGGTCTTCTTGCAGGCCGCGATCGCGGCCACCGCGGTGGGAACCGCGGTAGCCGCCGAGACCGTACTCGCCGAACCCGCGTCAGCGGCCAGCCAGCCGGGCGACGTGGTCGGCAAGATCAGCGTCGGCTACCAGGGCTGGTTCGCCTGCATCGGCGACGGCGCGCCCATCAACGGCTGGTGGCACTGGACCCAGAACTGGGGCCAGTCGCCGTCCCCGTCGAACACCGGAATCAAATGCTGGCCCGATGTGCGCGACTACACCAAGACCTACCAGACCTCGTACGCCAGCCTCGGCAACGGCCGGCCCGCCACGCTGTTCTCCTCGTACGACCAGCAGACGGTGAACACCCACTTCTTGTGGATGCAGCAGAACAGCATCGACACCGCGGCACTGCAGCGCTTCAACCCCACCGGCGGCGAGGGCCCCACCCGCGACGCCATGGCGACCAAGGTGCGCAGCGCCGCCGAGTCGTACGGGCGGAAGTTCTACATCATGTACGACGTGACCGGCTGGTCGAACATGCAGTCCGAGATCAAGACGGACTGGACGAACAAGATGTCCTCGCACACCGCTTCCTCGGCGTACGCGAAGCAGAACGGCAAGCCGGTCGTCTGCATCTGGGGCTTCGGATTCAACGACAGCAATCACCCCTTCACCGCCGACGCCTGCCTTGACGTCATCAACTGGTTCAAGAGCCAGGGTTGTTACGTCATCGGTGGCGTCCCGCGCGAATGGCGGACGGGCACCGGGGGCTCACGGGCCGGCTATCTCGGCGTCTACCACGCCTTCAACATGATCTCACCGTGGATGGTCGGCGCCATCGGCAATGTGTCGGACGCCGACAACGCCTACAACACCTACACCGTCGGCGACCAGGCCGATTGCAACGCCAACGGCATTGACTACCAGCCCTGCGTCCTGCCTGGCGACGTTTCCGCCCGGCAGCGAGCGCACGGCGACTTCATGTGGCGGCAGTTCTACAACATGGTCCGGGCCGGGGTGCAGGGCATCTACATCTCGATGTTCGACGAGTACAACGAGGGCAACCAGATCGCCAAGACCGCCGAGACACAGGCATGGGTGCCCACCAACTCCGGCTTCCTCGCCCTCGACGAAGACGGCACCGCCTGCTCCTCCGACTACTACCTTCGCCTGACCGGCGACGGCGGCCGCATGCTCAAAGGCCAGATAGCGCTGACCGCCACTCGCCCGACCCAGCCGATCGTCTCCACCGGCGGCGACACCACACCGCCCACCGCGCCGAGTGCCCTGAACGCCACCGGGCACACCAGCAACTCCGTCTCGCTGGCCTGGAGCGCTTCGACCGACACCGTCGGCGTCACCGGCTACCGGGTCCTGCAGGTGTCCGGCTCGACCAGCACACAGGTGGGTACCACCAGCGCCACCTCGTTCACTGTCGCCGGACTCAGCGCGTCCACCGCGTACACCTTCGACGTCGTCGCCCTCGACGCGGCGGGAAACGTCTCGCAGCCCTCCAACCAGGTCACCGTCACCACCGACCCCCCTTCCAGCACCACGAACCTCGCCCTCCACCGCCCCACCTCGGAGAGCAGCCACACCCAGACATACGCCTCGGGCAACGCGACCGACGGCGACGCCAACACCTACTGGGAGTCCGCCAACAACGCCTTTCCGCAGTGGCTCCAGGTCGATCTGGGCGCCACCACCGGCGTCAAAAGGATCGTCCTCAAGCTTCCCCCGGCGACCGCCTGGGCCACCCGCACCCAGACCATCTCCGTCCAGGGCAGCACGGACGGCGGCACCTTCGCCCAGCTTCTCGCCTCGGCTGGCTACACCTTCGACCCGGCGACCGGCAACACCGCGACCCTCCCGCTTCCCTCCACCGTCGCCACCCGCTACGTACGACTCACCTTCACCGCAAACACCGGCTGGCCGGCCGGGCAGGCCTCGGAGTTCCAGGTCTTCGGCGTCTGACGCCTGACCGTGAACCGCCCCGGCCCATTGCCGGACGGGGCGCGTGAAATGGGCATCCGCGGCCTCTCGTCCTGCCCACTCTGCGACGGTGAACGGGGCAAGGTCGATTTCACTCTGTGGGAGACCGGAGGCCCGGCTGACTCCCTGCCACTGGCTGGGGCCGTCTGAACCTGAAGGGCGGCGTCGTGATGGCACGACCCGTTCCTGTCCCACCTGTGCTGGTCCGCATGCTGCGGGAACACATCGAGCACTTCCGTGTGGCGTCGGACGGGCGCGTGTTTCGTAACGCGGCCGAAAACTACATCGACGCCTCGGCGTACGGCATAACGTGGCGCCGAGGACATGAGGCGGCGCATGGTCCGGATCCCTTGCTGCGGGGCCGCCAGGACGGCACGCTTCAACCGTCCGTCCGCCCCCGACTGTCGCCTCCGAGCGCACCGCCCGGCCGGAGCATCTGGCTCGCAGCCAGCTCGCGATAGAGGGCACTGCCGGCGAGCAACTCCTCGTGGCGTCCGCCGGCGGCGGTGCGGCCGTCCTGCAGCACCACGATGTGGTCCGCGTGCTGCACGGTGGACAGGCGGTGGGCGATGACCAGCAGGGCGCACTCTTGGGAGATGTCCTTCATAGCGGTGGTGAGCGCCGACTCATTGATCGCGTCCAGGTGGGAGGTGGGCTCGTCCAAGAGGAGCAGCGAGGGGCGGGCCAGCAACGCGCGGGCGAGGGCGACGCGCTGGCGTTCGCCGCTGGGGAGGGTGCTGCCGCGTTCGTCGATGACAGCGGCCAGGCCGCCGGGCAGCCGGTCAACAACTTCTTCGAGGCGGGCCAGTTCGATGACGCGCCGGATCTCCCGTTCCGTGGCGTCGGGCAAGGCGTAGGCGATGTTGTCGTGCAGGGTGCCGTGGACGACGTGGGTGTTCTGGTCGACGACGGCGATGCCTCGGCGGCATGCCTCGCGGGTGAGTTCGGCTGCGGGCCGCCCGTCGAAGACCACGGCGCCCGCGTCCGGCTCGTAGCTTCTCGCCACCAGGGCGAACACCGTGCTCTTGCCGGCTCCGGACCGGCCCACCAGTGCCACGTACCGCCGGTGCGGGACGGTGAACGAAACTCCACGGAGGACCGGCCGCTGCGGGTCGTAGGAGAAGTGGACGTCGTGCATTGCCAGGGCGGGGTGTTCGCGGGTGACGGGCGGCCCGCTCGGCAGCGTGGTGGGTGCGCGCTCTGTCGGGACCCGAGGTGCGGTGGGCTCGACAGCCAGGTGGAGCGCCTGGTCGATTCGCTGGTAGGCGCCCATCCCACGTTGGACGAGGCCCACGGCGCGGAAGACGGAGGACAGCGGCAGGACGAGGTATGAGGCGTACAGCAGGAAGGCTACGAGGTCACCGAGTGAGCCGGCGCGGCTGCCCACGCGCAGGCCGCCGACGACCAGGACGACGAGGAACGAGCCCTGGACGGCGAGTTCGACGGCGGAGCTCATGACGGAGGCGAGCTTCGCCGTGCGTACCCCCGCGCCGTAGGCGGCATCGACGCGGGCGCCGATGCCGGCCGCCTCGCCTTCCTCGGCGCGGTGCACGCGGACCATCGGCAGGGAACCGAGGGCGCGTTCCAGATCGGCGGCGATCGCGCCGACCGAGTCCTGCATGTGTTCGGACGCGCATCTGATACCTGTGAGCAGCGAGGCGACGACCACGGCCGCCGCTGCCACGATGACGGCGACCAGAAGCAGCAGCAGGAGGTCGAGCCACGCCATGAGGATGATCGCTCCGGCGGCGACGAGGCTTCCCGTCACCAGATCCACCAGGGCCTGCGACACGACTTCCAGGAGCAAGGTGGTGTCGGCCGTCACCCGGGAGATGAGGTCTCCGCCCCGCTGCCGTTCGTACTCCCTCATCTCGAGCCGGAGCAGGCGTCCCACCAGTCCATGGCGCAGTTGTCGTACGACTCCTTCGCCCATCCGCTCCAGAATGAAGCGCCCCGCGGCTCCCGTTGCCGCCTCAATGACGAACAGCGTGCCCAGAAGTCCCAGCGGCGGCCAGATGACCTGTCCGCGGCCGCTCGCGTCGACGACGTGCTTGGCGACGAGCGGCTGGGCCAGTCCCAGGGCGGAGCCCACGAGGGTCAGCACGGTGGCTACGGCGATGGCGCTCCGGTGCCCGGCGGTCAGCCGGTACATCGTGGCCACCGCGACCCGTGTGGACTTGTCACCCTCGGCGGCCCCGGCCCGGCCGTCCTGCGGAGCCGTCGGGCCGGTCATCGGTCCGTCGGCCGTGGCAGCGGGTCGACGGCCAGGAGCCGGGCGAAGTAGCCCCCCGGCAAGCCCTCGCCGATGGGACGGCCTTCCGCCTCGATCCAGGCGTGCGCGGTGAAGGGCGGGACGACGCGTACACCGGTGCACCAGGTCGGCCAGGTTCCGCCGAGCCGGCACAGTAGCGCGGCCCCCAGGGAGCGCGGCAGACACCCTTTCGGTCCGGCGCAGCGCAGGCTGGCGGCGCACATGGCGTCGCGCGCGTTCTGGGCCTGCGCGGTGGTGGCGGGCCTGGCGCCGCGACGCAGGATGGCGAGTACGGTGCGGATGCGGCGGGGCGGCAGCAGGGCGAAGGCCATGGCGGGGAGCAGGACGAGGCGGGCGGCCAGGCGTCGGGACAGGGGCACGTCGGTGGGTCGCTCCAGCGCGCTGGGTGTCGTCATGAGGCGAGCCCCGAGCTCCGCAGCTGCTCCACGAGCGCCTCGACGTCCCGCATGGCCTGTGCCCGGTCGATGTCGAACTCCTGGACCGGGGCGGCGGCCGCGTCCGCCTCCTCGCCGCCGTCGAGCAGCGTCCGCACCACCAAGGTGGCCCTCGGGTTCAACTCCCAGTACGCCCCAGCACGTTCGTCCAGCAGGACCGTGCCGTAGTCGGTCTGGGCCGTGGAGACGTTGTCGCCGAACCGCAGGGGCATGTGGGGGCCTTTCTGGGGTGGGGATGCGGTCAGGGTTGAGGGACACGTGGGTGGCTGCGGTCCATTCCACGCAGCCACACCTCGGCGGCGATCGTGGAGTACAGGATGGCGTCGGACAGCCCAGGGGAGGCGGGCCGTCGGGCGAGGCGCCGGAGTTCGGCGCCGTCCACCAGGCCCAGTTCCTCCAGCCGTGAGTTCTCCCACAGGGCCAGCAGCTCGGCGCGGTGTCGGCGCAGTCCGTTCGAGGCGTCCATGGCGGCCGTGGCCTTGTTGGCCCGCCGAAGGCAGGCGTCGGGTACGATCCCACGCATCGCGGCGCTCAGGACGGGCTTGTACTGCCAGGGCGTGACGCGCTCGCTCGGACGTACGGCGAGACACGCCTCGATGACGCGGTCGTCGAGGAAGGGAGAGGCCATCGGCAGGCCGGCGCGGGCTGCCATCCGGTCCCACTGCCGGATGACGCGGGTGCACGAGCGGACCTGTTCCAGGTCGGCGTGCAGTCCGCGGTCCGGATGCAGCGGCGAGGCCGTCGCCGCTGCAGCGAGCAGTGCCCGGCGGGCCATTTGTTCGGCCTCGGGAGTCACCCAGTCGAACAGGCGTGGCGCCATGCCCCAGCCGAGACCCGTTGCGACGGACGGGGGCAACGGGCCACGCAGGTGGCCAGCGGCGTCGGCGAGCCACTTCCCGTACGGCCGGGAGTCGGAGAGAGCGCGGACTGTGCCGCCGAGCGGCCACTGCCACAGGGCCCGGAACCCGCGCAACTGACGCAGGGCGAAGAGGGGGCGGGTGCGCAGCAGCCGGTGGTAGTACGCCTCGGAGCACCATGCCACGTGGTCGCCGCCGATGCCGGTCAGGTGCAACCGGCTGCCGCGTGCGGCGAGACCGGGCAGGTGGTGCAGGACCCGGGAGCGGTCCATGACGCCGATGGTGGGTTCGTCGAGGAGGTCGTCGATGCCGAGCAGGTCCTCGTAGACCAGCGGCGAGGCGTCGGCGTCCCAGACCACGTGCTCGACGTCCGGAAGGTGCCTCATCGCCTGCTCGGCCCAGTACAGGTCGGTGTCCGCGGGATCGCGCCCCGGCCAGGTACTGGCCACCACGGAGGCCGGGGAGCGGTCGGCGAGGAAGCAGACGGAGGTCGAGTCCAGGCCGCCGGACAGGTCGCAGCTCACCACGCCGCCCTGGCGGGTGCGGGCGCCGACGGCCTCCTCCAGCGCCTCACGGATCTGGGGCGCCGCCTCGGCGAGCGGCCGTACCGGCTCGGGCGGTGTCCACCACCGGGTGTGCCGTCCGCTGCGGCCGTCCGCGGCGACGACCACGGCGTCCTGCGGGGGAACGCGGTGATCGCATGCCACATCGACGTCTCGAACAGCGGATACGGGGCCGGCCACAGCAGCCTTACGGCCAGTTCCTGCACGTCGGGGTCGAGGCCCAGGACGGAGGCGAGCGTGTCGGCTCGGGTCGTGGCCACCCGCACGCCGTCGATCTCCGCGTGGAAGACGAGTCGTAGTCCGGAGGTCGTGCCCTGCACCCTGACCTGTCCGTCGAGGGTGCCGACGAGGTGGAAGCTGCCAGGGAGGGAACGGGCCAGTGCGTCGAGCTCCGCGAGATCACGCAGTCGTGCGACCCGGCGGCGCAGGTCGTCGGCTTCGATCGGGCAGCAGCCGACGACGGCGACGCGGGCGCTGCCGGTGTCAGCCGTGAGGACCTCCTGGTCGTGCCAGCGGCCGACCAGCCAGGGCCGGCCCGACGTATGTGCGAGGGTCCGGCTTCCGGGGCGGGCGAAGGAGCGGGCCACGGCGGCCGCGGCTGCACGGTCCGGGAAGACCGCGAAGTGCGCCTCGCCGGGGCCCGGCCCCGCACTTTCGTGCAGTTCAGTCATGACGTCGGGTCAAGGACCGTCGGTCGTCAGTTCTTGCTCAGGATCAGCCGGTCGTGACCGTGGCGCTGCAGGAGCCCCGTCTCCTTCCGGAAGGTGCCGAGCCGGACGAGCGTAGGTGCCTCGTGTGCCTTCTTCATGACAACCCCTCACATCACATGCGGGTTTCCCGACCGCCTCCGTGACCGACGGCGCAGGGACTTGCCGAGGTGCTGTCGGTCGGCCCCGGGCACATCGGGAACCCCCGGGCCAGGAAGCAGGCGCAGCAATAGCTAGTGCCGCGGCAGGCAACGTTTGCCCGTCAAGGAGCGGCGTCCGGTGCGTGCTCTCGGCCTGCCGGCCGGAAGTCCTCGTACTGGATGTACTTGGGCTTTCGGCCGGTGCGGCGAGAGTGCGTGCCGGGCGTCGCGACGGGGCGAACGTTGCCTGTTGCGGCACTAGCTGCAAAGCGTGAGATCAGGGCAAGAGCCTTTGCGAAGCTCGGATAATATGCAAACTCCGAATCACTGGGGTTGTACGCCCCGCTCGTTTTGGTGGTTGTCGGCGCAGCATCGTTGTGCGATCCGGGTGTGCGCATGCTCGAATAATCGTTTTGACATGCGCCCTGGCAGTTGCTCGCGGCACCTGCCAGACGCCCCTTACGGCGACCATAGGCGGCGCCGCCGGGCGCGGTCCACGCCCCTGGGCCTGCTCCCTTTCCTGTCGCTCCGCTCCGAAGCGTTCCCCAGACGTCTCACCGGCGGCCGCCTTCAGACGTAGAGGAACAACGAGAGCGCATCGTCAGCAGCGCACTGCCAGGAGAGCGAGACGCCCGCCTCGCCGGCATCGCATTCTGGGTCGGCCTTCGGCGTCGACCTCGCGGAGTGCGCGCGCCAAGAAGGGTTCCTGACCGGTAGCTTCCCTGGTCAGGAGCCCTTTACCGATGTCTAGAAGAAGCCCAGCTTCTTCGGCGAGTACGACACCAGAAGGTTCTTCGTCTGCTGGTAGTGCTCCAGCATCATCTTGTGGGTCTCACGGCCGATGCCCGATCCCTTGTAGCCTCCGAACGCCGCGTGTGCCGGGTAGGCGTGGTAGCAGTTCGTCCAGACACGGCCCGCCTGGATGGCGCGGCCAGCGCGGTACGCGGTGTTGATGTCCCTCGTCCACACGCCCGCCCCGAGCCCGTACAGCGTGTCGTTGGCGATCTTGATGGCGTCGTCGAAGTCGTGGAACGACGTCACCGACACCACCGGCCCGAAGATCTCCTCCTGGAAGATCCGCATCCGGTTGTCGCCCTCGAAGATCGTCGGCTGGACGTAGTAACCGCCCTTCAACTCACCGTCGTACTCGACGCGTTCTCCGCCCGTGAGGACCTTCGCGCCCTCCTGGCGGCCGATGTCCAGGTAGGAGAGGATCTTCTCCAGCTGGTCGTTCGACGCCTGGGCGCCGATCATCGTGTCGGTGTCCAGCGGATGCCCGGCCCTGATCTTCTCCGTGCGCGCGACCGCCGCCTCCATGAACTCGGCGTAGTGGCCCCGCTGCACCAGCGCCCGCGAGGGGCAGGTGCACACCTCGCCCTGGTTGAGCGCGAACATCGTGAAGCCTTCCAGCGCCTTGTCGCGGAAGTCGTCGTTCGCCGACCACACGTCGTCGAAGAAGATGTTGGGGGACTTCCCGCCGAGTTCCAGCGTCACCGGGGTGATGTTCTCGGAGGCGTACTGCATGATCAGCCGCCCCGTCGTGGTCTCACCGGTGAACGCGACCTTCGCCACGCGCGGGCTCGACGCCAGCGGTTTGCCCGCCTCCACACCGAAGCCGTTGACGATGTTCACCACGCCCGGCGGCAGCAGATCGGCGACCAGGCTCAGCCAGTAGTGGATGGACGCCGGGGTCTGCTCGGCCGGCTTCAGCACGACCGCGTTGCCCGCGGCGAGCGCCGGCGCGAGCTTCCAGGTGGCCATCAGGATGGGGAAGTTCCACGGGATGATCTGCGCCACCACGCCGAGCGGCTCGTGGAAGTGGTATGCCACCGTGTCGTCGTCGAGCTCGCCCAGTGAACCCTCCTGCGCGCGGATCGCGCCCGCGAAGTAGCGGAAGTGGTCGATGGCGAGCGGAATGTCCGCGGCCAGGGTCTCCCGGACGGGCTTGCCGTTCTCCCAGCTCTCGGCCACCGCCAACTGCTCCAGGTTGGCCTCCATCCGGTCGGCGATCTTCCGGAGGATGTCGGAGCGCTCGGTCACCGACGTACGGCCCCAGGCGGGCGCGGCGGCGTGCGCCGCGTCCAGCGCACGCTCCACGTCCTCGGCGGTGCCCCGCGCGATCTCCGTGAACGGCTGCCCGTTGACCGGAGTCGGATTCTCGAAGTACTGGCCACGCGCCGGCGGCACGTACTCTCCGCCGATGAAGTGGTCGTAACGCGCCTGGTAGGAGACGATCGCGCCCTCGGTGCCGGGCGCTGCGTAACGGGTCATTGCGGCTCTGCCTCCTGGGAAGGCGCTGCCCGCCGTTGGGCAGCTCTCGACGCCGAGGCTAGGAACGGGGACGTTGCGAGGACGTTGCATCCTGGGGCCTACGGATGGATGCCGGTCTTCGCCCCCGGTGTCAATGAGGCCCGGGACGCTCCCACCCCGCAGGTGCCGCCAGCTCCGCCTCCAAGTCCTCGAGGCGTGCCCTTACCGCCGCAGTCGGCCGTACCGCCGCGAGTGCCCGCCAGACGTCGAGGTCGTCCTCGCCCCACGGCGCGTGCACCCAGTCGGCCAGCAGATCGGGGTCGCGGCGGGCGATCAGCGCCGTCCGCAGCCCATCGGCGAGCCTGCGCCGCAACCGGGCCACCGCGGGCGCTTGCGAACCGGGCAGCAACGGGCCCCGGTACGCGGCCGCCGCCTCCGCCACCGCCCCCGACGCCAGTCGGCGCTCCACGACGCTGACATCCGACTCGACCGCCGCCGTGAGCCGGTACGGGCGCGACGCCAGCAGACCGGGGCCGAGGATCCGGCGCAGCCGGGCCAGCTCGGCGCGCAGCGTCACCGGCGTCACCGACACGTCCTCGTACAGCGCGCACAGCAGTTCGTCCCCGCTCAACCCCTCCGGGTGCCGGGCCAGCAGCACCAGGATCTCGCTGTGCCGGCGGCTGAGCCGGACCCTTCGGCCGCCGACGAGGAGCCGCGCCTCGTCACGGCCGAGTGCCGCCAGCCGCAGCGTGTCCGCCGCGTCCTCGACCGGTGCCAGGAGCGCCAGCTGGGACTCGGCGGCCCGGGCCACCGCCTGCACGAAGCCCAGGCTGTGCGGATGCGCGAGCCGGTCCCCGCCGGTGATGTCCAGCGCGCCGATCACCCGCCCGGTGCGTGGATCGTGCACCGGCGCCGCCGCGCACGTCCACGGCTGGACCCGCCGGACGAAGTGCTCGGCGGCGAACACCTGCACCGGCCGGTCCACCGCGACGGCCGTCCCCGGCGCGTTCGTCCCTACCGCGGACTCCGCCCAGCGGGCACCCGGCACGAAGTTCATGCTGTCCGCCCGACGTCGTGTCGCCGGATGTCCCTCGACCCACAGCAGCCTGCCCTGCGCGTCGCACACCGCCAGCAGATGCTCGCCGTCCGCCGCGAACGGGCCCATCAGTTCACGCACCAGCGGCATCACCCGAGCGAGCGGATGCTCGGCCCGGTACGAGCCGAGGTCGCCGTCCGTCAGCTCCACCGGCGCCGTACCGTCCGGTCCGACGCCCGCCAGCGCCGAACGCCGCCAAGAGTCGGCCACAACAGGACGGACCCGCCGCGCCACCGTCCCCACCGCCGTGAACCTTTCATGCGCGCGACGCAGCTCCCGCACCCGTTCGACGGGATCGGCCCCTGGCTCCAGGGCCACCCACGGCTCGGTCAACTCGGCCTCCCGGGAACGGCGGTGCGATGGGTGACATCGTCACTCCGGGGTCGGCCGCCGACAACCGTTTCGACCGCCATCGACCCGAACGGGACCGGCAGTTCGCGCGCGGGCGTCAAGAGACGTTGACCAGCCACATGTAGCGCGTCCAGTCCCAGTTCGGTCGGGGGTCGGTGTGGTCGGTGCCCGGGACCTCGTAGTGGCCGATGATGTGCGCCCGGTCCTTCGGGATGCCGTGACGGGCACAGATCGCCGCCGTGAGTCTGGCCGACTCCTCGTACAGGGCTTCCGTGAAATATCCGGGACGGTCCACCCACCCTTCGTGCTCGATGCCGATGCTCCGTGTGTTGTAGTCCCAGTTGCCCGCGTGCCAGGCGATGTCGTGCTCGCGGACGCACTGCGCGATGTGCCCGTCCGCCGACCGGACGACATAGTGCGCCGACACGTTCTTCCGCGAGCAATGCTCAAGACCTGTGGATCGGTCTGACGGAAGGGGGCGTACCTTCCCGATGGATCGATCGATAGATCATCGAGCAAGGCCGACGTTGCAGCGTCGGTCGGGAAGGCACGCCCGTGCTTACGGTAGTCAACGAGGACGGCACCACGCCAAGCGGCAGTTCGCTGCTGGATGAGATCGTCCGTGAGGGTGCCCGGCGGATGCTGGCCGCCGCGCTGGAAGCCGAAGTCGAGGCATGCATAGCCGAGTTGGCTGGCGAACGGGACGGTGACGGGCATCGGCTGGTGGTCCGTAATGGCTACAACCAGCCCAGGAAGGTCACTACCGTGGCCGGAGCGGTCGAGGTGAGGGCGCCGCGGGTCAATGACAAGCGGGTGGACGAGGTCACCGGCGAGCGCAAGCGGTTCTCCTCGGCGATTTTGCCGCCGTGGTGTCGGAAGTCCCCGAAGATCAGCGAGGTGCTGCCACTGCTCTACCTGCACGGCCTGTCCTCGGGCGACTTCGTGCCCGCGCTGGAGCAGTTCCTCGGCTCCTCGGCCGGCCTCTCGCCCGCGACGGTGACCCGGCTGACCACGCAGTGGCAGGCCGACCACACCGCGTTCATGGACCGTGATCTGTCCGCCACGGACTACGTGTACGTCTGGGCGGACGGCGTCCACCTGCGCATACGCCTGGAGGAGGCGAAAGCCGCGGTACTGGTGCTGATGGGCGTGCGCGCGGACGGCACGAAGGAACTGATCGCGATGACGGACGGCTACCGCGAATCGTCCGAGGCGTGGGCGGGACTGCTACGCGACTGCGCCCGCCGGGGCACGCGAGCCCCGGTCCTGGCCGTCGGCGACGGCGCGCTCGGCTTCTGGAAGGCCCTCGCGGAGGTCTTCCCCGAAGCCCGCCACCAGAGGTGCTGGGTTCACAGAAGCCGTCAAGAATCAACCTGTTGCTTCCTGATCAGCGGCTCGTTGGCCTGGTATGGCGATCACGGAGGAGATGCTGTCCCAACTCGACTGCCG